>DASSRK010000039.1:0-32256 GCA_035701825.1 Steroidobacteraceae bacterium
ACCCAGCCTTCGATCTGTCCGGTTGTCAGCGCGATGGGCATGTTCGTCCCGGCGCCCTACCCGATCATCCCGGGGATGCTTTCGATCAGGTTGCGCGTGTACTCGACCAGCGTGCGCAACATCCACGGACCGGTGATCGCCAGCATCGCCGCCATCGCCAGTAGCTTGGGGATGAACGACAGGGTCATCTCGTTGATCTGCGTGGCCGCCTGGAAGATGCCGACGATCAGGCCCACGGCGAGCGCGGTCAGCAGCAGCGGCGCCGCGAGCATCAGCGTCATCTCGAGCGCATGGCGGCCGACGGTGACTACGGTTTCGGGAGTCATTCGTGGGTCACCTGAAGAAGCTCTGCGCGAGCGTGCCCATGACCAGCGACCAGCCGTCGATGAGCACGAACAACATGATCTTGAACGGCAGCGAGATCAGCACCGGCGAGAGCATCATCATGCCCATCGACATGAGCACGCTCGCGACCACGAGATCGATGATCACGAAGGGGATGAACAGCAGGAAGCCGATCTGGAACGCGGTCTTGAGCTCGCTGGTGACGAAGGCCGGCACCAGGATGTTGAGCGGTACGTCCTCGGGCTTGGCGAAGCCGTGGCCGCCCGAGATGCGCACGAAGGTCGCGATGTCCGACTCGCGCGTCTGCTCGAGCATGAAGCCCTTGAGCGGCGTGAGCGCGCGCTCCAGCGCCACGGTGGCGTCGATCTGGTCGGCGAGATAAGGCTGCGCGGCGTCCGCGTTGATCTTCGTCACCACCGGCGCCATGACGAACAGCGTGAGGAACAGCGCGAGGCCCACCAGCACCTGGTTGGGCGGTGTCTGGCCGGCGCCGATGGCCTGCCGCAGGATGGCGAGCACGATCACGATGCGCGTGAACGCCGTCATCATCAGCATGATGGCGGGCAGCAGCGTCAGCACCGTCATCAGGATCAGGATCTGCAGCGTCAGCGAATAGGTCTGGCCACCGCCCGCGTTGTTGGTGACGGTGACCGCCGGCAGGCCGGTGGCGGCATGGCCGAAAACCGGGACCAGCATGAAGGCCAGCGCCATGAGCGCGCTGCGCGGGCGGCGCAGCGCCATCGACAGGCGAGCCATGGGGCCCCGGTTCATTTTCCAAGGCTCCGCATCAGCAGGTCCTTGAAGTTGGGCAGCGGGGTTTTCGCCGGCGGCGCGGGCGGCGCCTCGGTGTTGGCACCGGCCGGGAATACATGCAGCGTGCTCACCGAGCCCGGCGCCACGCCCACGAGGATGTCGGTGTCGCCGACGCGCACCAGCACGCAGCGCTCCTTGGGGCCCACCGAGCGGTCGGCCAGCACCTGGATCCGATCGTGGCTGCCGCCGCCGAAGCCGCGCATGCGGCGCAAACCCCAGGCGAGGAAGGCGATCAGGCCGACGACCAGCAGCAGCGCCAGCGTGACCTCGAGCGCTCCGCCCGCGGTGCTGCCATGCGCGGCCGCGTCGGGTGCGGCGAACAGCGTGGACTGGGCCATCCGGGCTTACTTGAGCTTGCGGATGCGTTCGGCCGGGCTCACCACGTCGGTGATGCGGATGCCGAACTTCTCGTTGACCACCACCACCTCGCCATGCGCCACCAGCGTGCCGTTGACGAACACGTCGAGCGGCTCGCCCGCGGCGCGGTCGAGTTCCACGACGCTGCCCTGGTTGAGCTGCAGCAGGTTGCGGATGGCGATGCGCGTGCGGCCGACTTCCATCGACAGCGTCACCGGCACATCGAGAATCACTTCGAGATTGACGTCGCGCGCGGCGTCGTCGGCATTCTGCGGCAGCGCCGCTTCGGACTTGGCATTCATCGGGTCACCTCAGGTTTTCTTTCGCAGCAGCGCGGTATCCGTGGCGGTCGGCCCGGGACGGCGGATGCGGCTTTCGTAGCGCACGCACTGCTGGCCGCGCGACACGCCGAACGCGCCGCGGAACAGCGGCACGCCCTCGGCGGCCACCGTGGCCTTGCCGGCGAAGTCGCAGGGCAGGACGTCGCCCGGGCGCATCGAGACGAGTTGCGACAGCGTGATGCTGCCGTGGCCAAGCATCGTGGTCAGTTCCACCTCGGCGTCCTGCAGGCAGTCCTTGAGCGAGGCCAGCCAGCGTTCGTCCTGCTCGGCGCGATCGGATTGCACGCCGGAATCGAGCACTTCGCGCAGCGGCTCGATCATCGAGTACGGCAGCACGACGTGCAGCGCGCCGCCGCCGCCGTCGAGCTCGATCTGGAACGGGCACACCACCACCACCTCGGACGGCGTGACGATGCTGGCGAAATTCGGGTTGATCTCCGAGTGCTGGTACTCGACGTCGATCGAGGCGATCGGCTGCCAGGCTTCCTTCATGTCGGCGAAGGCGCCGCGCAGCAGCATGTGGATCACGCGCATCTCGGTGGCGGTGAACTCGCGGCCTTCGATCTTGGCGTGGCGGCCGACGCCGCCGAAGAAGTTGTCGACGATGGCGAACACCAGCTTCGGGTCGAGCACGAACAGCGCCGAGCCGCGCAGCGGGTGCACCTTCACCAGGTTCAGGTTGATGGGCAGCACCAGCGAGTGCGTGTACTCGCTGAACTTCTTCATGCTGATCTGGCCGACGGACATCTCGACCGTGCGGCGCAGCAGGTTGTACAGCGTGACGCGCAGCTGGCGCGCGAAGCGTTCGTTGACCATCTCGAGCGTCGGCATGCGGCCGCGCACGATGCGCATCTCGCGCGAGAAGTCGTACTGGCGCGCGACTCCCGGGTCGGGCGCCGGCTCGGTGTTGACCACGCCCGCGTCCACGCCGTTGAGCAGCGCGTCGATTTCATCCTGGTTGAGTACTTCCTGGCCGCTCATCGCCCACCTACTGCATCACGAACGCGGTGAAATACAGGGCTTCGAGCTTCTTCGCGTCGCCGCCGTTTTCCTTGACGATGTTGCGCACGCTCTCGAGGCAGCGCTCGCGCAGCTTCTCCTTGCCCTCGAGCGTGGAGACGGTCTCGTAGCTCTGGTTGGCGAGGATCATCAGCAGGTCGTTGCGCACGCGCGGGTCGTTGTCCTTGACGATGGTCTCGATCGCCGGATCGCGCGTCATCACGCCGATGGTGACTTGCAGGAAGCGCACCACGGTCTCGGCTTCGAAATTCACCACGAACGGCGGATCGAGGTTGACGTAGCGCGGCGGGAGCTTCGGGCCCTCTTCGTGCCTGGCGCTCTTGTCCTTGGGATCGTGCTTGCCGCCGTTGAAGGCGAACCACGCGCCCGCGCCGCCACCGCCGAGAACCAGCAGCGCGACGATCGCGATGATCAGGCCCTTGCCACCCTTCCCGGGTTGCCCGGCGCCTTCTTCGCCATCGAGTACTTCTTCGTCAGCCATGCACGTGTCCTTCGCCCCATCGACGCATTCGATTGAGGGAGGCAGTGCAACGGTCGTGCCACGCCGTTTAGTGTGAGGACGATCACGATTCGCCCCCCGTCCCCGCCGGTTCTTTGACGGAACGGAAATGGGGTCAGACCCCATTTCCTAGCAAATGGGGTCTGACCCCATTTCTCTATGCGTAGGTGTCCAGCAGGCGGGTGGATTCGACGCGGGTCGCGGCGCGGGTTTCGGCTTCGGGTTCGGAGGCGTGCTGGGAGACGCGCGGGGCGTCGGGACGGGCCTGCCGGGAAAACCCTTGCGAGACGCTCGCATCCATCAGGTTGAAGCCCTGCGCGGCGAGCATTTCCCGCAGTCGTGGAATTGACGCTTCGATCAGCTGGCGGGTCTCGGCCTGGGCGGCGCCGAAGTGCACGCTCGCCTGGCCATCTTTCACGGTGATGCTGACTTCCATGGGCCCGAGGTCCACGGGCGTGAGCTGCAGCGAGGCCGACGATTCACCGCCGCGCACCATGAGCGCGATGCGCGTGCCGAACTCCTCGGCCCAGCGCGGATCGCGCACGTGCGTGGCGAGCGGCGCATGATCCGTGGCCGCCGCGTGGCGCACGCCGTGCGTCATCCATTCGGCGGCGCGGCCCAGTGCATCCGCCGGACGCGTCGCGTCCGTCGAGGAATCGCGGTTGCCGGTCCCGTCCGCCGCGACGGCCAGCAGCCCCGCCGCCGCGCTCGCATCGGCCGAACTACCGGAACCATCCGCCTGCGACGTACCCAACGGCAGCGCGAGCTGCGCGCCGTCGGCGCCCGGCTTGCCGCCACCGGAAAGCGCGTCATCGAGGGTATCGGCCGCGCCATCGCCGGACTGCGCGGAAGCAGCCGGCGTCAGGGCCGCCGCCACGTCCACCAGCATGCCCAGCAGCGCCAACGGCCCGAGCGCGACGTCATCGCCCTCATCCGTGTCCCGGTCGTCATCGCCCAGCAGCTCGTCCTGCAATTCTTCCAGCCCACCCTCCGGGCAGGCGGCCGCGGCGAGATCGAGCTGCGCGGCATTGGCTTCCGCGGCCAGTGTCTCCAGCGCCAGTACCGAGTCGAACGGCGCCGCCGGCGCATCCGAAGCCTGCGCAGCCGGTTGATTGGCGCCGGCGCCGGCACCCGCCGAGGTCGCCGCCAGGCGTGCAGTGGAAATCATCATCGCTCCCGCTTGTTGGCGCGCTGCTGCGACAGCTCGTCGCTTTCGTTCTGGTCGCGCCGCGTGGCGGCGCGCAGCTCCTCGGACTGCCAGCGCTCGGCCAGCGTCTCCACCACGTGCGCGCGCTGCGCGGCTTCGCGCCAGCTCGAGCGCTCGGTGTCGAGCGCGCGCTGCGCCAGCGTCACCAGCTCCCGCTGCTGCGTCAGCGCCTCGCCCAGCTTGGCGAGAAACGTCTGGAAATCCCGCATGCCGACCACGTCGACGCCCGACCCGGCACGCGCCTTGAAACCGGCTTCGTACTCGGTGCGGTATTTCTCGAGCGCCGCGAGCTTCTGCTGCATCTCGACCAGGTGCCGCTCGGCGGCGCCGACACGCTCCGCGCGCTCGCGCTCGTTGCGCGAGGCCACTTGTTGTACGACGTCGAGTCGGTCGGATCGCTTCATGGGTCCTGCTTATGCGCCTGGCGCGCGTTTGGAGGCTGCCGCGGGCGCGGCGGGAAACAACTGGCGCAGCGCATTCACGGCGTCCGCATGGCTGACGCGCTCGTGGATCTGCTGCATGAGGAACTTCTGCATCGCCGGCCACAGCTCGATGGCCTGGTCGATGCGCGCATCGCTGCCCTTCTGGTAGGCGCCGATGTTGATGAGGTCGCGATTCTGCTGGTAGATCCCCAACGTCTGCCGGAAGCGGCGCGCCAGCTCGGCGTGCTCGTGCGGGATGATCTCGTGCATCACGCGGCTCACCGAGGCCTCGATGTCCACCGCCGGGTACTGACCGGCCTCGGCGATGCGCCGCGACAGCACCACGTGCCCGTCGAGAATGGCGCGCGCCGAATCGGCGATCGGGTCCTGCTGGTCGTCGCCCTCGGTGAGCACGGTGTAGAAGGCGGTGATCGAGCCCTTGCCCTTCGAGCCGTTGCCGGCGCGCTCCACCAGCGCCGGCAGGCGCGCGAACACCGACGGTGGATAGCCCTTGGTGGCCGGCGCCTCGCCGATGGCAAGCCCGATCTCGCGCTGCGCCTGCGCGAAGCGCGTCAGCGAATCCATGATCAGCAGCACGGACAGGCCGCGCTCGCGGAAATATTCGGCGATCGAGGTCGCCAGCCACGCGCCGTGCAGGCGGATCAGCGGCGGATTGTCGGCCGGCGACGCCACCACCACCGAGCGCCGGCGGCCCTCCGGACCGAGGATGCGCTCGACGAACTCCTTCACTTCGCGGCCGCGCTCGCCGATCAGCCCGACGACGATCACGTCGGCCGAGGTGTAGCGCGCCATCATGCCGAGCAGCACGGACTTGCCGACGCCGGAGCCCGCGAACAGGCCGATGCGCTGGCCGCGCCCCACGGTCAGCAGCGCGTTCAACGAGCGCACGCCCACGTCGAGCGGCGTGTCGATCGGGTGGCGCTCGAGCGGGTTGATGGCCTGGCCCAGTAGTTTGACGCGCTCCTCCGACTGGATGGGCCCGAGGCCGTCGAGCGGGACGCCATTGCCGTCGATCACGCGGCCCAGCAGGCCCGGGCCCACCGGCACGCTGCCGGCGCGCTGCCGCGGCACCACGCGCGCGGCCGGCGCGAGGCCGTGCACTTCGCCCGTGGGCATGAGGAACAGTTTGTCGCCGGCGAAGCCGACGACTTCGGCCTCGACGCGGGTGCCGTCGTTGTTCAGCAGGTCGCAGACGTCGCCGACCGCCGCCTGGCAGCCGGAGGCCTCGAGCGCGAGCCCGACCATGCGCGTGAGCGAGCCTTCCACCGGCGGCGCCGGCAGCTGCTGCGCGCGCGCCACCTGGCGCGCCATGCGTTCGGCCCAGCCGCGGGCGCGCTGGGCGCGCAGTTCACGCACGCCATTCATTCGTTGCGCTCCTGGCCGGCCGCTTCGCCGGTGACGCGCTCGGCGCGATCGTCGCCCAGCAGCCCGGACAGCGCCGCGGCCACCTGCGTCTCGAAGCGGCCGTCGACGCTGGAATTGTCGGTGGTGATGCGGCAGCCGCCGCGCGCCATGAGCGGATCCTCGGCGAGCTGCCATTCCTGCTCGCCGGTGGCGCGAGCCAGCTTGTCGCGTACGATGGCCGCGTCGTCGGGATGCAGGTGGATCTTGATGTTGCGCGAGCCGAGCGGCAGCAGGCCCAGCGTGTGGCGGATGATGCCGATGACCTGGGTCGGGTCGATCTTGAGCTCGCGCCGCACCAGGTGCTTGGCGATGGTGAGCGTCAGCCGGGTGAGCTCGGCCTCGACCTGCGCATCGAGCTCGTCCAGCGGGCGCGCCAGCGTGCCGAGGATGGCCTCCAGCGCCGCGACCTTCACGTTCACCTCGGCCATGCGCTTGGCGAGCTCGGCCTCGCCCTTCTTCACGCCCTCGACGTGGCCGTCCTTGTAACCGTGGTCCCACGCCTCGCGTTCCACGAGCGTGAGGTGCATGACGTTGACGCCCTTGGCGCCGGGGCGTGGCAGCGGCGCGCCTTCGACCGTGGGCAGATCCCAGCGCGACACATCGGCGGGCGATGCGCGATCGGGATCAGACATACTGCTCGCCCTTGCCTCCGAGCTGGATCGTGCCCTCGTCGGCGAGCTTGCGGGCGGCGAGCAGGATTTCCTTCTGCGCCGCCTCGACGTCCGAGAGGCGCACCGGGCCCTTGGCCTCGAGATCGCCCTTGAGCATTTCGGCGGCGCGCTGCGACATGTTCTTGAACACCTTCGCCTTGAAGGTTTCGTCCGCGCCCTTGAGCGCGATGAGCAGCTTGTCGGCCGGGACCTGGCGCAGCAGTTCCTGCATGCCGCGGTCGTCGATCTCGAGCAGGTCGTCGAACACGAACATCAGTTCCTGGATCTTCTGCGACAACGCCTCGTCGCTCTTGCCGATGTCGTTCATCAGCGAGGTGCCCACCGAGGAGTCCATGAGGTTGACCATCTCGGCCGCGATGCGCAAGCCGCCGAGCACCGAGCTCGTGGCCGCGCCGCCGCTGGCGGCGAATTGCTTCTCCATGACCTCGTCGAGCTCGGCCAGCGCCGAGGGCTGGATGCCGTCGAGCGTGGCGATGCGCACCACGAGGTCCGAGCGCATCGCGTCGGGCAGCACGGCCAGCACTTCGGCCGCCTGCTCGGCGCCGAGGTAGGAAAGGATGATGGCGACGATCTGCGGATGCTCGGTGCGCACCAGGTCCGCGACCGCGCGCGGGTCCATCCACTTGAGCGCATCCAGGCCCTTGCGCGCGTTGCCGAGTGCGATGCGGTCCATGAGGCTGTTGGCCTTCTCGGCGCCGAGCGCGTTGACCAGCACCTTGCGCACGAACTCCTCGTTGGCGACGCCGAGCGAAGTCTGGCTCTCCACCGCCGAGGTGAATTCACCCAGCACGCCGCGCACTTCCTCGCGCGACACGTTGGCGAGCTCGGCCATGCTGCGGCCGAGACGTTGCACGTCCTTGGCGCCGAGATGCTTGAGGATCTCGGCGGCCTCGGTTTCACCCAGCGTCAGCAGCAGGATGGCCGCGCGCTCGACGCCGGTGCGCTTGGCTTTTGCCAGCTCACTCATCGTTGGCCACCCACGACTTCACGACCTGCGCGCCGCGCTTGGGATCGGCGGTGACCAGGCCGCGGGCCTGCGCGACCTGTTGCTCGTACGCGATCGCGGGCGCTTCCGGCGGACCTTCGGCCGCGCCAGCCGCGGCCAGCGCCAGCGCACCGCCGCCACGCGGACCGGGGTTGCGGGCCGCCTGCAGCAAGCCGCGCGTCAGCGGCTTGAGCACGCTGAAGATGATGATCAGCAGCACGATCACGCCGCCCAGGACCTTCGCGAGGGTCTGTGCCCAGGCGCGCTCCCAGAACGGGATCGACTCGAGTTCGCCCTCGTCCACCGGCACTTCGCCGCGGAACGAGGAGTTGACCACGTTGACGCTGTCGCCGCGCGCGGCATCGAAGCCCACGGCATCGCGCACCAGCGCGGTGAGGCGTTCGAGCTGGTCGGCGGGCAGCGGGGTCTCGATGACCTTGCCGTCCTCGCCCGTGGTGCGCAGGTTGTCGATGAGCACCGCCACCGACAGCCGCTTGACCGTGCCGGCCGGGCTGCGCGTGTAGGCCATGGTGCGGTCGATCTCGTAGTTGCGCGTGGTCTGGCGCGACGTCGAATCGGGACCCGTCACCTGCGTGGAGTCGGAGTTGTTGGGCGCAGTGCCCGGCTTGGCGTTCGCGTTGGCCGGGGCATTGGCGCCCGACTGCGCGACGGCCGGCGATGCGCCCGGCGGCAATGCCACGCCTGGGGTCGGCGGCTGGTTGGTGAGCGCGCCCGGGACTCCGCCGGCCGTGCCGGCGCCGTTGCGCGCCGCCTCTTCGGCGACCGATTCGCTGCGCACCACCTGGCCCTGCGGGTTGTACTGCTCGCGCGTCTGCTCGGTGGTCGACATGTCGACCTGCGCGACCACCTGGGCGCGCACGCGCCCGGGACCGACCAGCGGCGTGAGCAGCTCCTGGATGCGCGTGGCATAGGATTCTTCGAGGCGATGCGCGAACTCGAACATCTTGTCGCGCATGGCGAGATCGCTGTCGGTGTTGGGCGCCGACAGCAGGCGCCCGGCCTGGTCGACCACCGTCACCTGCGAGGCGGCGAGTTCCGGGATGCTCGACGCCACCAGGTTCGCGATGGCCTGCACCTGTTCGTCATCGAGCCGGCGCCCGGCCTTGATCTGCAGGAACACCGAGGCGGAACCGGGACGCCGATCGCTCACGAACGCCGACTGGCGCGCCATGGCGAGATGCACGCGCGCGCCCTGCACGTTCTGCAGGGATGCGATGGTGCGCGCCAGCTCGGTTTCCAGGGCGTGCTGGTAGCGCGCGCTCTCCATGAAGGCGCTGACGCCGAAGCCGGGATCCTTGGTCATCGCGGTGACGCCGCCGCCGCCCTCGGGCAGGCCCTGCGCCGCGAGCTTCATGCGCGCGGAGGCAAGCTGGTCGGCCGGCACGGAGATCGAGCCCGCGCCGTCCTCGAGCTTGTAGGGAATGCGGGCGCTGTCGAGCGCCTGGGTGACCTGCGCCGCATCTTCGGGCGCGAGGTTCGAATACAGCAGGCTGTAGGTAGGCCCCACGGACCACAGCATCACGCCGACGCCGGCGGCGACTGCGGCGGCCACGCCGACCAGCAGCAGCAGCGGCTTCAGGCCCGTGAGGACGCGTTGCCCGGAAAGAGTTGGTTCAGCCATCGAATGGGTCCTTGCGCCGCTTCACTACAACGGCATGTTCATGATTTCGCGGTACGCCTCGACGAACTTGTTGCGTACCTCGGTCAACGCGCGGAACGACACGTTGGCCTTCTGCATCTCGAGCATGACCTGCGGTAGTTCGACGCCCGGCACGCCGCGCTCGAACTTGTTGGCGAGGTCGGTGGCCTTGCCCTGCGTGGAATTGACGCTGTCGATGCCCTGCTTCAGCAGCTTGGCGAAGCCGTTGTCGATGCCGGCCGCGCTCTTGACGCCGGCGCCGATACTGCCCACGCCGGCCGCACCGCCCGGCCTGGTGGCCTGGGAGATGCTGCGGATCTGCGCGAGCACACGATCGATTTCCATCTGGCTCATGGGTTGCGGTCTCCGGCAATTAGCTAGGTAGCAGCAGCGTCAGCCTTGCTGATTCACGCGGCGGGCACGTCGATGCCCGCGCTGCGGATGCGCGCCAGTTTGTAACGCAGCGTGCGCGGGCTGATGCCGAGCTTCTCCGCCACTTCGCGGCGGCTGCCGTTCGCGGCCCGCAGCGCTTCGAGGATCACGTCGCGCTCGGCGCGCTCCATGGTCTGGTGCAGCGCCGGCACGCCGCCGGTCACATCGAGACGCGTCGGCTGCTTCTCGAACAGGATGTGCTCGGCCTCGATGACCGGGCCTTCGACCAGCACCAGCGCGCGCTGCAGCAGGTTGTCGAGCTCGCGCACGTTGCCGGGCCAGGCATAGGTCAGCAACAGGTGCGCGGCGTCGGCCGACAGCGCCGGGATGCGCACGCCGGGGCGTGCGCGGACCTGCAAGAGATGTGTCGCGAGGGGCAGGATGTCGTCGCGGCGCTCGCGCAACGGATTCACGGCGAGCGGAAATACGTTGAGTCGATAGTAGAGGTCTTCACGGAAACGGCCGGCGGCGACTTCGGCGCGCAGCATCCGGTTGGTGGTGGCGATGACACGCACGTCCAGCGCCTTCGGCTCGCTGCCGCCGATGCGCTCCACCTCGCGCTCCTGCAGGACACGCAGCAGCTTGGCCTGCAGCGCCAGGGGCATCTCGGTGATTTCATCGAGCAGCAAGGTGCCGCCCTGCGCCTGCTCGAACTTGCCGGCGTGCGCGTTGGTCGCGCCGGTGAACGAGCCGCGCTCGTAGCCGAACAGCATCGCCTCGAGCATGTTCTCGGGGATGGCGGCGCAGTTCACCGCGATGAACGGCTTGTGGGCGCGCGGGCTGGCGCGATGGATGAGCCGCGCCAGGACTTCCTTGCCCGTGCCCGACTCCCCGACGATGAGCACCGTGCAATCGGTACCCGCCACGCGACGCGCCAGGTCGACGATGAGACGCGAGGACGCGTCCACTGCGACCGGCTCGAGCGACTCGCTCAATGTCTGTTCCGTGCTCATCTGAAACCTCAACCTCTCTGGCCGATGCGGCCAACGATTGCAGTTGCAAGAGCTGTGCCTGCCGTCGCGCGTGAAGCGCATCACACCGGTGACGGGATTCCGACGCGGCGGCGCGGCGGCGGCGCGGTGTCAGGCGGGGAAAGTCGGGAAAACTCGCGGAAGGCTTGCGCCTGGCATCACGAATCAGCAAACGCACGAAGGCCGGGGCGCCGGGAGTTATCCCGACTTTCCCCGCCTGACACCACTCTCTTACGCGCCGGCCATGCCGAGCTTGCGGAGTTTCTCGACGAGCGTGGTACGGCGCAGGGACAGCAGGCGCGCGGCGTGGGCCACGGTGCCGCCCGAGCGTTGCAGCGCCTGGCTGATGAGCGAGCGCTCGATCAGCGTCAGGTGCGCGCGCAGGTCGACGCCATTCTCCGGCAGCCGCGTGGGCGACTCGGCCTCGCAGTTCCAGACGTTGGCCGGCAGCACGGTGTCGTCCTCGGCCTCTTCGACGCCGATATCCGCGAGGATCTCGGCCCCGGGCGCGGCCTGCGGCGCGACCAGCTCGGCGCCACTCCAGTCCGCCGGCCGATAGCGCGCCGGCAGGTCGCCGATGCCCACCGGGCGTTCCGGGCACAGGATGGCCAGGCGCTCGATGAGGTTCGACAGCTCGCGGATGTTGCCCGGCCAGGTGTAGCTGGACAGCGCCGCCAGCGTCTCGTCCTTCAGGCGCAGGCGCGGACGGCCGCGGCCCGCGGCCAGCGCGACGAAATCGTCGATCAGCGCCGGCAGGTCGTCGATGCGCGCGGCCAGCGTCGGCATCTCGATGGGAAACACGTTGAGGCGGTAGAACAGGTCGCCGCGGAACGAGCCGCGCACGATGGATTCCTCGAGGTTGCGGTGCGTGGCGGCGATGATGCGCACGTCGCACTCGCTCGACGCGTTGCTGCCGACGCGTTCATAGACCCGCTCCTGCAGCACACGCAGCAACTTGACCTGCATCGGCAGGCTCATGTCGCCGATCTCGTCGAGGAACAGCGTGCCGCCCTCGGCGATCTCGAACCGGCCCTTGCGCGAGGTGATGGCGCCGGTGAACGAGCCCTTCTCGTGGCCGAACAGTTCCGACTCGAGCAGCTCGGCGGGGATGGCGCCGCAGTTCACCGCGACGAACGGACGCTGGCGGCGCGGGCTCGCGGCGTGGATGGCGCGCGCGGCGATCTCCTTGCCGGTTCCGGATTCCCCTAGTATGAGCACCGTCGAATCGTACGGTGCCACCTGCTGGATCAGCCGATTGACCGCGGCGATCGCGCTCGACGTCCCTGTGGGCAGCATGACTCCGTCACTGGAGAACATCGCGGCCCTGCGTTCTTCTGCATTGCGCGCGATTCCCTCGCCTGGCGCACCGATGCATTCGGTTGTCTGCACGAATCACCTCTCTGGGAAATATCTTGTCCGCAATCGATTGAGGAAAGCGTGACGCGCAGTGCAACTTTTGGGCGAATGATTCCAGCCGCGCCTAACAAACTTGCGCGGCAAAATTCCTGGCGTGCGTTGTCAGGGAGAATCCCCTAGAGAAAATTCCCGCGTTCGCGCGCTTTCAGGTTTTTCCCTAGCGCGATACCGCTATCACGCGCGCTGCTGGCGCGAGCCGGCAATCTTTCGCCGGTGGCGGCGAAACACCAGCTTCTCGATGTGATCGGCGACCGTTTCGCCTAACCACAGGAAACGCACGCAGGCTTCGCCGCGCGGCGCGCCGGCGACGACTTCGGCGGGCAGGCTGAGCGGCTGCACGATGAGCTCGCGCAGCGTGATCTCGAGGATGCCGTGCGCGCCGGCCGGCGGCGGCTCGTCGGTCTTCCAGCTCGCGCCCATGGCATTGAAGCGGATCGGCACCGGGTGCACGCGCGGCTGGCTGTTGGCGAGCAGCTGCCCGGCGAGGTCCAGCAGCAGGTTCAGCTTGAAGTCGAGCCGCATGATGTCGGCCGAGTGCGGCGCGTCGTCCTCGGCCTTCTCGATCTGGCCGTGTTCCTCGAGCGCATCGCAGGACTGCAGCACGCGCAGGTTGCGCTCGACCAGGTGCTGCGCGGCCATGACCTCGCTGACGGTCTCGGAATGCGCGCGCCAGCGCACTGGCAGCAGGTCCTCGTAGGCCAGCTTGTCGAACATCACGATGGTGTCGCGCCCGTCGAACATGACGCCGATTCTATTCGAGGACGCCGGGCAGGGTTACTGGGGCTGGCGCTGCTCGCCCAGCATCGCGGCGATGGCGCGTTCGGACTCTTCCGCCGCCTGGCACAGCGACTTGAGGCAGCGGCGCCCTTCGAAGTCCAGCGGCAGGCGCGCGAACCAGTCGAGCAGGTCGCGGCGTTCGCGCAGCGCCTCGTCGACGCGCAGCCAGTGCCGCTCCTGCAGGTGCCGGGTGAGATCGTGGGTGCTGGCGATCACCGCGCTCGCCACGCGGCGCCAGTTGGCGGAGCCGCCGAGCGCCACCGGCGCATTCGTCCCCTGGATCACGCGCAGCTGTGGGCGTGCGCGCAGGCCGTCGCGTGCCGGGAGTGTCATGGGCGCTGCGCCACCTGCGCGCGGCCCTGGGCCGGGATCTGCAGCCAGGCCGAACGGATCTCGCTCAGCAGCCGGCTCACCTCGTCGAGCCACTCGGGCTTGTTCGCGGAGTTGGCCTGCGTGAGGCGCACGCACATGTATTCGTAGAGCGCGTCGAGGTTGTGAGAGAGCTCGCCGCCCGCCTTGAGGTTGAGGCTGTTGCGCAGCTCGTCGATGATCGCCACCGCGCGCTGCAGCAGCTGCGCCTTCTCGGCCGCGCCGCCATTGGCCATGTGGCCGCGCGCCGCGGCGATGCGCTCGAGCGCGCCGTCCATCAGCATCACGATCAGGCGATGCGGATCCGCGGCCGCAACACCCGCGTGCGCAGACGTGCTGCGGTAGGCGGCGAGTTTCGAGGCGTTGGGCGGGAAGGACATCGAGGTTGCTCCAGCTACGTCATGTAGCAAGGAACTTAACGGCTCGATGGGTGCGGACTTGAGCGGAGTGCTTCCGCCGGTGAAGTGGCTCTAACTGCCGGGCGCGAACCGGCGGCGCCGCGAAATGGCGCCCTGCCCCGTCAGGCCGCGAGCGCGCGCCGCGGGTTCACTGCAGTGTTATCGGCATCGACCGCCGGCACTTGAGCGCCGGCTCAGGCTCGCGCCGTGAGCTTGTATCCGTAGCCGCCGTCATTGCCCGGCGATCCGTAGGCGCGCCCTGGCTGGGCGCCGCCCTCGGCCGCATTGAGTCGGCCGTTGACCAGCATGCCGTTGCGATCGTTCTGTTCGCGGCAGCGCCGGGTGAGCTCGCGGTATTCCTGCATGGCCGGCATCAGCAGCCCGGTGGGATCGCACCAGGCGAGCAGGCTGTGCAGCCCGGCCGGATCGTCGCCGTGCCCCGCGGCACGGCACAGCGCGCGCCGTTCGTCCTCGGCGCGCAGGATCTGGCCGAGGCACTGCTGGCGCTGTGCGGCGGACAGCTCGAGACGATCCGCGTCCCGCGACTGCAGCAGCGCGTATTCGTGCACCAGCAGGTGCTCGAGCGCGGCCAGCTGGGCGTTCACCTCGGCCATCAGCGTGGCGAGTCGCTCGCGGCAATCCGTGGAATCGCGCATCGGTGCTTCCGGGCGTGCGACGTCGGGCAGCGTCGCCACTGCCTCAATCCTTCTTGTTCTGCGCCAGCCAGTTGTCGAGCGACGTGGCCGTGGTGTTCATCTGCGCGAGCAGCGAATCGAGGGCATTGAACTGCTTGTAATAGCGCTGCTCGATGACCTTCATGCGCGCATTGAGCGCATCCTGCTGGTCCTTCAGGTCGACCAGCGAATCGGTGATGTTGCTGCTGCGGACCGTGAGCTCGCCGGTGGAGGACGTCTTGGCCCCCATGAGGTCGGCCAGCTTGATCGCGACGCCGTTGCTCGAGGTGAAGATGTCGCTGACCGCGCCCGGGCTGGCATCCAGCGCGGCGTTGAACCTGACCGTGTCGAGCTTGAGCTTGCCGTCCGCCTGCGTGGTGATGCCGAGGCTCGCCAGCGTCGTGTAGCTGCCGGTGACACCCGCGACCGGCGAGGAAATCAGCTTGCGCACCTGCGCATCGATGTTCCGCAGCATGGCATCGCCGAGCAGCGGGCCGCCCGTGTCGGTGCCCACGTCGTATTTGCTGAGCGTCTTGATGGTGCTCGCCAGCGAGTTGTAGGCATCGACGAATTTCTTGGCCGCCTCCTGGATCGCCGTATCGTCACGATCGACGCTCAGCAGCACCGTGCTGTCTTCCGCCGTCGGCGCCTTCAGCGTCAGCGTCACGCCCTCGATGGCATTGCTGACGGTGTTCGACGAGCTGTGGATCTCGTAGCCCGACACGAAAACGATGGCGTCCTTCGCCTCGCTGCGCACTTCCATGTTCTTCGTGCCATCCGGGTCGTAGACCAGCTTCTCGAGCCCGCCGTCGCCGCCCGTGGTGGTGACCTTGAGCGCGTAGTCCACGCCGGTCTTGACGCTGGTCAGCACCAGGTGCGTGCCCTCGACGTCGGTGAGCAGCGATGCCTGCACGCCCTTGTTGGCGGAGGACTTGTTGATCGCATCGCGGATGTTCGCGACGCTGTTGCCACCCTCGGCCACGTCGATATCGAAAGAGGAATCTCCCACCGAGATGGTGAGCTTGCCGGTGCCCACGGCCGTGCTGGCGGAGGCGAATGCGTCCGAGCCGAGCTGCGCGGCCTTGGCGAGCTGCTGCACCTGCACGTCGTAGGAGCCCGCGGCTGCCGACGAACCCGCCTTCGCGGTAAACGCCTTCTCGTCGCTCACCGACACTTTGCGGGACGTGAAGCTGCCGGCGGTGACCAGCGAGTTCAGGCTGGCCTGGAAAGCGGACATGCCGCCCATGAGCGTCGCCATCGCGGAGAACTGCTCGGTCAGCTTGCCTTTCTTGTTGTCGATGCGCGTCTGCCCCGCAGCGCGCTCGGCGGCCACCAGCTTGGAGACCAGGTCGTCGATCTGGAGCCCGGAGCCGATGCCGGTGGAGGAAATGGTAGACATGATTCAGAGGATGTCAGGTTGTCACGTTGAGAAACGTGCCAGACCACTCATCCAGGTAGCGCCTCATCTGCAGCGCTTCTTCACTAGGGATCTGGCGGATGACTTCGCCGGACGCCGCTTCGCGCACGGTGATCACCATGGCGTTGGTATCGGCGTCGACCCGGAATTCGAGGTCCCTGCCGTTGGAGCGCAGGTACTCGCGCAACTGCTGGGCCACGGCGGCCATTCTTTGCCGCTGCTCGCCCTGGGAAACCGCCACGCTCGTCGCTTGCGGAGCGGGCGACGCGGAGGCGCTCGCGTTCACGACCGGCTCGCTGACCGGTGCGCTGGATACGGGACTGACGGCTTTGGTATCCATGTTGCCTCACAAAGAGAAGGCGACGGGGTCTTCCGACCCCGCCGCCTTCGGCTTCATTGACTGAAGCTGCTGCGCATTACCGCAGGAGCGACAGCACGTTCTGCGGGACCGAGTTGGCCTGCGCCACCATCGCCGTACCCGCCTGCTGCAGGATCTGGGCGCGGGTCAGGGCCGCCGTCTCGGCCGCGAAGTCCGTATCCTGGATACGGCTGCGCGAGGCCGCGAGATTCTCCGACACAGCCTGGAGGCTGTTGATCGTCGAATCGAAGCGGTTCTGGATGGCGCCCAGCGTGCTGCGCAGTCCGGAGACCGCCGTCAGCGCCGCGTCCATGCGCAGGATCGCGTCGTTGGCACCGCCCACGCTGTTGACGTTGACCGCCGTAAGGCCGTTGGTCGACAGGGCCGACGAGGCAGCCGCGAGGCCGACGTCGCCGATGTCCGCACCGGCGACCGAGAACGACTCGCCCGCCGAGATCGACAGGAAGCCGGTCGTCGAATCCACCGAGCCGACGGCACCCGCCGAGGCGATCTTGTCGAGCAGGTCCTGCACACTCGTGTAGGTGCCGGTCAGGCTGACCGTGGTGCTGCCGACCGTGATCGTCGCGTCAGCGCCGACCACCAGGCCGGTGCTGGCCGGGACCGCGGACTGAGCCGCCGAACCCGCCGCAGTGACCGCGCCACCCGTCGTGACGAGAGCGCCGGCATCGGCGCCACCGAACGACAGGGTGCCCGAACCGCCATCGTCCGTGGTGAACACGAGGCTGTTCGTGGAGGCGTCCTTGGTGACGGTGACGCCGGAGTTCGTCAGCTGCGCGGTGATGTCATCGGCCAGGCCGCCCGCCACGCCCACGTCGGCATCGGCGGCGTAGTTGTCCGTCAGCGTGACGGTGTCGGTACCGCTGGCGCTGGTGACGGTGAACGTCGCGCTGGTCGACGAGAAGTCCAGGCTGGCCTGGGTGAGCGCGCCGCCGGTGTACACCGAGTGCACGGCGGGCTGGGCGCTCGAGCCACCGTTCGGAACAACGGCGGTGTTGAGGTTCACGTTGCCGACGGCGAGGCTGTGGATGTTGCCGATGTCGGCATTCTTCACGCTGGTGGCGAGGCCGACCGAAATCGTCTCACCGACGTTCGCGCCGACCTGGAAGGTCGCATTGCCGAACGAGCCGTCGAGCACCTTGCGGCCGTTGAACGAGGTCTGCGTCGCGATGCGGTTCACTTCCGCGAGGCGCTGCGTCACTTCCTGGTTCAGCGCGAGGCGGTCGCTGTCGCTGTTGGTCGCGTTGGCCGACTGCACGGCCAGCTCGCGGATGCGCTGCAGGTTGTTGGTCACTTCCTGCAGGGCGCTTTCCGTGGTCTGCGCGAGCGAGATGCCGTCGTTGGCGTTACGCACGGCCTGGGTCAGGCCGTTGATCTGGGTGGTCATGCGGCTCGAGATGGCGAGACCCGCGGCGTCGTCCTTCGCGCTGTTGATGCGCAAGCCCGAGGACAGGCGCTGCAGCGAGGTGGCCAACTGACTACCGGACGTCGACAGATTGCGCTGGGCATTCAGCGACATCACGTTGGTGTTGATGACAAGTGCCATTTGATTGCTCCTGAAAAACTTTCGTTACTAACTGTTCCGGTTAAGCCAACCGGCGGGGTGCGCGTCTGGGTACTCCCGCCAGTGCGCTGGTCACGTTCTTTAACGGCGGTTCGGGGGGCAGCTTGAGGAGAACCGGCGGAAAAGTGCGCAGCGGCTCACAGCCGCGCGCGACCTGCGTCACAGATAGTCGAACAGCGAGAGCTGCGCGAATTTCGAATAGGCGGCCTGGGCGGCCTGCAGGCTGGTGAACTGCTGGTTCAACTGGCTGATCGCCGCGGCGTAGTCGACGTCGCGCAGGTCGGAGATGAGCGCCTGCAGGTCGACCTCTTCCGACTCGCGGAAATCCGCGGCGTTGTCGATGGCCTGCAGCCGCGTGCCCACCTCGGCGCGCACCCTGACTACACGCTCGAGGCCGGCGTCGAGGTTGGCGATCGAGGCGCCGAGCTCGTTCTGGAATGCCGCTTCGCTGCCGGCCACGGCCGGGTCGCCCTCGAGCGTGCGCGCCAGCTCGTCGAGCATGGCGAAGACGTCGGTGTTCTGCGCGGGCGAGATACCGAAGGAATCGCCCGCCACCGGCGCGCCGGTCACGGTCATGCTGACGCCGCGGAAAGAGATGCTCTGGCCCGGGACGAAGCCCGAACCCGACGCGACCACGGCCGGCACCGGCGTGGCGTCGTCGACCACCTGCCAGTCGGTGGCACTGGTGAACTGCAGCGTGTAGTTGTCGGCGATCCAGGCGGCGGCGTCCGTCACCGTGCCGACGCCGATGCTCGCATTGCCGGCGTTGGCCGCCGCGACCGTGGTGCGGAACAGGCCGTTGCGCTCGGTGATGCCCATGAAGGCATCCACGCCGGTATGCACGTCGGCCAGCGATTGCGTGCTGCTGATGCGGATCTGGCGCGTGGTCGGATCGCCCTGGTAGACGACGCCGGTCGCGCCCTGCGCGAAGGGCTGGGTCGCGGTCGACGTGCCGGCGAACAGGTATTCGCCGTTGGCGTCCTGGCGATTGGCCATCTCGATGAGCGCGGCGAGGTTCTGCCGCACCTGGTTGGCGATCATCTTGCGCTCGTCCTGGCCGAGCGCGGCGTTGCCGCCCTGCAAGGCCGAGTCGCGCGCGCTCTGCAGCACCGAGGTGATGTCCGCGAGGGTCTGCTCCTCGTAGCCGAGGCGGCTCTGGATGATGTTGGAATTGCGCTCGTACTGCGCATTGTCCGCGAGCTTGCGCTGCAGGCCGGCGACGCGGGTCGCGCCGATCGGATCCTCGGACGCGTTGGTGAATTTCCGGCCGGTCGCGACCTGGTTCTGCGTCCTCGAGAGCCTCGCCTGGTTGTCGAGGATGGCGCTGATGCTGGTACGGTGCATGCCCGCGGTGGAAATGCGCATGGCCTATCTCCGCACCGCGTTGATGAGCGTGTCGAACATCTGGCCCGAGACCGCGATGATCTGCGCCGCGGCCGCGTAGGCCTGCTGGTAGCGCAGCAGGTTGGCGGCCTCTTCGTCGAGGTTGACGCCGGACACGGCATCGAGCGAGGCGAGGTCGCTGTCGTGCACGGCGCTCTCGGCGTCGCGGCTCATCTGCGCGGCGCGGGTCTGCAGGCCGAGATTGCCGGTCATGCGCTCGACCGCCGCGGTCACCGAGACCGTGCCGTTTTCCAGCACGCCGGCGCGCATGGCATCGGCCAGGGCGAAGGCGTTGCGGTTGTCGCCGACCGCGCCGGCGTTGTTGCGCACCGTGAAGGTGTCGCCCACCGCGGGCTGGCCGCTGATCTGCACGCGCCAGCCGTTGACGTCGATGTTGCCGCCGGCGGCGTACGCGATGTCCGGGCCGCCGTCGACCGAGTAGGTAGTCGCCGAGGTGAACACGATGTTGACCGTGTTCAGCAGGCTGGCGTTGCCCGAATCGAGCACCTCGCCCGCCGTGATCTTGCCGCTGCCGGTGTTGGCGCTGGCCGCGCTGCCGCGGATCGGCGCCGCCGCCGCGATGCGGCCGGGATCGGTGATGGCGACGGAGAAACCCTCGATGACCTCGCCGGTCGGGTGGATGGTGAACTGGTCGCCGACCGCGGCGCCCGCGGTGATGGTGACCGACAGGCCATCGAACACGAAGGGATCGGCCACGGTGCCCGTGCCGGTGAACGGCACCGGCTGGCCACCAGCCTCGTGCCGCAGGGTGTAGCCCGTGGCGGTGCGCGTCAGCACGTAGTCGTCCGCGGTGATCGCGCCGATGTCGGTGCGCGTGGCGCTGACGGTGGCGGTACCGGTGTTGGCGCCGGCGTAGCCGATGCCGACACCGCCGACGTTGAAGAAATCGCCGCCCAGCGCGCCGCTGAGGTCCATGCCCTCGCGGTGCTGCGCGTTGACCTGCGAGGCCACCGCGAGCGTGATGCGGCCGAGCTCGTTGCGGGCCGGGTCGAGCATCTCGCGGCGCCAGTCGAGCAGGCCGCCGAGCGTGCCGCCCGCGATGCTGCGCGACACGTCGATGGTGCCGCCCTGGGTCTGCAGGGCCATCTGCACGCGCGTCGGATCCAGCGGATCCTTCGTGGTGGTGATGCTCGAGGCGACGTTGCCGAGCACCAGCGGCTGGCCGGTGCCGATGAACACGTTGAGCGAGGCGACGCCTTCCTTGACCACGGTCACGCCGACTTTGCCTGAGAGCTGGTCGATGAGCTGGTCACGCTGGTCGAGCAGGTCGTTCGGCGGCTGGCCGGTCTGCTGGGTCGCGACCGTGATGTCGCCGTTGAGCTTGGCGATGCTGCGCGCCAGGTTGTTGATGTCGGCGGCCTCCACCGACAGGCGCGCGTCGACCTCGCCCGACATCTGGTCGAGGCGGTCGTCGTAGCCCTTGAGGCGGTCCACCAGCGCGTTGGCCTGGGAAATCAGCACCTGGCGCGCGGAGATGGAGCTCGGCGTGGTCGACACTTCGTTGATCGCGTCCGTGAAACTCTGCAGGCTGGCGCCGAGGCCGTTGCCCGTGTCGCCCAACAGGTTGTCGAGGCGCTCGGCCTGCGTGGCGAACGCGTCGAGGCGCGCCAGGTTGCCGCCGGAGCTGCGCACCTGGGTCGCGAGGAATTCGTCGTAGACACGCTTGACCGTCGTCACGTTGACGCCGGTGCCGATCCAGTTGCCGCCGTACATCTCCGGCTGGCGCGTGGCAAAGTCGACGCGCTGGCGGGTGTAACCCTCCGTGGAAGCGTTGGCGATGTTGTGAGACGTGGTGTCCATCGCGCGCTGCAGGGCGCGCAGACTCGACAACCCGGTCCCGAGCATGTCAGGCATTGTTGATCCTCGGGGTAGCTATCGGCGGGGCGGCTTCCGGCTTGAACGGTTTCACAGTGGCGGCAAGATCCGGCCGCCCGGCGCCCGCGTGCATCTGTTCATCCACCTGCCCGGCGACTGAAACCAGCTTGCTGGCGTACTCCGGATCGGTGGCGTAGCCGCCGCGCTGCAATGCGGTCGCGAACGCGCGCACATCCGCGCCCGTGCCGAGCGCCGCGGCGTAACGCGGGTTGTCACGCAACACGCGTACATAATCCTCGAGGCTTTCCGCTACGGACCCGTAGGCGCGGAACCGGGCGCGCTCCTGGCCCGCAACGCCGGCGGTGTATTCGGTGGTATCGGCCGCGACACTCGCGCCACTCCACGCTCCGCCCGCCTTGATGCCGAAGTAGTTGTGGCTCGCGCCCTGCGCATCCGCGGGCAGGTGCGTGCCCCAGCCGGTCTCGAGCGCGGCCTGCGCCACGATGGCGCGCGCGTCGACGCCGAGCTCGCGCGCCGCGGCCGTGGCCTGCGGCAGTAGTTTGTCGACGAAGTCGCGGCGCTGTTCGGGTGTCACGGCGTTCGCGGTGTCCCTGGATGGCCCAGCCGCCGCCGCGCCGGCGCCGGCTCCGCCCTGCAGCTGCCGCACCAGCATGTCGGCGAGCCCGAGGCCCTTGCCCTGCGAGAGCTGCACCGCGAGCTGGTCGTCCATCATTCCCTGGTATTGCTCGACCTGGTCGCTGCCGAACAGCGGGTCGCCGAAGCTCGCGCTGCGCATGCTTTCGAGCATCATCTTGGTGAAGATGCTCTCGAACTGGCGCGCGACCTCGCGCAGCGCCTTGGGATCGTGGGCGTCGGCGGCGCGGCGCAGGGCCGCGAACTGGTGGAAATCGGTGGCGCTCGGCGCCGCGCTGGCGCCACGATTCGCGCCAGCACCGGCCAGCGTCGCATTCACCGCGGGATCCACCTTGAGCGCCATATAGCTAGATGACGATGAGCTCGGCGCGCAACGCGCCGGATTCCTTGAGGGCCTCGAGAATGGCCACGAGGTCGCCGGGCGCGGCGCCCACCTGGTTGACCGCGCGCACGATGTCGTTGAGATCCACGCCGGCGTTGAACACGAACATGCGCGCCTGCGGCTGGTCGACGTTGATCGAGCTCTCGGGCACCACCACGGTCTCCCCCTGGCGGCTGAATTCGTAGGGCTGGCTCACCGAGGCGCGCTCGGTGATGGTCACGGTGAGCGAGCCGTGCGACACCGCCGCCGGCATCACGCGCACGTGCGAGCCGATGACCACGGTGCCGGTGCGCGAATTGACGATCACCCGCGCCGGAGCGTCGCCGGGCTCGATCTCGATCTGCTCGAGCGTCGATAGATAGGCGATGCGCTGGTTGGGATCGGCGGGCGCGGCCACCCGGACGGACACGCCGTCCATGGCCTGGGCCGTGTCGTCGCCCAGCAGCTTGTTGATGCCCTCGACCAGGCGCGCCGAGGTGGTGAAGTCCGGCGTATGCAGGTTGAGGATGACGAACGGCGTCTGTTCGAAGCCCGTGGGTACTTCACGCTCCACGGTGGCGCCGTTGGGCACGCGGCCCGACGACGGCACGTTGACCGCGATGCGCGAACCGTCCTTGCCGGACACACCAAAGCCGCTGACCACCAGGCTGCCCTGCGCCATCGCGTACACCTGGCCGTCCGCGCCGCGCAGCGGCGTCAGGATCAGCTGGCCACCGCGCAATGAACCGGCGTTGCCGATCGACGCGACCGTGATGTCGATGGCCTGGCCGGGCTTGGCGAAGGCCGGCAGGTCGGCGGTCACGGTGACCGCGGCGACGTTCTTGAGCTGCGGGTTGGTGCCCGGCGGAATGGTCACGCCATAGCGCGCCAGCATGTTCTTGATGCTCTGGAGCGTGAACGGCGTCTGGCTGGTCTGGTCGCCGGTGCCGTCGAGGCCCACCACCAGGCCGTAGCCCACGAGCTGGTTGTTGCGCACGCCCTGCACGGAGGCCAGGTCCTTGACGCGCTCGGCGCGCGCGGCGCCCGCCGCGGACAGCGCCAGCACGAAGCCGGCGAGCACGATCCAGAATTCGGAGATGTAACGGCGCATGGTTAGAAAGGTGTGTGCGGTGAGTTGAAGAAGCGGTACAGCCAGCCGGGCTTGCTGGCGTTCGCCACCGTGCCCTGCCCGCCATACGAGATGTACGCGTCGGCGACCTTCCACGAGACCACCGAGTTGTCCGGCGCGATGTCGGCGGGGCGCACGATGCCCTGCACGCGCACGAACTCGCGGCCGGTGTTGATGGTGATCCACTTCTGGCCGCGCACCAGCAGGTTGCCGTTGGCGAAGCGCTTGGCGACGGTCACGCTGATCGCGCCGTCGAGGGTGTTGCTCTGCTTGCTGGCGCCGTTGCCGGCGAAGCTGTTCTTGTTGTCCATCGAACCTTCGAGCACCGGCACGCCGTTGACCGTGACCGGCGCGCCGAACACGGTGGGGCCGGTCATCTCGGCGGTGCTGGCCTTGCTGGCGTTGGTGCTGGCGTTCTTCTCCGCGTTGGTGGCTTCGGCCAGGCGGATGGTGAGCGTGTCGCCGACGTTGCGCGCCGTGACGTTCTCCCACAGCGACACTTCCGTGCCCTGTGCGTAGATCGCGCCCGCGGTGGTGGCCGGCGGGTTGGTCTCGTCGGGCCAGGTCGCGGTGAAATCGTGGCCGGCCTCTTCCGAAGTGGTGGCGCAGCCGGCGAGCAACAGCGCCGCGCCGAAGGCGCAGGCCAGCAACAGGGTCTTGTGATCGTTGCGCATGGTCGGTGGTTAGAGCTGGTTGTTCACGTACTCGAGCATCTGGTCGGCGGTCGAGATGGCCTTCGAGTTCATCTCGTAGGCGCGCTGCGTCTCGATCATGTTGACCAGCTCTTCGACCACGTTGACGTTCGAGGCCTCGACCGAACCCTGCGAGGTGACGCCGAGGCCGTTCTGGCCCGGCGTGCCCGATTGCGCCGGACCCGAGGCGGTGGTCTCGACCAGCAGGTTCTCGCCGAGCGGCTGTAAGCCGGCCGGGTTCACGAAATCGGTGAGTTGCAGCTGGCCGACCTGCACCGGCGCCGACTGCCCGGCGAGGCGCACGCTGACCACGCCATCGCGGCCGATGGTCACGCTCTGCGCGCCTTCGGGGATGCTGATGCCCGGCTGCAGCACGTAGCCGCTCGAGGTCACCATCTGGCCCTGCGCCGACAGCTGGAAGCTGCCGTCACGCGTGTAGGCATTGGTGCCGTCGGGCAGCTGGATCTGGAAGAAGCCGCGGCCTTCGATGGCCACGTCGAGCGCATTGTCGGTCTGCGTGAGACCGCCCTGCGTGTAGAGCTTCTCGGTCGCGACCACGCGCACGCCGGTGCCGAGGTGCACGCCCGAGGGCGCCACCGTGTCCTGCGAGGTCGAGCCGCCGACCTGGCGCACGTTCTGGTACAGCAGGTCTTCGAACACCGCGCGGCTCTTCTTGAAGCCGCTGGTGCTGACGTTGGCGAGGTTGTTGGACGTGACCGCGAGGCGCGTCTGCTGCGCGTCGAGGCCGGTTTTGGCTGCCCACAATGCTGGATTCATGTGCTACCTCAGACTCTCAGGAGTTGGCTGGCGGCCGAACCGTTCTCTTCCGCGGTGCGGATGGCCTTGACCTGCATTTCGAATTGCCGCGCCAGCTCGATCATGTTGACCATGGCGGCGGCGGCGTTGACGTTGCTCGACTCGAGCTCGCCGGAACTGACCTGCACCGCGGCGTCGGGCGGCGCTTCGCTGCCGTCCTTCATGCGGAACAGGCCGTCGTCGCCGCGCACGATGTCGCTTTCGGCCGGGTTGACGAGCTTGACGCGCGCCACCGTCGAGGTGGTGTCGGGGGTCTGCCCCTGCGCGACGATCGAGATCGAACCGTCGCGCGCGAAGAAGATCGACGTGTACGGCGGGATGTTGATCGGGCCGCCGTCGCCGAGCACCGGGCGTCCGCTGGACGTCATGAGCTGGCCGGTGGCGTCCACCTGCAGGTCGCCGGCGCGCGTATAGGCTTCCTTGCCGTCGGGACCCTGGATCGCGATCCAGCCGGGGCCGTTGACCGCGATGTCGAGGTCGCGGCCGGTCGAGAGGATGGCGCCGGAGTTGCTGTCCCAGCCCACCGTGCCGTTGGTGGCGTACACGCGCGAGGCGTAGCCCGTGCCATCGACCGCGCGGCTCTGGAAGGCCGCGAGGTCGGCACGAAAGCCGGTGGTGCTCACGTTGGCGAGGTTGTGGTTGTTGACGGTCTGCGCGCGCAGGGTTTCCTTCGCGCCCGTCATCGCCACGTAGAGCATTCTGTCCATGACTAGCTACCTGTGCCCTGGCCGCGCATCAGCGCAGGTTGATGATGGTCTGGGTGATGGAATCGGCGGTCGAGATCATCTGCGCGTTCGCCTGGAAGTTGCGCTGCGCGGTGATCATGTTCACCAGCTGTTCGGTGACATCGACATTGGCGGCTTCGAGCGCGCCGGACTGCAGCAGGCCAAAACCGGAGTTGCCGGCCTGGCCGCGCACCGCCTGGCCCGAGGCATAGGTCTCGGCCCACTGCGTGTTGCCGAGCTGCTGCAGGCCCTGCGGGTTGGCGAAGTTGGCCACGGCCACCTGGCCGAGCGGCTGCGAATTGCCGTTGGTGAAGCGCGCCTGCACGATGCCGGTCTCGTCCACGTCCATGCCGATGAGGCGGCCGGTGGTGTAACCGTCCTGCGTCACCGCGTTCACGGCGAAGTTGTTGCCGAACTGCGTGGACTGCGCGACGTTCACGGTCACCGTCATCGGGGCGGCGCCGGTGGTCGGCGTGTACGCCGGGAACGGCAGCAATCCGCCGGCCGGCGCGGTCAGCAGGCCGGTGTTCGAATACTGCAGCGTCTGCGCGGGGCCGACGGTGGCGCCGTCGATGGTGAGCTGCGCGGTCCACTGGTTGGCGGTCGCGGTCTTGGTGAAGTACATCGTGCCGGTGTGCGTCGCGCCCAGCGAGTCGTACAGGGTCAGCGAGGTCGCCTGGTTGAAGGTGTTCGGATCGGTCGGGTCGAACGGGGTCACCGGCGGCGGCACGGCGTTGGCCGGCAGGTTGAGGATGTAGTTGACGTTGGCGGTCGCGGCGGGCGGCGAGTCCGTGGTCTGCAGGCGCAGGTCCGCGAGGCCGCCGGTGTTGAAGCCGCCACCGGCCAGCGGCGGATACACCTGCAGGCGCTGGTTCTGGGTATTGACCACGTAGCCGTCGCGATTCATCTGGAAGGCGCCGGCGCGCGTGTAGGCGAGCGCGCCCTGGTCGGAGAGGATGAACATGCCCTGCCCGCTCACCGCGAGATCCAGGTTCGAGTCGGTGAACTCGATGTTGCCCTGCGCGAACTGCTGCGAAACCGCCGCCACGCGCACGCCGTTGCCGGTGGCGTTGTTGGACACGCCCTGCAGCGAGACGGCGAACAGGTCCGCGAACTCGGTGCGCGAGCCCTTGAAGCCCGTGGTCGAGGTGTTGGCGATGTTGTTGGCGGTGACGTTCAGGTCGGCCTGCGCGGCGTTCAGACCCGAAAGTGCGATACGAAAAGGCATGTGGTTACTCCCGGAGTTTTGCGAATTCTTCAGAGCACGCGTTCGACGTCGCTCATCGCGAGTTCGCCGAGGGTGTCGGTGTCGAGCACCAGTCCGCCGGTCGCGGGATCGAGCGCGACGCTCGAGACCCGCGTCGCGACGCTGGTGGCCAGTGAAACGTTGCGGTCGCCGACCTTGGCGACGACTTCGACCTTGTAGGGTCCGGCCGCGGTGGCCGCGCCCGAATTGTCGGTGCCATCCCAGCTGAAGCCCTGCGTGCCGCGGTGCGCATCGAGCGCCTGGGTGCGCACCAGCGCGCCGGTCGAGTCCTTGATCACGAGCTGCACGGAGGAAGCGCCGGCCGGCACGTCGATGAGGCCCTGCACGCCGCGCGCCACGCCGTCCTGGGCGCCCGGTAGATAGACCGAATCGCCCTTCGCCACGACCACGTGGCCGATCAGGCTGGCGCCGTCGAGCACCTGGTTGCCGCGCAGGCTGTCGGAGAGCGCGGTGATGTTCTTGTTCATGTCCGCGAGGCCGGACACCGAGCTGAACTGCGCCAGCTGGCCGACGTACTGCGAGGGATCCAGCGGCTTGAACGGGTCCTGGTTCTTGAGCTGCGAGATCATGAGCGTCAGGAAGTCTTCCTGGTTGAGCTCGGTCTTCTTCTTGTTGGCCGCATTGGCCGCGTTCGCCGTGGCGAGCTCGCTTTCCGAGCGCTGGCGCACCATGGCGGCGTTGACGATGTCCATGTCGAGCATGATTCAGCTCCTCAACCCTGGCCCAGCCGCAGCGTGGCCAGCAGCAGGTCCTTGGACGTGTTCATGACTTCGACGTTGTTCTGGTACGAGCGCGAGGCCGAGATCATGTTGACCATCTCCTCGACGACATTGACCGACGGCGCGTACACGTAGCCGTTGGCGTCGGCCAGCGGGTTGCCGGGCTCGTAGCGTTGCGTGGCCGGCGCCTGCGACTCGTAGATGCCGCTGACTTTCACGGCGGCGCCGCTCGCGGCGTTCTGGCCGAGCGCGCCGGCCTGCAACTGGGCGCGCACGGCTTCGAACACCGGATGACGCGGCTTGTAGACCTGGTTGGGATCGCCGCTGACGCTTTCGGCGTTGGCGAGGTTGCTCGCGGTGGTGTTCAGGCGCACCGACTGCGCCGACATGCCCGAGCCCGCGATTTCGAATGCCTTGAAGGATGACATGGGGGTTTACCGTTTCAGTGATGGGCGGTGGCCGAACGGGGTCAGCTGCCGGTGATCGCGGTGATCAACCCGCGGAACTTGTTGCTGAGGAAAGTCAGCGTCGCCTGGTAGCGAACCGCGTTCTCCGCGAAGGCCGCCTGCTCGAGCTGCGTGTCGACGGTGTTGCCGTCGAGCGCCGGCGCCAGCGGCGTGCGGTACTTGAGGTCCGGGTTGCCGGTGGCGTCGGCCGACGCCGCGCCGCCGATGTGCCCGGCCTGGGTGGTGCTGAGATGCACGCCCGAGGTGGCCTTTTCGCCCGCTGCGCGCGCCATGGCTTCGCGGAAGTCGATGTCGCGGGACTTGTAGCCCGGCGTGTCGGCATTCGCGAGGTTGTTGGCGATCAGCTCGGTACGGCGCCCGCGCACGTCGAGCGCGGCGGCGTGTACACCGAGATACTGATCGAGACTGGTCGGCATGGTCGCTCCTCCTGCCGGCGTCATCGCGCCGACGTACGGGGAGCAAAGCAAGCGACGTGCCACGGAGCGTTTTCGCGCTGCGCGGGGCCGCGTGGCGGTGGCGGGTTCGCCGCGTTGTGACGCGGCACGCACCGGGCAGGCGCGCGATTGCCGCCTGGCGGCGAACGACTTCCTCCGGGCATGCCACCCGCTGGCGAAGCCTCGTCGCACCCGGCGTAACGGCACGGGCACCGATTTCTTTACGCGCGGCGCGTGGCACGTCGCTTGCTAACTACCCTGCATGCGCGTCAATGCCTTGACCACCCTGGTGTCCACCCTGTTGAAGACAGTGGCCGTCGCCTGTGCCGCCATGTTCCTGCTGTTCGCGGCGCGGGCGTTCGCCCAGGAGCAACCCGGAGTGCAATCCCTGTCCGCCGTGCGGCTCGCGGCCGAACGCGCATTGCGCCGTGCCATCGACCCGGCGCCCGCCGGGGTCCAGCTCGCCGCGGCGACGCTCGATCCGCGCCTGCGCCTGCTACCCTGCGGCGGCGCGCTGCAGACCTACCTGCAGCCGCCGCGCGGCTCGCAGGCGCGCGTGGCCGTCCGCGTCAGCTGCAGGCAGGGCGCCACCTGGTCGGTGAACGTGCCGGTGGAAATCAGCCGCGAACAACAGGTGCTGGTGCTCAAGCGCGCGGTGGCGCGTGGAGAAATCCTGGGTGCCGGCGATGTCGTCGCGCAGAAGCGCGTGCTGGCGGGCCTCGCCTCGCCGTTCGTGGCCAGCATCGACCAGCTGAGCGGCCGCCCCACCCGCCGCCCGCTGCCCGAGGGAACCGCGATCACCGCCGAGGCGCTCAGTCCGCTACTCCTTATACATAGGGGGCAGAACGTGACCCTGACGGCCTCGGCCGGGGGGTTCGAGGTGCGCGCCCCCGGACGCGCCATGTCCGATGCGGGCGCGCAGCAGCGCCTGCGCGTGCAGAACCTCGAATCGCTAAAGGTTGTGGAGGGTGTGGCCGAAAGCGATTCCGTGGTGCGGGTAAGTCCATGAGGGACACGGCGTTGCCGCCCGCGTGAAACCGGTCACATAGACAGAATATGCGCCAATTAATCGTCGTTCGGCCTAAAGGTTCACAAGACGCGGCCGTTACAGGCTCGTAGACGTCAGGAGATACGGCGATGGCGAACAAGATCAGTGGAATCGACGGACGACCCGTGCAGGTGGGAGGCGGCGCCCCCGTCTCGCGCACGCGCGACGCCACGTCCGAAGGCCGCAAGACCGAGACCACGAGCTCGGCTTCCAACATCGACGTCTCCGATACCGCCCGCGCGCTCGCCGCGCTCGAGGACAAGATCTCCGGCCTGCCGGTGGTCAGCGAAGCGCGCGTGGAAGCCGTGCGTCGCGCGCTCGACGAGGGCCGCTATCACGTCGACGCGCAGCGCGTCGCCGACAAGATGTTGCGCTTCGAAGGCGACCTGCTCGCCACCATCCCGGCCCACAAGTAAAGGACCCCAGACCTCGTGGATGCCGCACTGACCCGCGAGACCCTTGCGCGTCTGCTGACGGACGAGAATTCCGCGCTGCTGGAGTTCGAAGCGCTGCTCGAGCGCGAACACGCCGCGCTGCGCTCGCGCGACATCGACGCGCTCGAAGCGCTCGCCGATGCGCGCCAGTCGAGCGTCACACGCCTGCTCGAGCTCGAGGACGAGCGCCGCAACGTCTGCAGCATGCACGGTTTCGACAGCGATCTTCCCGGGCTCGCCCGGCTCGTCGCCTGGTGCGACCCGCGCCGCACGCTGGCCGCCGCCTACGACGAATGCTCGGCGCGCGCGCGCCGCTGCCGCGACCTGAACGACCGCAACGGCGTGCTGGTCGGCGCGCAGATGAAGCGCGTCGAAGGCCTGCTCGGCGCCATCACCGGGAGCGAGCCCGCCCCGCGCGCCTACGGGCCGCGCAACGCCAACCCTTACGGCTCGAACGCCGGCCGCGTGCTGTCGGCCGAGGCCTGATTCTCCTCTCTGCTGGCTCCAACGAGCTTGCTTTCCAACGCGCCCACCGGGCGCGTTTTTTTTGGCCCTAACTAACATCGGCAGCGGCTGCTCCACGTGGAACCGCGCGGCCGCGCCTATTTGACGAAACACCCCCGCCGGCCGGGGATCCGCTCCAAGTGCTTCACGCCTAACTAGAAAACATAAGCGACGCGGTTCAAATAATTGCCGCGCACTCGCGAAGCGCGTCACATTCGGCGGCTCAACTCTTCCGCCTTGCCGCCGTAAAGGTCACCAGGGAGCGCGCCGAAACGCGCGCACAACGAATCGCTGGCAGCAGCATGCGGGCTCGTGCAAACCGACCGACGGTACTCCTCTCTCGCAAGTGCTCGTGTGCTGCCGCCGGCCCCATAACTACCTAGGACCAAGAGGCGATGGAAACGATGAAGGCTCGCGCGATACATCCGCACTCCATGCGCACCCTGGTCCTCGCCGCCTTCCTGTTGATCGCACTGGCGCTGGGCGCCTGCGGCGGTGGCGGCGGCGGCGCGGCCTCGACCCCGTCGTCAGGCAGCGGTCATCCCTCCTCGGCGGCTAACCCCGCGCCGGTCGACGAGCCGGCCCCGGTGGTCGACTCCGGCGACCTCGATCTCGCCGGCCGCATCTACCAGGGCGATGAGCGCACCCCGGACGGCTTCCAGGTGGAAACCCGCCCCTCGAACGTGGTCGGCACGCTGAGCACGCGCCACCTGAAGAACACCGACCTCGCCTCCGGCCAGCAGGCCATGGGCCCGACCTACGAGATGTGCACCAACGACATGGCCCAGGCCATCGACTGGTCCGAGCGCCAGGCGAGCTGGCAGGGCCAATATTCGGATCTCGCCGAAGTGCGCAGCGACGCGCACATGTTCGAGCTGATCCGCGTGCCGCGCGCCGACGTCACCGCGATGATCCGTCACCGCGTGTTCCGCTGCGACTACCTCGACCGCTCGGGCAGCGACCTGCATGCCGACGCCGGCGCCGCGGGCAGCATGAACCAGCGCCCGCTCACCGCCGGCGAGCTCAAGGACCTGGCCGAGTACCTGTGGCAGTTCACGATGTTCAACAACTCGGACTATGCCGTGCAGAGCAGCTCGGGCTCGACGAGCGGCGGCAACCTGGTGCACACCATCCGCCTCGGCCAACTGGTGCGCGGCTCGAACGGCGCCTGCGACACCCTGCAGGTCAGCGACTGGACGCACACCATGAACTCCGTCGACGGCACGCTGACGCGCGCGCTGACGCCGGTTCGTTCGATCAGCGTGCGCAAGACCTCCGCGGGTGTGGAAGCCTGCAACTAGAGAGGACAATCCTCTTTTCCTGACGAACGCGGACAGGCCCGAAGTGCGACGGTAGACGCCGCGGCACTCCGGGCTCTCGTTTTCGGCCGCATGGAAATCGGCGAGGAGGAGCGGCTACGCGCCGCGGTCAGCGCCTGTCTGGTGCGACACATCCGCTTGCGAAAGGCGCGTAGCGACGACGAGCGAACGCCAAGAGCTTCCGTCTTCGGAAGCTCTTGAAGCGCGATTTCCCTGCGGCCGAAAAAGACAGCCCGGAGCGCTGCGGCGACCGCTGCGATCGAAGCCTGTCCGCGTTTGTCAGGAAGCGAGGAATGACCCCATCACGCGATCGCGGGATTCTTGGCCTC
>DASSRK010000040.1:0-19334 GCA_035701825.1 Steroidobacteraceae bacterium
TGGTAGGGCACCGTCTTGGCACCGTCTACTTTAGCCACCACCGCAGCAGCAAGCTAACTACCCCAAGCAGGGACACGCTGGCGGCCCAGATGAGGGCCATCCAGCCGAGGCGGCGGGCGAGCGGGCTCAATGGTATCCCTCGTGCGCGACCTTGCCGCGGAACACCCAGTACGACCAGGCGGTGTACGCGAGGATCAGCGGCACCAGCAGCGCCGCGCCCACCAGCATGAAGGCCTGGCTCGAGGCCGGCGCCGCGGCGGCTTCGAGCGTGATGGCGTTGGGCACGAGGTACGGGAACATGCTGATACCGAGCCCCACGTAGCACAGCGCGAACACCGCCAGCGTCAGCACGAAGGGCGCGACCTCGTAGTTGCGGCGCAGGCTGCGCACGAAGCGCCAGGTGAGGATCGCGATCACCAAGGGTACCTGCGCGGTGAACAGCACGCGCGGCATGCTGAACCAGCGCTCGAAGTATTCATTGCCGAGGAACGGCGTCGCGCAGCTCACCGCCGCGATCGCCACGAGCGTCGCCGGCGCGAGGATGCGCATCAGGCGGCGCGCGTGCGCCTGGGTCTCCCCTTCTGTCTTCCAATTGAGCCAGCAGGCGCCTAACAAGGAGTAGCCGCAGACCACGCTGACGCCGGTCAACACGCTGAAGGGCGTGAGCCAGTCCCACCAGCCGCCGCCATAGGCGCGGCCCTCGACGCTGATCCCCTGCAGCAGCGCGCCCAGCATGATGCCCTGCATGAGGGCCGCCACCAGCGAGCCGCCCGAGAAGGCGAGATCCCAGAATCCGCGGTGCGCCGGGTCGCGCCAGCGGAACTCGAACGCCACCCCGCGGAACACCAGCGCCAGCAGCATCGCCACCAGCGGCGCGTACAAGGCCGACATGATGACCGCGTACGCCAGCGGAAACGCGGCCAGCAAGCCGCCGCCACCGAGCACCAGCCAGGTCTCGTTGCCGTCCCACACCGGCGCGATGGAATTCATGGCCGTGTCGCGCTCCTTGCCCACCGCGAACACGCGGAACAGCACGCCGATGCCGAGATCGAAGCCATCCATCACCACGTACATGAAGACGGCGAACGCGAGGATGCCGCCCCAGATGTTGGTGAGCACGGTGCTATCCGACATGGCCGCCCTCCGCCGCCGGCGCCGCGAGCGCGGGACCCGGCGTGATGCCGGCCGCATGCGCCGGCGCGTTCGCCGGCTCGGGCTCGTGCGGCTGCGGCGCGCGCGACATGAGCTTCAGCAGGTACCACACGCCCATGCCGAACACCGCGAAATACACCACCACGAAAGCCACCAGCGATGCGCCCACCGCGGGCGCCGCGAGCGGTGAGGCCGATTCGCTGGTGCGCATCAGGCCGTAGACGGTGAAAGGCTGGCGCCCGACCTCGGTGGTGATCCAGCCGGCGAGTACCGCGATGAAGCCCGACGGGCCCATGAGCAGCGCGAAGCGCAACAGCGGGCGCCACTCGTAGAGCTTCTTCCGGAGCCGTGCCAGGAGACTCCAGGCGCCGAGCGCGAACATGAGGAATCCCAGGCCCACCATCACGCGAAACGACCAGAACACCACTTCGACCGGCGGCCGGTTCCAGGCCGGCACGGTGTCGAGCCCGTCGAGCGGCGCATCGAGGTCGTGCTTGAGGATCAGCGACGAGAGACGCGGGATCTCAACGGCATGATTCATGCGCTGTGCTGCGTCGTCCGGGATGCCGAACAGGATCAGCGGCGCGCCCTCGCGATGACTCTGGTAGTGCCCCTCCATGGCCATGACCTTGGCGGGCTGGTGCTCGAGCGTGTTCAGTCCGTGCTGATCGCCGACCAGGATCTGCACCGGCGCCACCAGTGCGGCCATCCACATGGCCATGGAGAACATCTTGCGCGCGTGTTCCTGCGTCGCATCCTTCAGCAGGTGCCACGCACCCACCGCGCCCACCGCGAGCGCGGTCGTGAGATACGCCGCGATGACGGTGTGCGCCAGCCGGTACGGGAAGCTCGGGTTGAAAATGATCGGCAGCCAGCCGGCGGCGGGCACGAACTGCCCCTGCGCGTTGATGGCGTATCCCTGCGGCGTCTGCATCCAGCTGTTGACGCTCAGGATCCAGAACGCGGAGATGAACGTGCCGATGGCCACCATGAGCGTCGCGAAGAAGTGCAACCGCCTGCCCACCTTCTTCATGCCGAACAACATCACGCCGAGAAAGCCGGCCTCGAGGAAGAACGCGGTCAACACCTCGTAGGCCATCAGCGGCCCGACGACGGGCCCGGCCCGGTCGGAGAACACCGCCCAGTTGGTGCCGAATTGGTAGGACATCACGATGCCCGACACCACGCCCATGGCGAACACCACGGCGAAGATTTTCAACCAGTACTTGTACAGATCGAGGTAGAGCGCGCGCCCTGTCCTGAGCCACAGCGCCTCGAGCACCGCGAGGTAGCTGGCGAGCCCGATGGTGAACGCGGGGAATATGAAATGGAAACTGAGCGTGAATCCGAACTGGAGGCGCGCGAGTAGCAAGGCGTCGGCGTCGTGAAACATGCGGCGCATCTTACGCCCGCGGCTCGCGAATCTCCGTGGTAGCATTTCGACGCATGCAAACCGCGGATGTCCCGGCGATCCACCTGCGTGATGTCCAGTTTTCCTACGGCAAACTTCCGATCGGCTCGGCTTCGACGTGGGCGCGGCCGGACGATAACCTCACCTTCTAACCAGTCGGCCAGGCAGGCGCGTCACGCCTTCCTGAACGCTGCCTGAACGACGCCGCGGCCCGCATTTTCCCGCCGGCCATCTTGTTTGCCGGTCGACCGCGGGCATAGGCTTGCGCCATGCAAACGCGCACTCCGATGTTGATCGCCGCGCTGGTCGCGCTGCCCCTCACGGGTTGGGCCACTGAGCCGGCATCGTCGCCGACCCCAGGCAACTCGTTCGACATCCACGGCGACTTCGTCCGCAAGGTCATCAACGACACCGCCGCGTCCCAATACGCCACCGACGCCGGCACTGCGGTCCAGCCTGCGCCCGCGAAGTCCGCCGATCCCGGGCCGGTGACCTGGCAACAGCCCGAATCGCCGCGGGTGGTCGTGACGCCGCGCCTGGTGGATCACTTCGATTGCGACGCGCGCGACTGCGTGGCGCGCGACCCGCAACACCACGCGGTATACGTCCTCCCCAGCCGGCTCACCAACGAGAGCGCCCGCCTCGCCTGCCAGGCGCGCGACGCGCTTCCCGGCGCGGCGCAGGGCTACGAAAAGTGCACCAACACCGCCGTCTCCGCGCAGATGCTGGACGACGACGCGGGCGAGCCGTCGTTGGGGGAACGACTGCTCGGCGAGGCGGTGCTCAGCCTGTTCGAGAAGCTGTTCGACTGACCGCGCGGTCTAACTACGCGGCAGCAGCGCGCGCAGCCGCGCGATCTCCTGCTCCAGCCCGCGCACGCGCTCGAGCAGCCGCAGCGCGACGCCGAGCCCCGTGACGTCGAGCTCGAGCTCGTCGCGCAGCCGGCAGGCGGTGCGCGCCACGCTGATGCTGCGCGCCGCGAAGAAGCAGCTGGCGCCGCGTTCCTCGCGCACCGGCAGCGCCCCGCAATGCGCCAGCTCCAGCAGCTCCGCGCGCGTCAGCCCCGACACCTGCGCCAGTTCCTCGAGGCTGACGAGTCGCTCGTCCAGCCACAACACTTCGGTCTCCTGGCTCATGCGGACTCCGCGAATCGATCGCGCGGAGCGGCGCCCGAGGCCTGCCGCAGGCTTTCGTAGAGCTCGCGTTCGCGTTCCGACAACCGGCCCGGCACCACGATCTGCACCACGGCGAACAGGTCGCCGGCCCCGCCGCGCGGCATCGGCAGACCACGGCCGGCCAGCCGCAGTTTGCGGCCGGAGTTGGTGCCCGCCGGTACCTTGAGGTTCACCGCGCCGGCCAGCGTCGGCACTTCGACCGAGGCGCCGAGCGCCGCCTCCCACGTCGCGAGCGGCAGGTCGACGTACAGGTCGTGCCCGGTGGCGCGGTACAGCGGATGCGGCTTGAGCGCGATGTCCAGGTAGAGATCGCCATCGCGGCCGCCGTTGAACCCGCGGCCGCCCTTGCCCGGCAGCCGCAGGCGCTGGCCGTCGACCGCCCCGGGCGCCACGCGCGCCTTCACGGTGCGCGGCACGCGGCGCAGCCGCCCGGCCTCGTCGTACTCGGGCATCTGCAGTTGCAGCTCCAGGGTGGTTCCGTTGAAGGAATCCTCCAGGCTGATCTGCACCGGGATCTCGAAATCCTGGCCCGGCATGCCACCGTCGTGGCGGCCCTGCGCGCCGCCGCGGCGCGCACCGAAGCGCGAGAACAGGTCCGCGAAATCCATGTCGTCGAACGAGAATTGTCCATCGCCGGCGCCATGCTGGCGGGTCCAGTCCGGCGGCGGACGGAACTCCTCGCCCGGCGGTCGCTTGCCGAGCTCGTCGTAGGCGGCGCGTTTCTCGGGATCCTTCAGCGTCTGGTACGCCTCGGCGATTTCCTTGAAGCGCGCCTCGGCTTCCGGCTCCTTCGAGACGTCCGGATGGTATTTCTGCGCCAGGCGGCGATACGCCTTCTTGATCTCGTCCTGCGAAGCGTCGCGTTCGACGCCCAGCGCCGCGTAGTAATCGCTGTACTTCATCGCACTCCGTCAGGTTTCAATGCGGCCCCATCGGCAGCTGCTTCTGCTTGTAGCCGGCGGGGATCTCGAACATCGAGGCCGGGATCGCCTCCTCGCGCCACACCTTGACCAGCGTTTCTTCGTCGATGAGCTTGCCGTTTTCATAGGCGCGCGAACGCACCGGGAAGCCTCCGGCCTTGGTGCGCGCTTCGAACTCGTTGCCCATGGCGCCCGCCAACATGGGGACGGACTTGGCCATTTCATCGTAGATCTTCGCGAACTTCCCGAACACGGCGCTCAGGTCTTCCTTGCCCGGCGCCGACGCGTACGGCACCACGCAGATCTGCTCGTCGAGCACGCCATTGCGCGTCACGTCCCACAGCCGGCACTTGCGTCCATCCACGGTGTCGGACTTGCCCGTGTCGGCCACGTCCACCTTGTGCTCGCCCCCGAAGTTGGCGCCGCCCATCATCTGCTCGGCCTGGGCGCGCTGCTCGGGCGGTAGCTTGGCGAGCTGTTCTTTCGCCTGCGCGATCATGGCGCTCATCTGTGTGGCGAGTTTTTCCATGGTGGCCTTGTCGAGCGCGATGTAGCTCTTGTCGCTGTCATCGATGATGTACATCGAATCGCCCTTGATGAGCGACACGCGCCCCTCGGGGTCGACGATGCGTCCCGAACCCGCCTGCACGTACAGCTTTTCCTGGGGCTCGGTGGAATTGGTGGTGAGGTTGTGCGTGACCATCTCGATGTAGACGCCGGCGGACGCCACCTGCGCCGCGACCAGGCCGCCAATCAACAGGGCAATGCGTTTCATGAAATGCCTCTCGGTAGTGAGTGCGGCGACTGTATCACCGGTTTTGTTCCGGCATAGACTTGGCCCAATGATGAAGGAACGCCGCAAGCCGGTGCTCGGACGCGTGGTGCCGGGCGTGACTCCTGCGGTGCAGCGCAGGCTGCGTGCCTTCTTCGCGTTGGTACAGCGCTGCAGCAGCTCGGCCGCCGGTTGGCTCGCCTTCCTGATGTTCCAGGTGCCGCCCCGGCGCAAGGTGGAAGCCGCCGACGCGCCGATCATCGCGCGGGCCGTGCGCCGCACGCTTCACTGCCAGGACGAGCAGTTCACGGTATGGCACTGGGAGCACCCCGGCCCGACCGTGGTATTGCTGCATGGCTGGGGCTCGCATGCGGCGCGCTTCGCGGACTTCGTCGCGCCGTTGCGCGCGGCCGGATTCGCGGTGATCGGCATCGACGCTCCGGCGCACGGCACCTCGCCGGGCCGGCTCTCCGGGCTGCCGCTGTTCCGTGACAGTCTCGCCGAGGTGCTGCGCGCGCATGAGCCCATCCACGCGGTGATCGGCCACTCGCTGGGCGGCGGTGCGGTGCTGACCGTGCTGGCGGAGACCGCCGATCACCATCCGAAGAAGATCTGCCTGTTCGGGGTGCCGTCGGACATGGACTACATCCTCGAGTCGTTCGCCATGATGTTAGGCCTGAAGCCTCCGGCGCTCGCCAACCTGCGCGCGCGCTTCCGCGCGAAGTTCGGCCGGCCGGCGAGCGCCGTCGCCGCCTCGGCCGCGGCGCCGAGCGTGCGCATCCCGGTGCTGGTGGTGCACGACGAGGACGACAACGTGGCGCCGATCGCGCAGGGCGCCGCGCTGGCCGCGGCCATCCCGGGTGCGATCCTGTGGCGCACGCGCGGCTTCGGGCATAGCGGCAACCTGCGCGACCCGGCGACCATTCGCCGCGTGGTGGAATTCCTGCAAGAGTGAGCGCGCCCGGCGCCCGAACTACATCGCCTTCGCGGCGCAGTTCTTCGTGATGAATTCCCAGTGGTCGGGCATCTGCGCGACGCTGTTCTGGATGACGGTGCGGATGTGGTTCATGCGCTCGCGCAGCTCCGCTTCCGGCATCACGTCCACCAGCGGATCGTGGCTGCGCGGCCAGACGCCCTGCCCGAGGAACACCGAGAACCAGCTGTTGTCGCTGAACAGCTCGTTGTTGTCACGGAAGATGCGCCCGCGGCCCTGGAACAGCGCCATCTTCTCCACGAGGTAGTCAGGCACCTGCATGTTGCGGCAGTAGTCCCAGTACGGCGTGTCGTTGCGCTCGGTGGCGTGGAAATGCAGCACCAGGAAATCGCGGATGCGATCGAACTCCCAGTCCATGAGCTTGTTGAAGTGCGCGGTGTCGGCGGGTTCGAAGCCGCGATCCGGGAACACCGTCAGCAACCGCGCGATGGCCACCTGGATGAGGTAGATGCTCTGCGACTCGAGCGGCTCCATGAACCCGGCGGACAGGCCGATGGCCACGCAGTTCTTGTTCCAGGATTTCAGGCGCTTGCCGGTATTGAACCGGATCAGCATCGGGTCCTTGAGCGGCTTGCCTTCGAGGTTTGAAAGCAGCGTCTGGGCCGCCTCGTCTTCGCTGACGAACTTGCTGGAGAACGCGTAGCCGTTGCCGATGCGATGCTGCAGCGGAATCCGCCACTGCCAGCCGGCGCTGCGCGCGATGGCGCGCGTCACGGGGTGGCGATCACCGGCCTTCTCGCAGGGCACGGCCCAGGCGCGGTCGTTGATGAGCCAATGCGACCAGTCCTCGTACCCGGTCTTCAGAGTCTGTTCGATCAGCAGGCCGCGAAAGCCGGAGCAGTCGATCCACAGGTCGCCCTCGATCCGCTGGCCATCGGCGAGCTTCACGGCCTCGATGAAGCCGCTCTCGCCGTTCTGCTGCACCTCGACGATCTTGCCCTCGGTGCGCTTCACGCCGCGCTGCTCGGCGAACTCGCGCAGGAAACGCGCGTACAGGCCGGCATCGAAATGGAACGCGTAGGCGATGGCGCTCAGCGGCGACCTGGCCTTGTCGATGGGCCGCATGAAGCGCGACTGCCGCGCCGCGGAGCACTCGATCGAATAGTCGGTGAGCGGCGGCGCCTGCCCCATGGCGTGCAGCTTGAGCCAGTAGGCGTGGAACGAGACGCCTTCCATGTCGAGGCCGTAGGGCCCGAAGGGATGCAGGTATGAATCGCCGATGCGTTTCCAGTCGCGGAACTCGATGGCGAGCTTGAAGGTCGCCTGCGTGCGGCTGACGAACTCGTTCTCGTCGAGCGCCAGCATGCGGTTGAAGATGCGCATCTGCGGGATGGTCGATTCGCCGACGCCGACGGTGCCGATCTCCTCGGACTCGACCACGCGGATCTCGGAGTAATCGTTCTTGAGGAAGCGACCGAGCGTCGCCGCCGTCATCCAGCCGGCGGTGCCGCCGCCCACGATGACGATCTTGCGAATGCGCTGGTCCAAGGCTCCCCCGCTCTGAAACGCGTCTCCGCGCGCCGCGCGGAGTTTACCCTGCGCTCAGAAGCTGGCGCGGAAGAACAGCTCCGGACCGTCCGTCTTCAGGTTGAACTGGCCGCCGGGCGTGCCGTCGATCAACAGGTCGGATTCGATGGACGAGTAACCGAGGCCGACCGCGAAATTCTTGCGCCAGCGGTATTGGACGTCGAGGTGATAGTCGTACATCTCGCCGCGCCAATCGCCCTCTTCGTTCGAATATTCCTTGCCGTCGTAGCCCTGCGCGCGCAGCGTGACCGCCCAGCGCTTGGAGATCCGGTAGGCCCCCGTGATCGCACCGGTCGGGATGATGCCGACGTTGTCGACCTCCTGCTTGGAGATCGTGCCCGGAGTCTCGCCCGACAGATGGCCCTCGACGAGATGCATGCCGACCCCGACACCGAACTCGTACCGATCGGACTTGAAGAGCGAATACGTGTAGGTGAGGCCGAGCGTGCGCCAGTCGAGGTGCGTGCGGAACTGGACTCCCGTGAGGAACAGCGCGTCGCCGAACAGGATGGGTTGCGCCAGCGTGGTCTGCGCGAAGCGGTCCAGCTTGAAGTAGTCGACGCGCACGTGGTTGCGTTCACCGATGCGGAAGTCGAACTCGATGCGCGGCTGGTCGACCTGGTCGTCGAGCCCCAGGTCTTCTTCGCCCTTGAGCAGGCTGCCGGTGGCCAGTATCACGGTGGGATCGAGCCGCACCAGCGTTTCGGCCTTGGCGTTGTAATAGGTGCCGCGAACGTAGAAGCGATCCGAAACCGGGCTCGCGAGCTTCAGGCCCTTGGGCTTCAGCACATCGCTCGGCTTCTCCTCGGGCTTGGCCTTGTCTTCCTTGCGCGGACCCTGGTTGTCGACGGGCTCCGCCTGGTCCTTGCGCCACAGGGCGCAGCCCGCGTTCAGCAGGCAAAGCACAACGATGAGCGTGAGACGCATCCCGGTTCCCTGACCTCAGAAAGACAAGCGGCCCGGAGGGCCGGGCCGCAGCATCATCTAACAGGTATGGAAACCGCGCCAGCGTCGGCTTAAAGAGACGGGCCCGGTGTGAGGTGCATCACACCGGGCCGGCGATCTGACTATCTCTTCATGGCCTCGAAGAACTCGCTGTTGGTCTTCGTATCCTTCATCTTGTCGAGAAGGAATTCGATGGCCGCCAGCTCGTCCATCGGGTGCAGCAGCTTGCGCAGGATCCAGATCTTGGCGAGCTCGCCCGCGTCGGTGATCAGCTCTTCCTTGCGCGTGCCGGAACGGTTGATGTTCACGGACGGGAACACGCGCTTCTCGGCGATGCGCCGGTCCAGGTGGATTTCGCTGTTGCCGGTGCCCTTGAACTCCTCGTAGATCACGTCGTCCATCTTCGAGCCGGTGTCGATCAGGGCGGTCGCGAGGATCGTCAGGCTGCCACCCTCCTCGATGTTGCGCGCGGCGCCGAAGAAGCGCTTCGGGCGCTGCAGGGCGTTCGCGTCCACGCCACCGGTGAGCACCTTGCCGGAGCTCGGCACCACGGTGTTGTAGGCGCGCGCGAGGCGCGTGATGGAGTCGAGCAGGATCACGACGTCCTTCTTGTGCTCGACCAGGCGCTTGGCCTTCTCGATCACCATCTCCGCGACCTGCACGTGGCGCGCGGCGGGTTCGTCGAAGGTCGACGACACCACCTCGCCCTTCACCGTGCGCTGCATCTCGGTCACTTCTTCCGGGCGCTCGTCGATGAGCAGCACGATGAGATAGACCTCGGGATGGTTCGCGGTGATCGACGTCGCGATGTTCTGCAGCAGCATGGTCTTGCCGGCCTTGGGCGGCGAGACGATGAGGCCGCGCTGGCCCTTGCCGATCGGCGCGACCAGGTCGATGGTGCGCGCGGTGAGATCCTCGGTCGAACCATTGCCACGCTGCAGCTTGAGCCGCTTGGTTGGATGGAACGGGGTGAGGTTCTCGAACAGCACCTTGCTGCGCGAGCTGTCGGGCGAATCGAAGTTGATCTCGCCGACCTTGAGCAGCGCGAAGTAGCGCTCGCCGTCCTTCGGCGGGCGGATCAGGCCGGAGATCGAATCGCCGGTGCGCAGGCTGAAACGGCGGATCTGGCTCGGCGACACGTAGATGTCGTCCGGACCGGCGAGGTACGAACCGTCGGCCGAGCGCAGGAAGCCGAAGCCGTCCTGCAGGATCTCGAGCACGCCGTCGCCGTAGATGTTCTGGCCATCGCGCGAATGCGCCTTGAGGATGCCGAAGATGATGTCCTGCTTGCGCTGGCGGGCCATGCCCTCCAGGCCCATCGACTCGGCCATCTTGACCAGTTCGTGGATCGGCTTGGCCTTGAGGACCGACAGGTTCATCGAGCTCTTGGTGGCCGCGAGATCGGCCTGGCTGATGATCTCGGACTCGTCTACCTCGAGCATCTCCGGCGGCAGCTCGTCGTGCCGCGGGGCGCCGTTGTTCGGCCGATAGTTCGGATCCCGGTTGCCATCGCGATCGCGATGCTGTCCGCCGCCACCACCGTGGCGCGGTCCCTTGTTAGGGCGATTGCGGCCCTGATTGCCCAAGTAGCCCCTCACAGGTGCGAGTCCAGGAAAGATTTGAGATCGGGCCTGCCGATGCGGCCCACCTTCTGCGCTTCCACCGTGCCGTTCTTGAACAGGATCAGCGTCGGGATGTTGCGGATGCCGAATTTGGGCGGCGTCTGCGGGTTGGATTCGATGTCGAGCTTGGCGACGCGCAGCTTGTCCTTGTACTCGGTCGCGATCTCGTCGAGCAGCGGCGCGATCGCCTTGCAGGGACCACACCACTCGGCCCAGAAATCGAGAAGAACGGGCTTGTCGGACTTGAGAACGTCCTGGCTGAACGTTGCGTCCGTCGTGTGGACGATGTCCGGGTTACTCACGTGGAAGGACCTCCATAGAAAATCGTAAAGGCTGGCTCGAGGAGTGGATGCGGCTGGGGGTTTTGGGGACCTGGCGCTGCACGCTTCGGCAGAAGCCGTGCTCAGGACGCGCTCAAACGGTTAAACTGCGGCGCGTAGCCGGATGGCCTTATGGGCCCTCTTGAATGGGTAAGTTGAAGCTAAGTGGATAAGAAGCTTTGGATTTGCGGCCTTTTGCTCGATGCAGTTCGGGGTCCGAAGCAGGTCAAGCAGGTCCGCGTCTTGGGGCCATTTTTTAACTGGTCCGCCCTCCATTTGCAAGCACCGGATCGACCGGGAAGCAATGAAGCCGCCAATACACAAGTAACCGCCGATTAATGACAGAGACACACCTTTCCGAGCTCACCTTCGCGTCGCTCGATCTCGTTCCGGAAGTCGCCCAAGGCATCAAGGATGCCGGTTTCGTCCGCGCCACACCCGTGCAGGCAAGCACTTTGCCGATTGCGCTTGCGGGAAAAGACGTCGCGGGCCAGGCGCAAACCGGCACCGGCAAGACCGCCGCATTCCTGGTCGCGCTGTTCCAGCGCCTGCTCACCAATCCGGTCTCGGGTCGCAGCGCGACCGGCATCCGCGCGCTGATCCTCGCGCCCACGCGCGAGCTCGCGGTGCAGATCTTCAACGACGCCCAGGTGCTGGGTAAGCACACCGGGCTCAAGATCGCGGTGGTCTTCGGCGGCGTCGACTACGACAAGCAACGCAAGACCCTGCAGGACGGCATCGACGTGCTGATCGGCACGCCGGGCCGGGTCATCGACTACTTCAAGCAGCACGTGTTCGACATGCGGCACGCGCAGGCCGTGGTCCTCGACGAGGCCGACCGCATGTTCGACCTCGGCTTCATCGCCGACATCCGCTTCATCCTGCGCCGGCTGCCAAAGCCCGAGCAGCGCCAGTCCATGCTGTTCTCGGCCACGCTCTCGCACCGGGTGCTCGAGCTGGCCTACGAGCACATGAACAATCCCGAGCTGGTGCGCATCGAGCCGGACCGCGTGACCGCGGACCGCGTGCGGCAGCTCATCTACTTCCCGTCGATGGAAGAAAAGGTGCCGCTGCTGATCGGTTTGCTGCGCAGCTTCGACGCGCACCGCACGATGGTGTTCGTCAACACCAAGCGCGTCGCCGAAAAGCTCGAGGGCTATCTACTGGCGAATGGCTTCAAGGCCCAGGCGCTGTCGGGCGACGTGCCGCAGAAGAAACGCCTGCGCTTCATGCGTGAATTCCACGCGGGCGAACTGCGCGTGCTGATCGCCACCGACGTGGCCTCGCGCGGCCTGCACATCCCCGACGTGAGCCACGTGTTCAATTACGACCTGCCGCAGGATGCCGCCGACTACGTGCATCGCATCGGCCGCACCGCGCGCGCCGGGGCCGAGGGCGACGCCATCAGCTTCGGCTGCGAGGAGTACGCGGTGTCGCTGCCGGACATCGAGGATTACATCTCGCACAAGATCGAAGTGGCGCGCGTGACGCCCGAGCTGCTGGCGCGCGACCTCAAGCCACCGGTGCACAAGGAATGGGACCCGGAAGACGGCCCGCGCCCCATGCACCGCGGCGGCGGCCGTGGCGGCCCGCGTCGCGGGGGCCACGGCGGCGGCGGCGGACGGGGCGGCCCACGTCGCGGCGGTGGCGGTGGTCATCGCAGGGGCGGGAGGTAGGGGTGCCGCAAGACGGTGCCGGAGCATGCATTCCGGCATAACTCGCGGCCGCTTGCTCTATCGGCCTCAGTCGTCGGGGGAGTTATGCCGGAATGCATGCTCCGGCACCCTCTTCGTGACCAGTTCCAATACCGAGTCCACGGACGGATGGGCCAGGTGCTCCCGCCGGGTCGACTTGCTGTCCCAGTGGCGCACGCCGTACACCCAGCGGACTCCGGCGTCGCGTGCCGCGTCCAGCATGCGCGCGTTGTCATCCACGAACAGGCTGCGCGCCGGATCGAATCCGAAGCGGCGCATTGCCGCCTGCCAGAAGCGCGCATCTTCCTTCGGGAAGCCGAAATCGTGCGAGCTGACTGAGTCGTCGAGATAGTCGAGCACGCGCGTCTGCTCGTGTTTCACGGCCAGCGCCACGGGGTGCGAGTTGGTCAGCAGCACCTGGCGCTTGCCGGTGGCGCGGACTTCGGCGAGGAATTCGCGCGCGCCGGGCAGCCAGGCGACCTGCGCACGCGCCTCGCGATGCAGCGCACCGATGTCGATGCCGAGCTCGCGGCTCCAGTGCTCGAGGTCGTAATAGGCGAGCGTGCCGCTGGTGGCCGCGAAGCGCCGCAGGATTTCCGCGCGCGCCGCCTGCACGTCGCCGGCCTGGCCCGCCGCGAAGCGTTGCGGCACCAGCTCGCGCCAGATGTGGTTGTCGTAGGCCTGGTCGAGCAGCGTGCCGTCGAGGTCGAGCAGCACGGTGTCGATCACGTCCCAATCGGGCCGCGGATGGGCGGGGGCATTCATGCGGCGCGTATCATACGGAGCTTCCCATGGATTCAAACGGCGAAACCCTGGTCGATTTCCATACCCACAGCGACTGCTCGGATGGCGTGTTGCCACCCGCGCAACTGGTGGAGCGCGCGCGCGGGCGCGGCGTCGACGTGCTGGCGCTCACCGATCACGACACCACCGCGGGACTGGACGCGGCCCGCGTTGGCAGCGCTGCCGCCGGGATCCGCTTCGTGCCGGGCGTCGAGCTGTCCGCCAGCTGGCGCGGCCAAACTATCCACCTCGTCGGCCTGCAGATCGATGCGCGGCAGGCCGCGCTGCAGGCGCACCTGGGCCGGGTGCTGGCACGCCGCCGCAGCCGCCTCGCGGAAATCGGCGAACGCCTGGAGAAGCGCGCCAGACTGCCGGGACGCGAACTGGCGGCGCTCGCCGGACAGGGTACCGCTCCCACCCGCCTCAACCTGGCGCGGTTGCTGGTGGAACGCGGCTTCGCGCGCGAAACGCAGGAGGCCTTCGACCGCTGGCTGAACCGCGATACCGCCGGCCACGTGCCGCCCGAATGGCCCACGCTCGACGAGGCCATGACGGCGTTGCGCGACAACGGCGCCGTCGCGGTCATGGCGCACCCGCATCGCTATCGCGCCTCCGCCGGGCAGCTGCGCGAGCTGACCGCGGCCTTCGCGGACCGCGGCGGCCGAGCGCTCGAGGCCAGCATGGCGGGCATGAGCCCGAACGACGCCGAGCGCATCGCCGCGTTATGCCGGCGCTTCAGGCTGCACGCCTCGATGGGATCGGACTTCCACGATCCGGCCGTGCCGTGGAATCCCCTCGGCCGCTGGCTTAAGCTTGCGGCCGGTCTCGATCCGGTCACTGAGTTATTAACGACAGCCTGAGATGAGTGAAATCGAAGATCAGGACAACGTCGATCGCGAGCTTTTCAAGAACGTGGAAAAGCTGCGGGAGCTGCGTATAGCCCACCGCGATCTGGACGAGGTCATCGCCCGCCTGTCGCTCGATTTCCAGACCGACCAGCTGCAGCTCAAGCGCCTCAAGAAGCGCAAGCTGATCCTCAAGGACCAGATCACTCGCCTGGAGAGTGAGCTGATTCCCGACCTGAATGCCTGACGGCCCGCAGATCGCTACGTGAAGCAGTTCTTCGAGCAGCTCACCACGCCTGAAGTCATGGCCGAAGTGATCGCGCTGGTCATGGTGGCGCTGCTCGCCACCGCGCTCGCCCACTACATCAAGCGCGCGCTGCGTCCACACGCGGCGCGCAGCGACATCGGCCGCTGGCCACGGCAACTGGTGATCGGCGGCATGGTGCTGGCCCCGGCCTTCATGGGACTGGTGCTGATCCTCGGCCTGCGCACGCTGTTCGCCCAGTACGACCTGCGGGTCGGGCTCATCGACATCGCCATGGACCTGACCACGGTGCTGCTGCTGGTGCGGCTGGCCGTGCACATCCTCTCGGTCTCGCTCGGGCCCAACAGCTGGATCCGCTCCTGGGAGCTGCGCATCACCTTCGTGATCTGGGCGGCGATCTCCTTCCAGGTGCTCGGCTGGTTCAGCGGCGTCGAGCGGACCCTCGACGACATCGACCTGATCCCGGGCAAATCCAAGTTCAGCCTGTGGGCGCTGCTCAAGGGCATCGTGGTCATCGCCGGCTTCCTGATCGTCACCAGCCTGATCGCGCGCACCATCGAGCGGCGCGTGATGAAGCTCGAAGGCATCGCGATCTCGACGCGCATCGGCATCTCGAAGTTCACCACTTTCGCGCTGGTGGCGCTCGGCGTACTGCTCGGCATCAACGCCTCGGGCGTGGACCTGACCGCGCTCACCGTGCTCACGGGCGCGATCGGCATCGGCCTGGGTTTCGGCCTGCAGACCATCGCCAGCAATTTCGTGTCGGGCTTCGTGCTGCTGCTCGACAAGTCCATCAAGCCGGGCGACGTCATCAGCTTCACCGGCACCACCGGCACCAGCAGCGAGAACTTCGGCTGGGTGCAGGAGCTGCGCGGCCGCTACATCGTGATCCGCGATCGCGACGGCGTGGAGACGCTGGTGCCGAACCAGCACTTCATCAACAACCAGGTGGTCAACTGGAGCTACTCGGACCAGCGCGTGCGAATTCGCCTGCCGGTGATGATCAGCTTCCAGGACGACCCCGAGGTCGCCCTCCAGGTGCTGATCGATGCCGCGGCCAACCACCCGCGCATCCTCAAGGATCCGGGCCCGGTGTCGCGCCTCATGAGCTTCGAGAACTACGGCATGCGCGTCGAAGTGCGCTTCTGGATCCGCGATCCGATGAACGGCGTGAACAACGTGCGCTCGGACGTGAACCGCGAGATCTGGCGCCTGTTCAAGAAGCACGGGATCACCATCCCGGTGCAGCAGCACGAAGTGCGCATGCTCCCGCACGAGCCCGGGCCGCCGGCGCCGCGCGGCTGACGCCTGCGATGAGCCTGCTGGTCAGGCCGGGCCTGGAAATCCCGGACGCAGATCTCGAAGTCGCCTTCGTGCGTTCCTCGGGCCCCGGCGGCCAGAACGTCAACAAGGTGGCCTCCGCCGTGCAGCTGCGTTTCAACCTGGCGCGCAACGCCACGCTGCGCGACGACGTCAAGGCGCGGTTGCGGCAACTCGCAGGACAGCGTCTCACCGATGCCGGCCAGATCCTGATCGTGGCGCGCGAATCGCGCAGCCAGGAGCACAACCGCCGCGCCGCCGAGGAGCGGCTGCTCGACCTGGTGCGTCGCGCGCTGATCGCGCCAAAGAAGCGGCACGCCACCCGGCCGACGCGCGCCTCGCGCGAGAAGCGGTTGGAGACCAAGTCGCGCACCCAGAAGAACAAGCGGCTGCGCGGCCGCGTGCGCTTCGACGACTAGCGGGTGACGGTCCGGTCAGCCGGCGTTGCCGGGCGCCGGCGGAACGCTGACCAGGTGGCTCGAGATGTGCGCGATCAGCTCCGGGCCGGTCCACTCGCTGCCGTCCGTGAAGACGATGCGCAGGGTCGATGCGTCGGGAATCAGGCCGAGGTAGCCCTCGAGGACCGCGCGGTCGAGACCGTCGGCGGTGCGCACCATGAGCGAATCGTCCTGGCGCGCCAGCACGATGTCGCTGTGGCCGATGCCGGGGCCGACGCGCAGCACCACCTTTCCGGAAGTCCACCAGTCCTGGATGCAGACGCTGCCCGAGCCGCGGCCCCACGAGTAATCGGCGCTGGCCGCCGGGTCGATGGATTCTTCTTCCAGCTCGGCGTCGATGCCGATGCGGAATTGCCCGGTGCGCTCGAGCTCGTCGAGCAAGGCCTCGGCCTCCGGCGCGTAGGACGGATCCAACAACTTCGCATTGTTCCCCGGGTTCTTCATTTCTCTCGTCTCGGCGCGCGTCTCATGAGGCGCGCGGACACTTTCAACAGCGCGAAAAGCGCTGTCTATAGCCGCATACCGCGACTTGCAGTGCGATGTGCGAAAAGCCCGTGGTGCGGCGCGTTATGTCGCACCGGAAAGCGCGCGCAATCCCTTGGAAAAGCGGGGTTTGGAGGAAGGGGGCGGCCGCGCGCGACTACTTGCGGCGGCGTCTGTCGAGCGCGGCCTTCTGGTCGACGTAGGCGCGGCCTATCCACTGCTCCGCGTTGAAGCTGCCGCCGCCGTACTTCTCCTCGAACTCCTTTGTGGGACGCGCCGCGACGACCTGCTGCTGCGTCTTGCCGGCCTTGACCAGCTTCGCGATGCGGTCGCGCACCACCACCAGCATGTCGTGGAAGGCCTGCAGCTCCGCCTTGTTGCCGAGCGGGCCGTGGCCGCGGATCAGCCTGGTGTCGTCGTCGATGGTCGCCAGCACCTTCTCGTGCGCGAGGATCATGCCGTCGAGCGTGCCTCCGGTGTTGGCGTCGATGAACGGGAATCCGCCGGTGAAGCAGTCGCCCATGTGCACGACGTTGGCCTTGCGGAAGCGCACGATGATGTCGGTCTCGGTGTGCGCGTTCGGCAGGTGCGTGAACTCGAGGTCGTCGTCGTTGAAGTGCAGCGTGGCGCTGTCCGCGAAGGTGATCACCGGCAGCGCCTCGCGCGCACGCGCGGCGACCGGCTGGTTGTTCTGCGGATTCACGTACGGCGTGCCGAGGCGCTTGCGCACGTTTTCCTGCGCGATGATCACCGCGCCGGCCGAGCCGAAGGCGTCGTTGCCGCCGGTGTGGTCACCGTGCAGGTGCGTGTTGATCACGAACTTCACCGGCTTCTCGGCGAGCAACGCCACCGCCGCGCGAATCTTCGGCGCCATGTCGGCGAACTGGTCGTCGATGATGGCGGCCCCGTCCGGCCCCACCGTGAGGCCAATGTTCCCGCCGCGTCCCACCAGCATGTAGATGCCGGGCGCGAGGTTGACCGTCTCGATCTTCACGTCCGGCGGCGGCGCGGGCGGCGGCGGCGGCGTCGTCGTCTGCTGCGCCAACGCGAGCGCGCTCGCGGCCAGCAGGGCCGGCGTTCCCAGGACTCCGACGATGCGTTGCTTCATGGCGCGCTTCTCCAGGTTCGAACGTTCTCGCTACAGGATGCGGCGCGGCGCCGTCTCCGTTATTCGCCGGCCTTGGCGCGCATCAGCCGCCACAGGCCCTCCACGTGCCGGCGTTCGGTGGGCGCCGAGCCCAGCGACACACGCACCGCCCAGCGTCCATCGATCAGCGCGGGCGTGAGACAGGCCTCGCCCGAATCGTTGACCGACTGCGCCCAGGCGCGCGTATGCGCATCGAGCGCAGCCGCATCCAGTCCCGGCGGCTCGTGCCGCACCACCAGCGTTTGCAGGCGTACCGGCGCCAGCAGCTTCCAGCGCGGCTCCCGTGCCACTTCGGACGCCAGCCAGCGCGCATTGCCGAGGTCGCGGCGGAGGCGCGCCTGCAGGTTGGCGACACCCTGCTCGCGGATCACGAACCACAGCTTGAGCGCGCGCATGCGCCGGCCCAGCGGGATGCCCCAGTCGCGGTAGTTCCTGGCCTGCCCGTCGGCCGCGGTCTGCAGGTAGCTGGGGTTGGTGGACATGACGCGCACCAGGAACTGCGGGTCGCGCACGAAATAGGTGGAGCAGTCGAACGACACGCCTAACCACTTGTGCGGGTTCACCACCAGCGAATCGGCGCCCTCGATGCCGTCCCACAGCGCGCGGCACTCGGGCAGGATCATGGCCGAGCCGGCCATGGCGGCATCGACGTGCAGCCAGAGCTCCTCGCGCCGCGCGAACTGCGCCACGGCCACCAGCGGATCGAAGGCCGTGCTCGCGGTGCTGCCGCAGGTGGCGACGACGACGCAGGGCTCGCGGCCCGCGGCGCGGTCCTCGAGCACCGCCGACGCCAGCGCGTCCGGTCGCAGGTCGTGGCTGTCATCGACCGGAATGGCGCGCAGGTTGTCGCGGCCGAAGCCCGCGAGCATTGCGGCTTTTTCCACCGAGCTGTGCGCCTGGGCGGAGTAATAGACCATCAACGGCCGCTGCTCGGCCTGCATTCCGCCGCGCGTGGCCGCGTGGTTGGTGGCGCGTTCGCGCGCGCAGACCAGCGCGACGAAGGTCGCGGTCGAAGCCGTGTCCTGGATCACGCCGCTCCAGCGCTCCGACAACCCGAGCATCTGCCGCCACCAGTCGAGGCAGACCTCTTCGAGCTCGGTGAGCGCGGGGCTCGCCTGCCAGTTCAGGCCGAGCTGGCCGAGCCCGGTGCCGACGAGATCGCCGAGCACCGCCGCGGGCAGGCCATTGGACGGGAAGTAGCCGAAGAAGCGCGGGTCCTGCCAATGCGTGCAGGCGGGCAGGATCAGCGCGTCGAGATCGCGGCGGATCGCCGCGAAGCCCTCGGGCTCCTGCGGCGGCGTGCGCGGCAGCGCCGCGCGCAGTTCGCCGGGCGTGTTGCGCGACACCACCGGGAATTCACCGCGCGCCACGCGCTCGCGGTAATCGGCAATCCAGTCGACCAGCTCGTGCCCGGCGCGGCGGAATTCCTCGGGAGTCATGCAGTGGTGTCAGGCGGGGAAAGCCGGGATAACTCGGGACCAGGCGTGACAGGCCCGCCGTC
>DASSRK010000041.1:0-6180 GCA_035701825.1 Steroidobacteraceae bacterium
GGTGCTCGACGACCGCGCGCTGCTCTACGACCAGGCGTTCGGTTTGCTCGCGCTCAACGTCTCCTCGCTCGGCGAAGCGCGCGCGCTGCGCGAAAGACAGGCGCTGGAACTGCACGATCTCGTGTTGAAGTGCATGAAGCGCACCGGCCCCGGTTTCGAGTCGGGCGTGCCCGCGTCGCTGCCGCTGCAGTCGAACCCGCACATGCACCTGTTCGAGGCGGCGCTCGCCGGCTGCGAGGTGTGTTCGGAGACCTCGCTGTGGAAGCCGCTGGCGGACGAGATCGCGGAGCTGGCGTTGACTCATTTCATCGATCCGCACAGCGGCGCGCTGCGCGAATTCTTCGACGCGCAATGGAATCCAGCGCCCGGGCTCGAGGGCCGCATCGTCGAGCCCGGGCACCAGTTCGAATGGGCCTGGCTGCTGTTGCGGTGGGCGGGACCCAGGAACACGCGCGCGCGTGCCGCGGCGCTCAAGCTCATCGAGGTCGGCGAATCGCACGGCGTACGCAACGGCCTCGCGGTGAACAGCCTGCTCGATGACTTCTCGCCGCACGACGGCGCCGCGCGCCTGTGGCCGCAGACCGAGCGGCTCAAGGCCGCCGCGCTCGCGGCGCGGCTCACCGGCGAGGCGCGCTACTTCAGGATGGCAGCCGACGCCGCCGACGGGCTCATGCGCTACCTAGCGACGCCCATCCCCGGCCTGTGGTACGACAAGATCGATGCCGACGGCCGGCGCGTCGACGAGCCGGCGCCGGCCAGCACGTTCTACCACCTGGTCGCCGCGGTCGCCGAGATCAGCGCGCTGGCGCGGGTCTCGACCCAGACTAACTAACCGGTCCCGCGAAGCGAGTGTGACGCGCGTCCGGCCGTGGCGCGCCCGCATTGACGCCGACCGGGGAAAACCCCGAAATTCGCCGGCAGTTCCGCCACGCCGGCGGACCCAGGGAGTGTTCCGATGAAGATTCACGTGGTCACGGCCTTGTTAGGCGCCGTGATGGCGGCGGGCGCCATGCAGTCGAACGCAGCCGACCCACAGGCCGATCCCGGCAAGCGGGGCGGACTGCTGCTGCAGGCCGACATCGACTACGGCGGTGACGACGTCGCCACCGTGTATTTCGAGGACGATTCGAGCCAGGACCTCAAGGCGGGGCAGGGTCTCGCGATCTCGCTGGGCGGATGGTTCCGCCCCATCGAGAGCTCGCCGTTCGAACTGCAGGCCAGCGTCGGCTACAAGTTCTCGACCACCGCCGCCTCGAACGCCGACATCGGCATGCAGCGCATGCTGCTGCAGCTCGAGGGCCTGTATCGCTGGCCGAACGGCTTCTACGCGGGCGGCGGACTCATGCAGCACATGTCGCCCAAGCTCGATGGCGACGGCTTCTTCCCCGACGTCGATTTCGACGACGCCACGGGGTTCAACCTGGAAGTCGGCTGGAAGTGGATTTCGCTGCACTACACCGACATCAGCTACTCGAGCGACGGTTTCGAGGACGTGGACGGCAGCCACTTCGGTGTGCGGCTGACCTGGCGCGTCGGGGCGAAGTGATCCCCGGCGGCTGCTGCGCCCCTCAGCTGGGGCGTGGCCCGGTCGATTCGCGGCACACCATGCGGTAGGGGATCTCGACGCTCTTGGGCGGCGTGTCCTCGCCGAGCGAGCGGAACAGCATGTCCGCCGCCTGGTGGGCCATCTCGTAGGTCGGCTGGTGCACGGTGGTGAGGCGCGGCCAGATGACCTGCGCCACGTAGCTGTCGTCGAAGCCGGCCACCGAGAGGCGATTCGGAATGGTCAGGCCCATCTCGTGGGCCGCCATGATGGTGCCGGCGGCCATGTCGTCGTTGCTGGCGAACACCGCCGTCGGACGCGTGGCGCGCGACAGCAGGCGGCGCGCAGCCGCGAGGCCCGAGTCGAACGTGAACTCGCCGCGATCGACGAGCTGCGGATCGACCTCGAGCCCGTGCGAGCGCAGCGCCAGCGTGTAACCGAGGTAGCGCTGCTCGGTCACCGGGTGGCCCATCGGGCCGTTGATGAAGCCGATGCGCTCGTGCCCCAGGGCGATCAGGTACTCGGTCATCTCGCGCGCCGCGGCCACGTCGTTCATGAACACGCAGGAGTAGGCGTCGAGGTCCACGGTGGGCGCGATGCGCACGAAGCGGATGCGGTGCTTCTGCAACTCGGCCAGCACTTCGGTGGAGTCGGACAGCGGCGGTGCGAGCACCACGCCGTCGAGATGCGATTCGAGCACCAGGCCGGCGAGGTCGCGCACGCTCGAGATGTCGGTGCCCTCGCACGGATGCACCAGCAGGCGGTAGCCGCGCGTGTGGCAGCGCTCCAGCGCGCCGCGCTGCAGGTCGACCACGTAGTTAGCGCTGGGGTTCTGGTAGATCAGGCCGATGAGATTGCTGCTGCGTCCCGCGAGGCTGCGCGCCGAAAGGCTCGGGTGGTAGTTGAGCTCTTCGACTAGTTTGAGCACGCGCGCGCGGGTTTCGCTGCGCACGTTCGGTTCGCTGTTGAGGACGCGCGAAACGGTCTTGATGGATACGCCCGCGGCCTTCGAGACATCGTGAATGGTTATACGGCCCATAGCGGGGGCGAATTGTCTTGCTTGTCAGACAGCGGTGTCAACGGACATCGGCCGTGCAAGGTTCGCACCATATTTAGGTAAATAACCCGTAGAATCGCGGCGCCCATTTGTTGACAGCGTTGTCCGCCAAAGCGCAGGCTTCGCGGCTTTCGGAGCGAGATTGGTGATCGAAAACGAAGCGCCCACGGGCGCGAACGCGGGGGAGACCGAGGACTTCGACCGTTCCCAGGTCCTCGGACTGGTGGCCGATGTCGGGGGAACGCACATCCGGTTCGGCATCGCCGTCGGCGGCACTGCCGCCGCGCCGGTCAACGTGCACTGTGTCCGGCGCTATCCGGTCCGGGCGCACGAATCCTTGTCCCATGCCGCGCATCACTACCGTACCGCGACCCCGGGCGTCCCGGCCGGGCTGCTGCGCGCGGCGGTGGCCGTCGCCGGCCGCGTCGAGCCCGATCGCGTCCAGCTCACCAACAGCGCCTGGTCCTTCTCGCCCCGCGCGCTGAGCGAGGCGCAGCGTTTCGAGCACCTGCACGTGGTCAATGATTTCGAGGCCGTGGGCCACGCGGTCGGCGCCCTGCGCACCTCGGACCTGCAGTCCATCGGGCCGCAGCGCCTGTCGCTGCCGCTGTCCAAGGGCGTCTGCGCCATCGTCGGCGTGGGGACCGGGCTCGGCGTGGGCGGCGTGGTCGCCAACGGCGATTCGTTCACCGTGCTGGCCACCGAGGGCGGGCATGCCAGCTTCGCCCCGACCAGCGAGCGCGGCATCGACGTGCTGCGCTGGCTGCGCAAGAAGTACGGCCGCGTGTCGGCCGAGCGCGTGCTGTCCGGCGCGGGTCTCGCCAACCTCTACCAGGCCCTGTCGGAAGTCGAGGGACTGCACGTCCCGGAACTGTCGGCCGCGGAGATCACCACCCGCGCCGCCAATGGCAGCGACGCGGTGAGCGTCGAGGCGGTGGGCATGTTCTGCGAACTGCTCGGATCCTTCGCCGGCGACCTCGCGCTGACCCTCGGCGCCTGGTCGGGCGTACTGATCTCGGGCGCCATGCTGCAACACTTCGGGCGCGAGATGCTCGAACGGCGTGTACGCTCCGGTTTCGAATACAAGGGACGTTTCACGCCGGCGATGCGCGCCGTGCCGCTCGAGACCATCTCGCATCCGCATGTCGAGCTGCTCGGTGCCGCGCGCCTGCTGGTGGCCAACCGTTGAAGACCAACATCCAGAAGTTCGTGCTGTTCGGGGCGACGGGCGACCTGTCGCAGCGCATGGTGTGGCCTTCGCTGTATCACCTGTGCCGCGAGAAGCTGGTGCCGCCCACGCTCACCTTCGTGGGCTCGGCGCGCCACGCGGTGTCGAACGAGGAGTTCCGCCGCTTCGTCGAGGGCGCGCTGCGCAAGCACGTGCCGGCCGAATACCTCAAGGAAGATGCGCTGGCCGATCTCCTGACGCGCATCACCTACGCGCCGTTCTCGGCAGGTGACGGCACCGCCGCGGGCACCGAGGCGTTGCAGAGCGCGCTCGCCGGCAACAGCCGCATCCTGTATTTCATGGCGACGTCGCCAAAGCTGTACGGGCCGACGGCGAAGAGCCTCGCCGCCGCGGGCCTGGCCTGCGAGCACTGCCGCGTGGTGCTGGAGAAGCCCATCGGCATCGACCTGGCCTCGAGCATCGCGATCAACGAGGCGGTCGGCAGCGTGTTCCACGAGGACCGCATCTTCCGCATCGACCACTACCTCGGCAAGGAGGCGGTGCAGAACCTGCTCGCGCTGCGCTTCGCGAACTCGCTGTTCGAGCCGCTGTGGAATTCATCGAACATCGATCACGTGCAGATCACGGTCGCCGAGACCGTGGGTCTCGAAGGGCGTACCGGCTACTACGACGAGGCCGGCGCGCTGCGCGACATGGTCCAGAATCACATGTTGCAGCTCGTGACATTGGTGGCCATGGAACCGCCGCACCTGTTCGAGCCCAACGAAGTGCGTAACGAGAAGACCAAGGTGATCCGCAGCCTGCGGCCGATCACGCCGGCCACCGTCGCCGCCAACACCGTGCGCGGGCAGTACACGGCCGGCAGTTCCGGCGGCGCCCCGGCGCCCGGCTACAACGAAGAGAAGGGCGCAAAAGGCGGCAGCGAGACCGAGACCTTCGTCGCGCTGCGCGCCGAGATCGACAACTGGCGCTGGGCGGGCGTGCCCTTCTACCTGCGCACCGGCAAGCGCATGCAGTCCCGGCGCACCGACATCGCCATCCAGTTCAAGACGGTGCCACACAACATCTTCGCCGCCGACGAGCCCAACCTGCAGGCCAACCGGCTGGTGATCCAGCTGCAGCCGCAGGAGAGCGTGACGCTCGAGATCCTGAGCAAGCAGCCCGGCCTCGAAGGCGTGCGGCTGCGCGAAGTGCCGCTGGAACTGTCGCTGCCCAAGGAAGAAAGCGGCGGCCGCATGCGCATCGCCTACGAGCGCCTGTTGCTCGACGTGTTGAAGGGCAACACCACGCTGTTCGTGCGTCGCGATGAAGTGGAAGCTGCGTGGAACTGGATCGACGGCATCCAGTCGAGCTGGCGCTCGACCCGCCAGACGGTCAAGCCGTATCCTGCCGGCACGTGGGGGCCCACGGCCGCGATCGCGCTGACGGAGCGACACGGCCACAGCTGGTACGAGTAGCCATGGCCCTGAACCCTGTCATTGCCGAAGTCACCGAGCGCATCGGTGGCCGCTCCGCCGCCGCCCGCGGCGAATATCTCGAACGCACCCGCAAGCGCAAGCTCGTCGAGCCCGCGCGCGGCAAGCTCGCTTGTTCGAACCTCGCGCACGTGCTCGCGGCCGCGGGCGAGGACAAGCCGCGCCTGCAGCAGGCGATCGCCAACGTCGGCATCGTCACCGCGTACAACGACATGCTGTCGGCGCACCGGCCGTACGAGGAATACCCGGAAGTCATTCGCGCCGCAGCGCGCGGCGTGGGGGCCACGGCGCAGGTCGCCGGTGGCGTGCCCGCGATGTGCGACGGCGTTACGCAGGGCCGCGCCGGCATGGAGCTGTCGCTGTTCAGCCGCGACGTGATTGCCCTCGCGACCGCGGTTGCCCTCTCGCACGAGGCCTTCGACGGCGCCTTGTTGTTAGGCATCTGCGACAAGATCGTGCCGGGCCTGTTCATCGGCGCCGCCGCGTTCGGCCAGATGCCCATCATCCTGGTGCCGGGCGGGCCGATGCCCACCGGCAACATCGCCAACAAGCAGAAGGCCGAGGTGCGCCAGCGCTACGCCGAGGGCCAGGCCACGCGTGACGAGCTGCTCGCGGCCGAGATGGCCTCGTACCACAACGCCGGCACCTGCACCTTCTACGGCACGGCCAACTCCAACCAGATGCTCATGGAGCTCATGGGCCTGCACGTGCCGGCCGCGGCCTTCGTGAATCCGGGCACGCCGCTGCGCCATGCGCTGACCGTCGCCGCCACGCAACGCGTGGCGCAGACCACGGCGCTCGGCAAGGACTATCTACCGTTCGTCGAGGTCATCGACGAGCGTTCGTTCGTGAACGCCATCGTGGGCCTCATGGCCACCGGCGGCTCGACCAATCACGTGATCCACCTGGTGGCCAT
>DASSRK010000042.1:0-7872 GCA_035701825.1 Steroidobacteraceae bacterium
CGTCAACGCCGCCGTCAGCGTCGTCTTGCCATGGTCGACGTGGCCGATCGTGCCCACGTTCACGTGCGGCTTGGTACGTTCAAACTTTTCCTTCGACATGACAATCAGCTCCTGGAAGAGGTCTGTGGGTTTAACTAACTACTTGTTGATGATCGCATCTGCGATGTGCGACGGAACTTCCATGTACTTGGAGAATTCCATCGTGAAGGTGGCGCGGCCCTGGCTCATCGAGCGCACGGTGGTCGCGTAACCGAACATCTCCGACAAAGGGACTTCCGCCGAGACCGTCTTGCCGGCCGGCGTGTCCTCCATGCCCTGGATCTGGCCACGGCGGCGATTGAGGTCGCCGATCACGTCGCCCATGTAATCCTCCGGCGTCACCACTTCGACCCGCATGATGGGCTCGAGGATGATGGGCTTCGCCTTGCGGAAGCCGTCCTTGAACCCGAAGATCGCCGCCATGCGGAACGAGATCTCGTCCGAGTCGACGTCGTGGTACGAGCCGTCGAACAGCGTCACCTTGGTGTCGACCACCGGGTAACCCGCCATGACGCCGGTCTCGATGGCTTCCTTGATGCCTTTCTCGACGGCCGGGATGAATTCCTTCGGCACCGAGCCGCCGACGATGCCGTTGATGAATTCGTTGCCCTTGCCCTGCGGGTTCGGCTCGATCTTCAGCCACACGTGGCCGAACTGGCCGCGGCCGCCCGACTGCTTGATGTGCTTGCCTTCGCTCTCGACCGTGCCGCGGATGGTCTCGCGGTACGCGACCTGCGGCTTGCCGACGTTGGCTTCCACCTTGAACTCGCGCCGCATGCGGTCGACGATGATCTCGAGGTGCAGCTCGCCCATGCCGCTGATGATGGTCTGCGCCGACTCCTCGTCGGTGGACACGCGGAACGACGGGTCTTCCTTGGCGAGGCGCTGCAGCGCCAGGCTCATCTTCTCCTGGTCGGCCTGGGTCTTCGGCTCGACGGCGACCGAGATCACCGGCACCGGGATGACCATCTTCTCGAGGGTGATGGCCTTCTCGAGGTCGCAGATGGTGTCGCCGGTGTAGACGTCCTTGAGGCCGACGGCCGCGGCGATGTCGCCGGCGCGCACTTCCTTGATCTCGCTGCGCTCGTTGGCGTGCATCTGGAGCAGGCGACCGATGCGCTCCTTCTTCGCCTTCGTGGGCACCAGCACCGTGTCGCCCGAGTTGAGCGTGCCGGAGTAGACGCGGAAGAACGTCAGGTTGCCGACGAACGGATCGTTGAGGATCTTGAAGGCCAGCGCCGAGAACGGCTGGTCGTCGGACGCGGTGCGCGTGATCGGCTTGCCGTGGTAGTCGAGGCCGGGCGTCGGCGGCATCTCGACCGGCGACGGCATGAATTCGATGACGGCGTCGAGCAGCGCCTGCACGCCCTTGTTCTTGAAGGCGGTGCCGCACATGCACAGCACGATGTCGTTCTTGAGCGCGCGCGCCTTGAGTCCGCGCTTGATCTCGTCGTCGCTGAGCGCCGCGCCCTCGAGGAACTTCTCGGTGAGTGCGTCGTCGCCCTCGGCCGCCGCCTCGATCATTTTTGCGCGGTATTCCTCGGCGTGGGCCTTGAGGTCGGCCGGGATCTCGCGGTATTCGAACTTCATCCCCTGGGTTTCCATGTCCCAGTAGATGGCCTTCATCTTGATGAGGTCGATGACTCCCTGGAACGCATCCTCGGCGCCGATCGGCAGCTGGATGGGCACGGGGTTGGCGCGCAGGCGCGAGCGGATCATCTCGCAGACGCGCAGGAAGTTGGCGCCGGCGCGATCCATCTTGTTGACGAAGGCGATGCGCGGCACGTTGTAGCGGTTCATCTGCCGCCACACGGTCTCGGACTGCGGCTGCACGCCGGCCACTGAATCGAACAGCGCCACCGCCGAATCGAGCACGCGCAGGCTGCGTTCGACCTCGATGGTGAAGTCGACGTGCCCCGGCGTGTCGATGATGTTGATGCGGTGCTCGGGGAACTGCTTGTCCATCCCCTTCCAGAAGCAGGTGGTCGCCGCGGACGTGATGGTGATGCCGCGTTCCTGTTCCTGTTCCATGTAGTCCATGACGGCCGCGCCGTCGTGGACTTCACCGATCTTGTGGGAGACGCCCGTGTAGAAAAGGATGCGCTCGGTCGTGGTCGTCTTCCCGGCGTCGATGTGCGCCGAGATTCCGATATTCCGATAGCGTTCGATGGGCGTGGTGCGCGGCATTTCTCTCTCGAGAACTCACTGGATTACCAGCGGTAGTGAGCGAATGCCTTGTTGGCCTCTGCCATGCGGTGCGTGTCTTCGCGCTTGCGGACGGCGGCGCCGCGGTTCTCGGCGGCATCCATCAGCTCGTGCGCCAGGCGGAATGCCATGGACTTCTCGCTGCGCTCGCGCGCGGCCTCGATGAGCCAGCGCATGGCCAGCGTCTGGCGACGCGCGGCGCGGACTTCCACGGGGACCTGGTAGGTGGCGCCGCCGACGCGGCGCGACTTCACTTCGACCACCGGCTTCACGTTGTCGAGCGCGGTGGTCAGCATGGCCACGGCGTCCGGGCCCTGCTTGCCGGTCTTCTCGACGATGCGGTCGATGGCGCCGTAGATGATGCGTTCGGCGGCCGACTTCTTGCCGCTCTGCATGACCACGTTCATGAACTTGGCCAGCATGTCGTTGTTGAACTTCGGGTCCGGGAGGATGTGGCGGACCGGGGCTTGTGCGCGACGTGACATAGCTAACTACCTTTACTTCTTCGCGCGCTTGGCGCCGTACTTCGAGCGGCCCTGCTTGCGGTTGTTGACGCCGGCGCAGTCGAGCGTGCCGCGGACCGTGTGGTAACGGACACCGGGGAGATCCTTGACGCGGCCGCCGCGGATCAGCACCACCGAGTGCTCCTGCAGGTTGTGGCCTTCGCCGCCGATGTACGAAGTGACTTCGTACCCGTTGACCAGGCGAACGCGCGCGACCTTGCGCATGGCCGAGTTCGGCTTCTTGGGGGTCGTCGCGTACACGCGCGTGCAAACACCACGCTTCTGCGGCGAAGCTCCCAGAGCGGGAACCTTGGTCTTCTCTTTGTTGATGCGACGCGGGTTCGCGATCAACTGGCTCGTTGTGGCCATGCTTACTCCGAGTTGATAACAGTGCGGATGAAGAAAACCGGGCCGTATCGAGTACGGCCCGGTGGTTTTATCCGCGATTTACGCCCTACCCGGGTTGGGGGTGGGGCGACAAAGGCGGGCGATTCTAGGTATGTGACCGGGGGGTGTCAACGCATTGCTGCGGCGCGTCAAGGACGGTGCCGGAGCATGCATTCCGGCATAACCCCCGAAACCCTCGTCCCGGCCCCCTGCCCTCAAGGGTTATGCCGGAATGCATGCTCCGGCACCGTCTTCGGCCCCTTATTTCTTCTTTTTCTTCTTGCTGCCGGGCGGGGGCGGGTTGACCTCGGCCTGCAGCGCCTCGGGTTCCATGACCAGGTCGCGCAGGGCGTAGTGCGCGGAAGCGCGCTCGCGCTCCGGGTCGTGGAACAGCTCGCCGGGGGCGAGGTCCACGGGCTCGCCGCGACCACCGGTCGTGTACGTCGGCGGGATGAACCTGAGCTTCTGCAGCAGCTGGATGCCGCCGCGCGAGCGGTACAGGCCGGTGTCGTTGCCGTCGGCCAGGTAGACCGACAGTGACAGCGCCGCGACCCCGCCGGAGCCCGCCTGCGGATTGCCGCTGCCGCTCCAGAACTTCTTGATGACCGGGCCCATCGTGAAGCCATTCTGGGCGGCGCCGTCCCATTCGACATCGCCGCCCTGGTGCACGGCCGCGGTCTTGTCGAGGCTGATCCACAAGATGGCGTCGGGCACGGGCTTGATCCCGAGGGAGTTGAACACCCCCTTGCGCACCGCGCTCGCCTTGGCCTCGTCCCGCTTGCCGGTCAACGGGTCGAACAGCCTGGTCTCCATCATGCCCTTGACCAGCATCTCCACCGCGTTCGGCGCATCGATGATTTCCCAGTTGAGCGGCGCGAGTTCCTGCTTGATCGAATCGACGAAGCGCTGCTGCACGTCCTTGGGCACGTCGAACTCGTCGGTATCGAGCGGGCCCAGCGCCACGCGGTGCACCGACTGCAGGACCTGCGCGCGCGGCACCAGCAGCGGCGAGCTCTTCGCGAAGGGATGCCCGGGCGGCGGCGGCGGCAGGGTAGATAGATCGATGCGCCGCGCGTTGATCATCGGGTCCTCGTCGCCGAGGGAGATCTCCTTCGGCGTGCGCACCAGCGGCAGCGTGGCGACGCGCGCGGCGCGGTCGATGCGCTCGGCGTCCTTGAGCTGGTCCTGGGCCCCGACGTAGCGGAACTCGTAGCCCTTGCCGGTCACGAACACGTGGTAGGCGACCACCTGCAGGCCGCCGTGGCGGCCATACACCACGCGATCCTGCTTGTTGACGATCTGCACCAGCAGCGACAGCGCGGGCACCGAACCCTGGGTGTCGGTTCCCATCCAGAACGCCGCGAACGCGTTCTTGGGCGCCGGCCTGCCATCGGTGAGCTCGTGCACGCCATCCCAGTACGCGTAGTCGCCGCTGTACGGCGCGGCCACCGTGCGCAGGCGGATGTACACGAAGCCGTCGAGCTTCTCCTTGCTGCCGAAGTCGCGGCGCGCGTTTTCCGTGACCGCCTTGTATACGTCGCGCTTCATCGCCCCCGTCGAAGGGTCGTACATGCCGCCGAGCTGCTGGTTGAACTTGTCGTAGATGGCCTGGTAGCTCGCGGGGGCTACCACCTCGAACTTCGCGGCCTGCAGGTACTTCATGACCGCGTCGGTGAGCGCCTGCTTCACCTCGTCGCGTTCGCGCAGGCTCGATGGCAGGTCGGTGATCGGCATGACGCCGAGGCGCTTCATGCTGGAGAGCATCTGGTCGCGCGTGTTGTCGAAGAAGCCGAGCGACTCGTCGGTCGGAATCGGCGGCGGCGGCTTGACCGGTGCCGTCTTCTTCTTGTCGGCGGCGATGGCGCCGGCGCTCAGCACGAGGCAGATGGCGACCAGCCACGCGGTCAGCTTGTCAGTGTTTCGCACGGAGTTCCTCGATGAAACTGCGGATGATGGGCGCGTCGACAGCGTTCGGCGCCAGCGACAGGTATTTCTCGAAGGCGCGCGCCGCGGCGGCGGCATCGCCCTTGTCGCGGTACAGGTAGCCGAGTTCCTTGTGGTTCTCGACCGGCGCGCCGGGTGCGTTCACGCAGGCCTGGTACGCATCGATGACCTGCTGCGTGATTTCCGAGGAAGTGCCGAGCTCGCGGTGATAGCGAGCCCGCAGGCATGCCGTATCCGCGGACACGCCGTGTTCGCGGTCGATGCGATCGAGCAGCGGCAGGATGCCTTCACGGCGCGCCCGGTCGAAATCGAGGCGCACGAGGTCGATGGAGAACTTCCGCGACAGTGAGCGCAACGGCTCGGCGGCATCGGCGGCCGGTGTCTTCGCGGCCGGATCCGCCAGCGCCTGCAGGGCGTTGGTGAGCTGCGTGCCGCGGGAATCGAGCCCCACGGCGTTCGACAGCCGATTCGCGCCCGAAAGACCCTCGGCTGCCAGCAGTTCCTTCAGGCGCTGCGTGGCGAGCGGCGCCTGCGCGATGTCGAAGCCTGCCTGGCGCGCCCAGCCGAGCGCGGTCTTGTCGTTGTCGAGGATCACCGCGGTGTAGTGCGCGTCGGCCTGCTTCGCCTCGGAGCTCGCCATCGGGAGCACGGCCAGGCCGCCGGTCGCCACGACGGCGAGTAGTTTGGCGCCCAGCAGCTTGCGGTTCTTCTGGTCGAGGCTGCCCTCGAGCGCGGTGTTCGGCGCTATGACGCCGGCGATTTCCGGTGCGATCAGCGACGCGAGCTGCGAGTCGTTTTCGAGGCGCGCGATCAGCCCGGTGGAGACGTAGGCCGCGCCGTTGCCGAGCGCGAACACGAACGGCATCTCCGAGCGGACGGCGCGGATGCGGATCGGGGTCGCGCCGGGCTTCTGCGCGGCGGCGACCAGGCGTTCGACGATGGAATCGAGGTAGGCATCCGCGGCGGTCGCGCGCGGATACTCTTTCTCATAGGCCGCTTCCTGGCGGTCGGCGTCGATGCCGGTGACGGGTGCCGAATGCACCGCAATCGCCACGCCCGCGAGCGCGGCGAGGCACCAGACCCGGGTCTGGATTCGTTCCATCAAGGCCTGCCTCCCAACAATGCCTCGGCGCGCGACAGCTTGCCCGATCACCTCCAACTAGTCATGCGCGCGCCCGCCGGAACGTGAATTGGATTCGCGTGGCGTAAATCTGCGATAAAACGCCCCGGTTCGAATGAAAAAAGGCATCACATGAAGCGCCTCTCGGCATTCCTCCTCATGGCGATTCTCGGCGGCGGGTCGGCGCTGCCGGCAAATGCCAGCGGCTCCTGGTGCCCACCCGCGTCGGAACTCGAATCTATCCAGAATCCGGAGTGCGTGTTCAACGTACCCAAACGGGAGGCACGCGCGCGCAAGCGCCAGTGGTACGCCGAGAGCCGCCAACTCGCCCAGAAACTCACGGTGCCTTACCAGGACCTGGTGGTGGCCTACCTGTCGCGCGGCAAGAGTGATTCCCAGGAGCGCTACTGTCTTCAACTGTTCGACGAGAAGCCGGACAAGGCGCTCACGCGGCGCCTCAACGCCGTGAAGATATTGCCGCGCTCCTGTTACGGGCCGACCGTCTCGGTGGTGTACATCCATCGCATCACGCAGGAATCGCCGAATACCTTCAAGGTGCTCGGCGGCAGCTACTGCGGACCGCTCTGCGCCTCGCTGCACACCACGATCATCACCCGCAACCCGGACGGTAGCCTGGCGGTCGGCAAACCACAGTTGATCTGGATCTCGTGACCACTGGATGAAAAAAGGCCGGCATTTCTGCCGGCCTTCTTCATGTCGACGACGAATCGACGATCGACCTATCAACCTTCCGAGGCAGCCGCCTCACCGACGCCGCCGCCGTCATCGATGTCGGCGACACCGCCGCCCACATCCATGAAGCTGCCGCGATCGTTCGCGTCCGCCTTGGCACGGCGATGCTCATGGGCAGCAAAGCCGGTGCCCGCCGGGATGAGCCGGCCGACGATGACGTTCTCCTTGAGGCCGCGCAGGTCGTCCTTGAGGCCGCGAACCGCCGCTTCGGTGAGCACGCGGGTGGTCTCCTGGAACGACGCCGCCGAGATGAACGACTCGGTGGCCAGCGACGCCTTGGTGATGCCGAGCAGCACGGGCTGCAGCTTCGCGGGCGCCTTGCCATCCTTCTCGATGCGATCGTTCAACGCCATGGCGCGCGCGCGATCGAGCTGTTCGCCCTTGAGCAGCGGGGTGTCGCCCGACTCCAGGACCTCGGTCTTGCGCAGCATCTGGCGAATGATCACCTCGATGTGCTTGTCGTTGATCTTCACGCCCTGCAGGCGGTACACGTCCTGGATCTCGCGCACCAGGTAGTTGGCCAGCGACTCGACGCCCTGCAGGCGCAGGATGTCGTGCGGGTTCAGCTCGCCGTCGGCGATGACTTCGCCACGCGTGACGGTTTCGCCTTCGAACACGTTGAGCTGGCGCCACTTCGGGATCAGCTCCTCGTACTTCTCCTCGTGCTCGGCCGTGATGACGAGACGGCGCTTGCCCTTGGTTTCCTTGCCGAAGCTCACCGTGCCGGACTTCTCCGCGAGGATCGCGGGATCCTTCGGCTTGCGGGCTTCGAACAGGTCGGCGACGCGCGGCAGACCGCCGGTGATGTCGCGGGTCTTCGAGGATTCCTGCGGGATGCGGGCGATGACGTCACCGACCGACACGCGGGCGCCGTCCTCGAGCGCGATGAGCGCGCCCGGGGGAAGCGTGTACACGGCCGGG
>DASSRK010000043.1:0-25510 GCA_035701825.1 Steroidobacteraceae bacterium
TTTAAAGAAGAATCAGGGCTGGGGATTTGTACACTGTGAATTCATACAGGTCAAGCGCCAGAAAGCCGCTGCGCGGCGGGCCTCGACCGGGGCCGGCCAAAGACCCTCGGGCGCATCCACCGCCAGGTCAAAAGACCCCGCCGTCGAGGTGGGAGAGCCAGCCTTCGGTCGCGATTTCACGCCCGACGCGCGCTCGACTTGTTAGAGCGTCGCGACGAACACGCATTGCAGCGCGCAAACCACGACGCGCATCCCCGCGCCGGCACCGGTCACGGCGCCGCGTGCTTTGTCAGCGTTTTTCCTACAAATCGGCGCGCAACCACACGCGGCGTCGGCACCGGCCACGTGCGGCGCACCTCGACATCGCGACGGTCGATTCGTACGCGCACGATCTTCGCGCGGCTATCGCAGCTGACTGCGCTCCTGATCCGAAGGAGCCCGCGGAAAAGCGGTGACCGGCACGAAAAATTTTTTCCACCGCGAACTGCACCCGCACCGTTCGCGCGAGTCGCGGCCGATGTTAGGCCTCATCGGTGAACGGACGCCGCTGAAAAGCCTGCACTTATGCGCGCCGGCCGCGTGTCCCGGCAGCGGAATCGGCGGAATTCCCGGGACATCATGCAACGCGCGATTTTTTGCACGAGAGACCGAAGTCTGTTAGGGGTCCTAATAGCCGAGGCCGCGCCACATGTCGCCACGGGCCGACAGCGGAGAAATTTCAGTTGCAAACAACTCGCGAATTTGTTGCAGTTGCGCCCCGACTAACGTCTACCTTCTGCTCACATCGCGTTTGTGATTGTTGACGAAGCGGACATGCTCAACCACCAATAAGGGGATTGATCGTTATGAAGAGTGCCATTCTCAAGGTTGCTGCCGTTGCAGCGTTCACCATGTTGGCCGGCTGCCAGGACTTGAAGCCTCTGCAGGCCGATATCGACAATCTCAAGCAGCAAGTGAGCCGTCTCAACGCGGATCTCGCTGCCGCCAAGAGCTCGGCGGATGCGGCCAATGCCGCTGCCCAGTCGGCCTCGTCGACCGCCAGCGGCGCGCAGAGCGCGGCCAACCAGGCGCTCGCCGCGGCGCAGGCCTCGCAGTCCTGCTGCGATGCGACCAACGAGAAGATCGACCGGATGTTCCGTCGCTCGATCTCGAAGTAAGAGCCACTCTTCTTCGAAGAGGGCAACTTGCTCTGAAAAAACGCCGCGCGGTTGCGCGGCGTTTTTTTTGGCGTGCGCGCCGCGGAAGGCAGCGATGAGCGACTCTACGCGGGCCGCGGCGGCAGCCAGAAGCGCACCGCGGTGCCCTCGCCCGGCCTCGAATCGGCCACGATCTCTCCGCCGTGGCGCGCGACGATGCGCTTGGCGGTCGCCAGGCCCATGCCGTGGCCCGGGAACTCGTCCTGCCGGTGCAGGCGCGTGAACGGCTGGAAGAGCCGACCGGCCTGCGCCATGTCGAAACCCGCACCGTTGTCGCTCACGCAGATCCAGTCGCGCCCCGCGTCCCGCACGCGGTGGCAGCGGATGTGCGCCGCCGGTTTACCCGCGGTGAATTTCCAGGCGTTGCCGATCAGGCCGCGCAGGACGGTCATCATGAGTCGCACATCGCCCCAGGCACTGAGTGCCGGTTCGACATCGCATTCGACCATGCGCTCGGCCTGCGCATGGCGCATCTCGTAGAACACCAGCTCGACGAGCGTGGTGAGATCGAGAGTCTCGGGAGTCAGCTCGGCGCGCGCCGCGCGCGAGAAAGTCAGCAGGCCATCGATCAGGCCTTCCATGCGATCGCTGGCTTTCAATATTTCCGCGAGGAAGTTCCGGCCCTCCTCGTTGAGGACCGCGCCGCACTCGTCTTCGAGCGCTTCGGCGAATCCCTTGAGGATGCGCAGCGGACCGCGCAGGTCGTGACCGGCCGCGGAAGTCAGCGCCTCGAATTCCCGATCCGCCGCGGCGAGCTCGCGGTCACGCTCGGCCAGGTCCTCGATGTTCACCAGCCACGCGGCGTGCGGCGCGGCGGCCATCGGCGCGGCGCGCACGTGCGCCGGCAGCACGCTGCCGTCGGCGCGCCTCAGCTCGCAGCGCGGCTGGCAGATCGCGGCGACCGCGGCCGCGAGCTGCGTCGCAAATCCGGGCAGGTGATCCTCGAGCATCGCGGTCGCGCCCGGCTGCAGGTGCAGCAGCTCCCGCGCAGCAGCATTGACGCCAGTAATGGCGCCGTCGCGTGAAACCAGCAGGGTCGGCGCCGGGTGCAGCTCGAACCAGGCGACGGCCTCGCCCTTTCCGGGCGCCACTGCGCCCGGGTCCGCAATCAGGGATGTGACGAGATTGGTCATATGACTCATCGCGAATACGGGATCGGCCGTGGGCGCGGACTCTGGAATGGAAATTTCGGGATCTTCGTGAGGAGGCACGCAAATCGTGCACCCGTAGGGTCCAGTCGCACCCGGGGCGGCCGATATGTGATGGGCATCGCTCGGCCCGGCAAATCCTGACCGGACCCTAAGGAATTGGCTCCGCAAGCCGATATGGCAACTGTGGCGGATGGCCGGGTTGGCCGTGCCATACGTTTCCACCTTGCCATGCGAGTTGAACGCCGATGAGCACCAACGAAGTCGAGATGATGAAGAGCATCCGTTTGTTGTTAGTGGAGGACAACGCGGCCGATGCGCGCGTGGTCGAACGGCATCTCAAGGATGCCGGCCTCAACGACGTCAACAGCGACTGGGTGCAGACCGCGGCCGAGGCTGCCGAGCGCCTGCAGAAGGTCGAATACGATCTCGTGCTCCTCGATCTCGGACTGCCCGACGCGAGCGGCCTGCAGGCGCTGCGGGCACTGCGCGCGGTGGCCGACCTCACGCCCATCATCGTTCTCACCGGCTCCGACGACTACAAGCAGGGCCTGACGGCGGTGCGCGAAGGCGCGCAGGACTACCTGGAAAAGCGCCGCGTCAACGCCGGCATGCTGTCACGCATCGTTTCCTACTCGGTGGAGCGCAGCACCTTCCACCGCGACCTGGTGCGCGCCACGCGCCGCTACCAGGATCTCTTCAACAACGTGCCGGTGGCGCTGTTCACCGCGAACCAGGACGGCGTGCTCAAGACCGCCAACGCCGCCTGCGTGAAGATGCTGGCCTGCGCCGGCATCCCGCTCGCCAAGGTGAACTTCCTCGACCTGCTGTTCGAGCCGGGCAGGCGCGCGCAATTCCTCGACATCATGGCCAAGCAGCGCATGGTCGAAGGCTGGGAGACCTCCATCCACGATTGCAAGGGCAAGCAGCTGCACGTGCTGGTCAACACCGCGCCGCTTTACGACTCGACGCAGGCGTTCGCCGGCTGGGAAGGCTGCATCACCGACATCTCGATGCTCAAGCAGACGCTCGAGGAACGCGACCGCCTCGAGGACAACCTGCGCCAGGCGCAGAAGCTCGAGGCCATCGGCCAGCTGGCTGCCGGCATCGCGCACGAAATCAACACGCCGACGCAGTACGTCGGCGACAACCTGCGATTCCTCAAGGAATCGTTCGGCGAGCTCGACTCGATGCTCGGGCAGCTGGTCAAGGTCGGCGGCGCCCCGGCGGGCAAGTTGCTGGCCGACGCGGACTTCGACTATCTCAAGGAGGAGATCCCGCGCGCGCTCAACCAGTCGCTCGAGGGCGTGGACCGCGTCGCCAAGATCGTGCGCGCCATGAAGGAGTTCTCGCACCCGGCGCGCGAGAAGACCGCGACCGACCTCAACCGCGCCATCCAGTCGACCATTACCGTGGCCAGCAACGAGTGGAAGTACGTGGCCGAGGTCGAGATGGACCTCGATGCCAGCCTGCCGCAGGTGCACTGCTCGCCCGCCGAGTTCAACCAGGTCGTGCTGAACATCGTGGTCAACGCCGCGCACGCCATCGGCGACGTGGTCGGCGACGGCGGCAAGGGCAAGGGCAAGATCGGCGTCAAGACGCGGCCCGACGGCGAATGGGCCATCGTCGAGATCAGCGACACGGGCTGCGGCATGCCGCCGCACGTGCAGCAGCGCATCTTCGATCCGTTCTTCACCACCAAGGAAGTCGGCAAGGGCACCGGCCAGGGGCTGGCGATCGCCCACAACGTGATCGTCGACAAGCATGGCGGCACGATCAAGGTCGTGAGCTCGCCCGGCAAGGGGACGACGTTCATCATCCGCCTGCCGATCGGCGGCATGAAGTCCGAATCCGAAGTCGCGGAGTCGGCTGCTTGAACGCAATCCGCGTCCTGTTCGTGGACGACGAGCCGCGCGTGCTCGAGGGTCTCAAGCGCATGTTGCGTCCCAAGCGCAACGAGTGGCAGATGACCTTCGTCGGCAGCGCGCAGGCCGCGCTCGAATCGCTTCGAGCCGAGCCCTGCGAAGTCGTCGTCACGGACATGCGCATGCCGGGCATGAGCGGCGCGGAATTGCTCGAGGTCGTGCAACGCGAATACCCGGACACCATCCGCCTGATCCTCTCCGGGCAGGCCGAGACCGAGTCGGTCATGAAGGCCCTCGGCGTCTCGCACCAGTTCCTTTCCAAGCCCTGCGACGCGGACATCCTGCAGGGCACGATCGCGCGCGCCTTCACGCTGCGCGACCTCGCGGGCAACGCGGCCATCAAGACCCTGGTGGCGCGCATCAACAAACTACCGACGCTGCCGGCCACCTACCAACGGCTGGTGGCGTGCCTCAAGAGTCCCGACGCGGACATGGACGACGTCGCGAAGATCATCGCCATGGACCCGGCGATGTCGGCGCGCCTGCTCAAGGTGGTCAACTCGGCCTACTTCGGCCTCGCCAAGCCCGTGGTCGACGTGGCGCGCGCCGGCACCCTGCTCGGCCTCGACCGCATCATGTCGCTGGTGCTCGGGCAGGGGATCTTCTCCGGCGGCGATGCGCCGCAGGTGCGTGGATTCAGCCTCGAGGCGCTTTGGTCCCACAGCATCGCGACCGCCACCGCCGCGCATCGCATCGCCATCGACGAAGGGCTCGACAAGGAGCTCGTCTCCGCGGCATTTCTCGCCGGCATGCTGCACGACATCGGCAAGCTGGTGCTCGCCATCGGCATGCCCGAGGAGTACGCGCGCGTGCTCGAGATGGCCCGCGGCCGCCCGGGCAGCGAGCGCGAGATCGAGACCCTGGAACTGCAGGCCGCCCACACCGACGTGGGCGCCTATCTCGTGGGCCTGTGGGGACTGCCGAACACCATCGCCGAGGCGATCGCCTTCCACGAAGACCCGGCGCAATGCACCACCGATTTCGGCCTGCCCGGCATCGTGCACGTCGCCGATCGCATCGCGCACCACCCCGAGATCGCCGATCCGCGCGCCCCCGAGCTGCACCTGAATATCGACTACCTGGACAAAAACGGGCGCGGCTCGAAGTGGAATTCCTGGCGCGAGCTGTGCGCCGCGGCCATCGCCAAGGAGCAGGCATCGTGAAGGATCGCGTGCTGTTCGTCGACGATGAACCGAACGTGCTCGACGGCATCCGTCGCCAGCTGCGCAACCGCGTCGACCTGGAAACCGCGACCAGCGGCAATGCGGGGCTGGAGATCATCCGCTCGCAGGGTCCGTTCGCGGTCGTGGTCTCCGACATGCGCATGCCGGAGATGGACGGCGCGCGTTTCCTCGCCAAGGTCAACGAGATCGCGCCGCAGACCGTGCGCATGGTGCTCTCCGGGCAGGCCGACCTCGAATCGACCATCGCCGCGGTCAACGAAGGCCGCGTGTTCCGCTTCCTGCTGAAGCCGTGCAATTCCGAGACGCTGTTCGGCGTCATCAAGAACGGCATCGACCAGTACCGGCTGATGCACGCCGAGAAGCACCTGCTCGAGAACACGCTGAATGCCACCGTGAAGGTGCTGTTCAACGTGCTCGGACTCATCAACCCCGTGGCGCAACGGCGCGCGGCGCAGATCCAGCGTTACGCCGAAAGCGCGGCCGCGGCGCTGAACCTCGAACCGAACATGTGGCAGTACCACCTCGCGGCGATGGTTTCGCAGCTCGGCTGCATCACACTGCCGCAGGAGACCCTGGCCCGCGCCCTCGGCGGCCAGCCATTGTCCGCCGATGAAAAGCGCCTGTACGAATCGCATCCCGAGATCGCGGGCAAACTGCTCGGCACGATTCCGCGCCTCGAGGCCGTGGCCGCCATGGTCGCGGGCCAGATGCAGGTGCCGTCGCGCGATCTCGCCAACGGCACTCCCGCGACCTGGGAGCCCGAGAAGATCGGCGCCGCGATCCTGTGGGCCGCGGTCACCTTCGATCGCCACGTGTCGCTCGGCCGCATTCCCGAGCAGGCCGCGCAGCTGGTGAACCAGGCCGCGCCCGGCCTGCCGCCGGCCATGACCGCCGCCATGGTCAAGACCCTGAGCGACGACTCGGGCCTGGTCATGACCCGCTCCGTGATGCTGCGGGAGCTGGAGAGCGGCATGGTCATCGACGCCGACGTCATGAGCGTGCGCGGCACGCGCCTCGTGCCACGCGGCACCGAGGTGACCGCCGCCGTCATCGATCGCCTGCACGCCGTCGCCGGCGGCGTCGGCGTCAACGAACCCATTCGTGTTTCAGTCAAGGTGCTCGATTAGCACCAAGGTATCCGTCATGAAAAAGGACAAACTACTGCTGGTCGACGACGAGCCGAACCTCACCTCGGCCCTGGTCCGCAGCCTCGACCGCACCAAGTTCGAGATCTTCACCGCCGACTCCGCGCAGAAGGGGCTGATGATCCTCGCCGGCAACGACATCGACGTGATCGTCTCCGACGAACGCATGCCGGGCATGACGGGAAGCCAGTTCCTCTCCGAGGTGCGCAAGCAGTGGCCCAACACCATCCGCATGATCCTCTCGGGACAGGCGGACCTGGAAGCCGCGGTGCGCGCCATCAACGAGGGCGAGGTCTACCGCTTCCTGCTGAAACCCTGCCATCCCAAGGAATTGGAGATGACCATCCTGCAGGGCCTGCAGCACAAGAAGCTGGTGGCGCAGAGCCGCAAGCTGCTGCAGGAGCACCAGAAGAACGTCAACCTCCTGGAGGCGCTGGAGAAGGACAACCCCGGCATCACCAAGGTCGAGATGGACGATGACGGCGTCATCGACATGGAAGCCTACAGCGATGCCGGCAGCGGCGAAGACGTGCAGTCGCTGCTCGACGATCTCGAGAGGGAAATGGCCAAGATCGGCAGCCGCTAGTGGCGGTGTCAGGCGGGGAAAGTCGGGATAACCCGCAGCCGCCGGGTGCCAACGGCCACCGTCGTGTCGCGCGGGTTATCCCGACTTTCCCCGCCTGACACCACTAGAACCTGACGAGCGCCGAGCCCCAGGTGAAGCCGCCGCCGAAGGCTTCGAGCAGGATCAGTTCGCCGCGCTTCACGCGGCCGTCGCGCACGCCGACGTCGAGCGCCAGCGGCACCGACGCGGTCGAAGTGTTGCCGTGGTCCTGCACGGTCACGATCACCCGCTCCATCGGCAGCTCGAGCCGCTTGGCCATGGCCTGGATGATGCGGATGTTCGCCTGGTGCGGCACCAGCCAGTTCACCGCGGAGCGATCCAGGCCGTTGGCGGCCAGTGCCTCGTCCACCGCGCCGCCGAGCTTGGTCACGGCGACCTTGAACACTTCGCTGCCGGCCATCTTGATGGCGATGTCGACGCGCTGCCGCTCGGTGTCGTACTTGAAGCCGGAGGAGATGCCGGTCTCGACGTGCAGCAGGTCCTTGTAGGTGCCGTCGGAATGCAGGTGCGTGCTCAGGATGCCGGGCTCGGCCGAGGGCTTGAGGACCACCGCGCCGGCGCCGTCGGCGAACAGCACCGCGGTGCTGCGGTCGTTCCAGTCGGTGATGCGCGAGAGCGTTTCGGCGCCGACCACCAGCGCGCACTTGGCCTCGCCGGCCTTGACGAACTTGTCGGCGATCGACAGCGCGTAGATGAAACCGCTGCACGCGGTCTCCACCGAGAACGCCGGGCAGCCGCGCGCGCCGAGCCGCGCCTGCAAGAGCGTGCCGCAGTTCGGGAACACGAAATCCGGCGTGGTGGTACCGAACACGATGAAGTCGATCTCCGCGGGCGTGACGCCCGCCGCCTCGATCGCGCGGCGCGCGGCGATCTCGGCCAGGTCCACGGTAGTTTGACCGTCCGCGGCGATGTGCCGGCGTTCGATCCCGGTGCGAGTCCGGATCCACTCGTCGGTGGTATCCATCTTCTTCTCGAGATCGAAGTTCGTGACGATCTTTTCCGGCAGGTAGGACCCGGTGCCGGCAATGCGTGAATACATGTCTGCCCTTTTCTTCTACCCGGCGTGGTGTTCTAAGCGGCCTGGCCGGGCGCCAGCGCCCGCGCGATGACCTCCGGAAGACCGTGGCGCGTCGCGGTGGCCGCCGTGGCGACTGCCTGGGCGAACGCGACGCGGTCCGCGCTGCCGTGGCTTTTTACCACGACTCCGGTCAGCCCGACCATGCAGGCGCCGTTGTAGCGCCGCGGGTCCATGACCTCTCCCACGCGACGCAGTACCGGACGGGCTAGCAACCCGGAGACCTTGCTCCTGGCGTCACGCGAAAATTCCGTGCGCATCTGCTCGACGATCAGCTTGGCGAGCCCTTCCATCGACTTGAGCGCGACGTTGCCGGTGAACCCGTCGGTCACCACCACGTCGACGCTGTCGTCGAAGATGTTGTTGCCTTCGACGAAGCCCACGTAGTTCACGCCGAGCGCGCGGATCAGCTCGTGCGCTTCCTGGACGAGTTCATGGCCCTTGGTTTCTTCCTCGCCGATGTTGAGCAGCCCGATGCGGGGATTGGTCAACCCGAACACGTCGCGCGCCACGATCGAGCCCATGGTCGCGAACTGCGCGAGCTGCAGCGGCGTCGCCTTGGAATTGGCGCCGAGGTCCAGCATGTGGGTGTGGCCGCCATTGCGCGCCGGTACACGGGCCATGATGGCGCCGCGTTCGACCGGCCCGACGGTCTTCAGCACGAAGTGCGCCATGGCGGTGAGCGCACCGGTATTGCCGGCGCTGACCATGCCGGCGGCCCTGCCCTCTTTCACCAGGTCGATGGCGATGCGCATCGACGAATCCTTGCGGCGGCGGATTGCCTCGCGCGGATGCTCGGACATGCCGACCACGCTCGCGGCCGGATGCACGCGCGCACGCGCACGCAACCCGGCGGGCTCGCGCGCCAGCGCCGATTCGATGACTTCGGGATTGCCCACGAGCACCAGCTCGAGGGCCGGGTCGGCCGCGAGGGCGCGCACGGCGCCGGGTACGCATTCCTGCGCACCGCAGTCACCACTCATCACGTCGACGGCGATGGACGCCATGCGCTCGCGGCCGGGACGCGCGGCGCGTCCCGCGGCGGGAATTATTCTTCGGTCTCGACTTCGGCCGGCTTCTCGATGACGCGCTTGCCGCGATAGAAGCCATCCGGGGTGATGCGATGACGCAGGTGCGTCTCGCCCGACTGCGGGTCGACGGACAACGCAGGCTTGCTCAGGCCATCGTGCGAACGATGCATGCCGCGCTTGGACGGCGTTTTGCGACTCTTTTGAACGGGCATGGGACCAATCCTCTCCGGGCGACGACTACTTGCGTTTCAACAGTTCGCCCAACTGTGCAAACGGTTTCTGAACCTGCGCTTCGTCCGCGGCGTCATCGGCATCCGGCTCGCCCGGCAACTGCACGACACGCTGCGCACACTCGCTTCCTTCTGCATGTCGCGGCACATTCGGCAACGCGAGCATGACTTCCTCATCGACGAGGTCCCGGACGCTGACGCTGTCCGCCTCGACCAGAAAAACCTCCATGCCGTCGGGCACGCGATCCGCGGCGTCGTAGTCGCTGACCAGCGCGACGCGCGATTTCACGTTCACCGGCCAGCGCATCGGCTGCATGCAGCGCTGGCAGATCACTTCCGGTTGCGCGCTGACCTCGAGATCGGCGACGGCCTGGTGCTGTTGCCGCGAGAAGCGCACGCGACCCTTCGCCTCACCCTCACGGGCCGCAACCTCATGCGCGACCCTGGGCAATTCCGCGAGCGGAATCGAAAACTCGATCGCCGTCTCGGTACCCACCAGGGTGTCGACAGGAGCGCGACGGGACCAGCCCAGTGACATGGGGCGCGTATCATAGGGACCGCCTCCCCCCAAGTCAAAACAACATTAACTCCAAGTCCTTGTTTTTATGAGCCCGAAGACCGTGCTACGCCCCCTGATCCTGGCGTCGACCTCGCGCTACCGCGCCGCCCTGCTGGAGCGCTTCGGACTCAGGTTCAACACGGCCAGTCCGGGGGTGGACGAGGCAGGTTTACCCGGAGAGGCGCCGCAGGCCCGGGCGCGGCGCTTGTCGGACGCCAAGGCGGAAGCCGTGGCCCGGCAGTACCCCGAGGCTGTGATCATCGGTGGCGACCAGGTACCCGCCGCCGGCACGACCCTGCTGGACAAGCCGGGAAATGCCGCCCGGTGCCGCGAGCAGCTCAAACTCCTCTCGGGCGCGAGCGCCCAATTCCATACCGCCTGCACCGTACGCTGCGTGGCCACGGACTTCACCCTCAGCCACGTCGACACCACGACCGTGCGGCTGCGCACGCTCAGCGACGCCGAGATCGACCGCTATGTCGAGCGCGAGCAGCCCTTCGATTGCGCGGGTGGATTCAAGGCCGAAGCGCTCGGAATTTCGTTGTTCGAACGCATGGATTCCGAGGACCCGACGGCCATCGTGGGTTTGCCGCTCATCTGGCTGGCCGGCGCGCTGCGCACCGCGGGATTCGCCGTCCCATAGGATTACACACGGTGCGAACTCAGCACTCCCGAGCGGCACAGGCGGCATGGCGCCCGTGACCAACGGCATCACACGCCGTGCACTCGAGCATTTCCAGATTCGCACTCCAACCATCGCGCCCTGCAGATGACCGAGCTGTGGCCATTCTCATGGTGATGGCCACCGAGAAACTGGAAGTCACAGCCTGAACACTGATACAGCAGACCGTGCGCCATCGATGCGCTACTTGCGGACGCGCGGCGGATTCAACGTATCGATCACTGCGGCGAGATCGGGGGGCAATGGGGTACTCACCGAGAACTCCACTCCCGTCTCTGGCCAGACAAAGCTCACCTGGTGCGCGTGCAGGAACATGCGCGTGAGTCCCAACGCCTTCATCTTCTCGTTGAACTCAGCCTCACCGTACTTCTCGTCGCCCGCCAGTGGATAGCCCGCGTGGGCCGCGTGCACGCGGATCTGGTGCGTGCGCCCGGTCTCGAGTTCCACTTCGACCAGCGACGCCTTCTTGCCGAAGAACTGCACCGGCTTGAACACGCTCGCGGCGTCCTTGCCGGAGGCATCGGCCTTCACGGTGCGCTCGCCCCCCACGCGGATGTCGGTGCGCAATGGCACGTCGATGCGCTTCCTGCCGAGCTCCCACTTGCCCTTCACCAGCGCGAGGTAGCGCTTCTCCACCTGGTTCTCGCGCATCAGCGCGTGCAGCGTGCGCAGCGTCGCGGGCTTGCGCGCGATCAGCAGCAGGCCGCTGGTATCGCGATCGAGGCGATGGACCAGCTCGAGACTTTTCTCTTCGGGCCGCGCCGTGCGCAGCGCCTCGATGACGCCGAAGCTCACCCCGCTGCCGCCATGGACCGCGATGCCCGCCGGCTTGTTGACGACCAGAAGCTGCGGATCCTCGTAGACGATTGCGGCCGTGACGCTGTCGAGCAACGCACCGGAGGCACGGCGCGGTGGCGCGGATGCGCCGGTCCGCACGGGCGGCACCCGCACCGTGTCGCCCTGCTGCAACCGGCTCTCGGGCCTGGCGCGCTTGCCGTTGACGCGCACCTCGCCCTTGCGGATCACGCGGAAAATATGGGTCCGGGGCACATCACCGAGGATCCGCGCGAGGAAGTTGTCCAGGCGCTGGCCATCGCCCCGCTCGTCGACCTCGATCTGGCGCACCTTGGGTGCCGCGATCTCGCCATTCGGAGGCGCTTGTGGCGTCCGCGCCGCAGGTGGTTCGTAACGTCTTGTTTTCACTAAGGTCTCGGGCTATGATGCGCGCCGTCGTCGTCCCCAGCAAAGTTTCTGTGCGTGGCGGCGCAATGCCGCGGCGCGCACGAGCGCAACCATAAGACGAGTCGAACGCGCCGCATGTTAGTTGGTCCTCGGTAACGAGGCCATCGCTCGAAGGCCCACTCGAAGCGCAGCGCAGGGATGGCGGTCCAAAAGACACATCTGGCGCGGCGTCGGTGAAGAAGCCCAAAGGGTTTTGGCGCCCGTCCCACATCGGGGCGGACTTAATAACGTGATCACTCACGCGCCCCACAACCAGTATTGGCCTCGTGTCTGTGCACTCCGCGTCGCGCGGTCGATTGCACGGACGCCCCAGAGGATATCCGCCGTAAGCATCGGGTTGGCCCCAAAGTCATTAGGGTCCAATTCAAATGAAGAGAATGCTCGTCAATGCAACTCAGCAAGAGGAGTTGCGCGTCGCACTGGTTGATGGCCAGAAGCTGTACGACCTTTCCATCGAAATCCCTTCCAAGGAACAGAAGAAAGCCAACATCTACAAAGGACGGATCTCGCGCATCGAGCCCTCGCTCGAGGCCTGCTTCGTCGACTACGGCTCGGAACGCCACGGCTTCCTGCCGCTGAAGGAAATCTCCCGGGACTACTTCCGCAAGGGCTCCGACAGCGGGCGCGGCAACATGCGCGACCTGCTCTCCGAGGGACAGGAAGTCATCGTCCAGGTCGAGAAAGAGGAACGCGGCAACAAGGGCGCCGCCCTCACCACCTACATCTCGCTCGCCGGCCGCTTCCTGGTGCTGATGCCGAACAACCCGCGCGCCGGGGGCGTGTCGCGCCGCATCGAGGGCGAAGACCGCGACCAGATGCGCCAGGCGATGGATGACCTGCGGATTCCCGACGGCATGGGCGCCATCGTACGCACCGCCGGCGTGGGTCGCGCCGTCGAGGAACTGCAGTGGGACCTCGACAACCTCAAGAACCAGTGGGACCAGATCGACGCGGCCACCAAGGACCGCCCGGCGCCCTACCTCGTGTATCGCGAAAGCGACGCCGTCACCCGCAGCCTGCGCGACTACTTCGGCGACGACATCGGCGAAGTGCTGGTCGACGATGACGCGACCTTCGCCACGGCGCAGGAATACATGACGCGGTTCATGCCGCCGGAAGCGCAGAAGAAGCTGAAGCGCTACACCGACGACATCCCGCTGTTCACGCGCTTCCAGATCGAGAGCCAGATCGAGTCGGCGTACGCGCAGAAGGTCGAGCTGCCCTCGGGCGGATCGATCGTGATCAACTACACCGAGGCGCTGGTCTCCATCGACATCAATTCCGCGCGCGCCACGCGCGGCTCGGACATCGAGACCACGGCGACCAACACCAACCTCGAAGCCGCCGACGAAATCGCCCGGCAGCTGCGCATCCGCGACATCGGCGGCCTGATCGTCATCGACTTCATCGACATGGAGTCGAGCAAGAACCAGCGCGACGTCGAAGACCGGCTGCGCGACGCGGTGAAGATGGATCGCGCCCGCATCCAGATCGGCCGGCTGTCGCGCTTCGGCCTGCTCGAAATGTCCCGCCAGCGCCTGCGTCCGAGCCTGAGCGATTCCAGCCACCTGGTCTGCCCGCGCTGCACCGGCATCGGCAGCATCCGCTCGGTCGAGTCCATGGCGCTCGCCATCCTGCGCCTGATCGGCGAGGAAGCGCGCAAGGAAAAGACCGCGCAGGTGGTCGCGCAGGTCCCGGTTGAAGTGGCCACGTACCTCATCAATGAGAAGCGCGAATGGCTGCGCACGCTCGAGGACAAGGGCGGCGTCGAGCTGCTGATCGTCCCGAACCAGTACATCCAGACGCCCGAATATTCGATCAAGCGCGTGCGCGCCGACGAAACCGAACTGGCCGAGAACAAGATCCTCTCCTACAAGATGCCGGTCGCGCCGGCGGTGGCCGATCCTTCGGGCACCCGGCAGGAGAAGCCGCAGCAGGAACCCGCCGCCGTGGTGCCGACCGCACCGGCGACCGCGGCGCCCGTGGTGGTGCACGTCCCGGCGCCGGCCGCAGCCGCCGCCGCGCCGGTCGCTCCGCCCGCGGGACTCGGCTTCTGGGCACGCCTCGCCTATCTATTCACCGGCAAGGTGCCGGCGGACAGCGAACCTGCGGCGCCGAGCCGCGAGGAAGGCCGCCGCTCGCATCGCGACGGCCAACGCCATCGTGATCGTGATCGCGACGGCCGCTCGCATCGTCATGGCGAGCGCCACCGCGACGGCGAACGCGGGCGGGATCGCGACCGTGGCGCCCACGGCCGGCATCGCGACAAGGACGGCCATCGCGAAGGCGGCCGTGACCGCGATCGTCACGGCAGCCGCCAGGGCAGCCGCGACGCCGGCCGCGAAACCGGTCGGGACGCCAACCGCGAGTCGGCCCAGCGCGACTCGGCGCAGTCCCAGGCGCAGCGCGATGCGCAGCGTGAGCAGAATCGCGAGCGCGACCAGCAACGCCAGGCCGAGCGCGAACGGCAACGCGAACAGCAGCGCCAGCGCGATGCCGAGCGCCAGCGCGAGCAGCAGCCGGCCGCGGCGGCCGCGACCGCGCCCGAATCCGAAGCCACGGCCGAAGCCAATGGCAATGGCCCGGCGGCCGAGGGCGGCCCGCGTGGCGAAGGCCGCGGACGTCGCCGGCGCCGCGGGCGTCGTGGCGGCGGCCGCAATCGCGAGGGCGGCAATGCCTCGATGGGTGGCGACATGAACGATGGCGACTACGCCGGCGCGCGCGAAGCCTCGCCCGAGGAGCGTGCCTTCCACGCGCAGCAGTCGGCCGGCGAAGGCGCGCGTGACCCCGAGTCGCGCGGCGAGCCGCGCGAGCCATACAACGAACCGCGCGAGCCGCGCAGCGAACCACCGCGCGAACAGCACGACGCCGGCTCGCAGGCGCCGCTCGACCTGCCGCCCCCGCCGCAGGCGAAACCGTTCGTGGTCTGGTCCTCGTCGCCGTCGGGTGGCGATTCCAACCGCCGCGACGAATAGCCGTCGGCGTTTCTCGACAGAGGGGTCCGCGCATCGCGAGGTGCGCGGACCTTTTCATTTGCGCGACGTGCTGCCGAGGTGGCGCAGCAGCCCGCGTGCACCGGCCTCGCACAGCTCGACCACGCGCCTGAAATCCTCTTCGCCGCCGTAGTACGGATCGGGCACCTCGACGGTGCCGCACTCCGGCGCGAACTCCAGGAACAGCCCGAGTTGCGCGCGCGCCCCGCCGCCGAGGCCCTCGAGCCGGGCGAGATTCGCGCGGTCCATCGCCAGCACGTAGTCGAACTCCTCGAGGTCGGAGCGCGCGACCTGGCGCGCGCGCAGTGCAGCGAGGTCATAGCCGTGGCGCCGCGCCGCCGCGAGCGTGCGCCGGTCGGGCGGCTCGCCCACGTGGTAGTTAGCAGTGCCGGCCGAGTCCACGTACACCGGCAGGGACGGGAATTCGCGGGCCGCGAGCGCGCGCAGCACGCCCTCCGCGGTGGGCGAGCGGCAGATGTTGCCGAGGCAGACGAACAGGATGCGGGTGGTCATGGATCCGGGAAGACGCGGCGCCATGCGGCGGCGGGCCCGCATCTTGCCCGTTCGGCGCGCCCGCCCGCCAATCTCCGGGACGGCCTAACTGCTTGCGCCACCACCCGTGAACGCCCGCACATTTTCTGGAGTTCGGACTTGTGCTGGAGCACCATTGCGACATATTCCAAGCGTCGACCCTATCCCCGCCGGTATAAGTGATCCATGAAAAAGAGCGCGCTTGTCCTGCTGTCCGCGGTGTTCTCGGCCCTGCTGCTGTGCGCCTGCGGCGGCCACGCCAGCGATGATTCGGTCCCGCCCCGGCCCAACGTGGCGCCATATGCGAACGCCGGCACCGACCAGTCGGTCATCGGCGGCTCGACGGTCACGCTCGATGGCAGCGCCAGCGCCGACACGGACGGCGCGGTGGTTTCATACGCCTGGACACAGACCGCCGGCCCGGCGGTCACGCTGGCGACCACCAACACGGCCACGACGGCTTTCACCGCCCCAGGCGTGGCGACCCCGACCCCGCTCACCTTTTCATTGGTGGTGACCGACAACATGGGTGCCGCGAGCGCCGCGGACACCGTCACCGTGACGGTCAATCCGCCGACCGCGGGCACGATCACCGGTGCCGTGCGCTTCATGCGGATTCCGACCTCGGACAATGGCCTCGACTATGCCGGCCAGCAGTTCGCGTCCGCGCGCGGAGTCGTGGTGCAGGCGGTCAATGCGACCACGGACGTGGTGATCAGCAGCGGAGAGACCAGCTTCAATGGCACCTACGTGCTGCAGGTGCCGGCCAGCCAGCCCGTGCGGGTGATCGTGTACGCCCAGATGTCGCGCCAGGCCCCGCAAGCGCTGCCGCACTGGAACTTCCAGGTCATCGACGCGCAGTCCGGTGACGCCACTTACTCCCATGACGACGGCGTGGTCCTGGATACCTCGGCGCCCGTGACCCATGACATCGACATCGCATCGGGCTACGACAGCGCGGGCACCCCCACGGGCACGCGCGATTCGGCGCCGTTCGCCATCCTCGACACGGTGTACAAGGCGCGGCAACTGGTGCTGGGCGTCCAGCCGACCGCGGACTTCCCGGCGCTTAATCTCGACTGGTCCGTGCTCAATCCCGGCAGCAACACGTACTTCCAGGACGACACGATCGTCATTTCGGGTGATGCCACGGAAGACACCGACGAGTTCGACGAGCACGTGCTCGCCCACGAGTTCGGCCACTACATCGAGGCCAACTTCTCGCGCGGCGACAGCCTCGGCGGTCCCCACGCCCTCGGCGACGAGCTCGACATCCGCGTGGCGTTCAGCGAGGGCTTCGGCTACGCGTTCGCCGCCATGGTGCTGAACGACCCGGTGATGCGCGACACCTATGTCGGCACCGGCAACGTGTGCCCCAACAACCAGTGCACCTTCGCGTTCAACGTCGAGGACAACCCGGCCGAGCTGCCGGCGCAAGCCGTTCCGGCCGGGAACGTCGCCTGCTATTGCAGCGAATCGACGGTATGGTCGCTGCTCTGGGACGTGTACGACTCGGCCGCCGACGGGCCCGACAACGTGGCGCTCGGGTTCGGACCGATGTGGACCGTGCTGACCAACGAACAGCGCACCGCGCACGCCTTCACCAGCCTGTTCACGTTCATGAGCGCGCTCAAGAACCGCAATCCCGCGAGCGGCAACGCTCTCAGCACGCTCATCGACTCGCAGAACACCAATGGCGGCGCCATCGAGCCCTACGCATCGAACGAGACTTACTTTCCGCCGCCGAGCACGTCGGGCGGGATCCTGCCGATCTACGCCAACATCACGGTCGGCGGCGGCCCGGTGGTGGTGAGCGTCGTCGACGACCACGGCACCGAGAACAAGCTCGGCAACGCCCGCTTCCTCAAATTCACGCTGCAGCAGCCGACCACCATCACCATCTCGGCAAGCTCCACCGGCGGCGATGCAGACTTCTTCGTTTACCGCGACGGCGCCTTCGTCGATGAGGGTTTTTCGTTCGACAACCCGGAGCAGATCACCATGACCAGCGCGCCGGCCGGCGACTACGTGATCGAAGTCAACGAATACTCGAACATCACCGGCAACGGCACCGGCGATTTCGACATCACCGTCCAGGTCCAGTGAGATGACGCGCATGGCCACTAACAACATCCGCAAGCTCCGAGGCCTCGCCACCGGCATCGCCGTACTGGGCATGCTGCTCGCCGGCTGCAGCAAGGCGCCGGTCCCGGCTCCGGCCGAACCCGCCAGCGCTCCTCCTGCCAGCGCTCCTCCTGCCAGCGCTCCGCATGCCGGCGAAGCGCCTGGCGGCGATGCGCCGGCCGATACGCCAGATCCGGCCACCGGGACACCGCCCTCGGATTCCGCCGAGCCTGCACCGTCACCCGGCCCGACGCCGCCGCCCCCGACCGAGCCGTCGGCCGCACCCAAGCCAACGGCCGCCGCGACCGAGCCGGCGCTCGAGTCCATGCAGCGCGCCGCGCCCAGCGCCAAGATCAGCGTTCCCGTCGACCTGCGCTACCACTTCGACAGCGACCCGGCGACCCACGGTGCGACCACGCTGCACCTCGCCGCCGTACCGCGCGTCGCGGGCTCCGGCTTGCGCGTCAGCTTCAAGCCCGCGGCTGGCATCGTCCTGCAAGGCGGCGCGCTCGAGGTGCAGAAGGCCAGCGCCGCGGGCGTCTATCGCCAGCAGTTCTCCGTCGCCCGCTCCGCCAACGCGGCCAGCCAGCTGCGCGTGCTGGTCACGATGGACATGCCCCAGGGCCAGGCATTCGGATATTTCACGATTCCCCTCGAGTCAGCTCCGCCCGCCTCCGCCACGAAGGCAAGCGGGAATCCTCCGCAAAAGCCGGAATCGGTAAAACAACGCTGACGCCGGCGAGGTGCGGGCGCGTAGACTACGCGCCGTGATTCGTTTCCATCGACCAGGGATCCTCGCGGGCCTGCTGGCACTGTCTGCGGGTCTGCAGACGGCACAGGCGGCATGTGTCGGCTCACAAACCGGCGACCTCGCGGCGCTCGAAGAACTCGCGTTCCGCGCCCCGGCCGAGGCGCTCGCACAACTCGCGGTCGCGCTCTCGTCGCCCCAGGACATGCCTCCGCAGCGCCGCGCGGCGCTGCACGCCATCGCGGCGGATGCCTCGCGCCAGCTCGGCCTCAGCCGCCAGACCATCACGCACACGGACGCGGGCATCGGCCTGCTGCCTGCCGGCGACATGTCGGACCTCGCCATCCGGCTGCACACCGTGCGCGCGCTGGTCTCCACCAACGTCGGCGGCATCGACGCGGCCACCGTCGAGCTCACGCGGCTCATCGAGGCCGTGCGCGACCGACCGCTGGCCCTCGGCTGCCTGCTGCGCGATCGCGGCTGGCTGAATTTCCGTGACGGCAATCCCGACCAGTCGCTCGATGACCTGCTGCGCGCCTACGCGCTGCTGCGCCGGAGCGCGAGCCGCGAAGAGGCCATGGTGGCGGCCGGCCGCCTGTCGATGGCGCAGTTCTCGGTGCGCGACTATCCGCAGGCGCTGCTGCTGGTCGACGAAACCATCGCCTTCTTCCGCGAGCAGAAGGCTCCAATCCGCCTCGCCACCGCGCTCGACCGGCGCGCCAAGATCCTCAAGGCCGCGGGTCGCCTCGACGAAGCCATGATGGCGGCGGACGAGGCGCTGAAGATCCACCAGAACATCGGCGACCGGGTCGGCACGGGCCTGTCGCAGATGACCGAGTGCAGCGTGCTCATCGAGCGCAACGCGCTCAAGGAAGCCGGCGAATGGTGCGACCGCGCCGAGCTCACGCTCAGCCAGACCAGTGGCATGGACGACAACGACTACCGCACCCTGGCGGCCCTGCGCGGCCGGCTGTATCTCGCGCTCGGCCGTTCGCGCGAGGCCGTGTTGCAGTTCGATCGCGCCATCGCGCCGGGCGGCGCGCAGCCCGCCGACGACATCGCCGAGCTCTACGAGCTGCGCTCGCGCGCGCACGCCGCGGTCGGCAACTACCCCGCCGCCTTCAACGACCAGGGTGAGTTCCTGCGCCGCATGCGCGAACAGGGCACGCTCGACCGCATCCGCGAAGTCGCGCAGCTGCGCGTGCAGTTCGAGAACGACCAGGAAAAGCAGAAGATCGCGCTGCTCGAGAAGGACAAGAAGCTCGCCGAGGAGCGGCTCAACAGCCAGACGCGCACCACGCAGCTCGTGGCCATCGCCGGGCTCACCGGCCTGATCACCGCGTTCTTCCTCGGCTACGCGCTGCTCTCGAACCGGCGCCACCGCGCCGAGCTGATTCGCCTCGCCGAGCGCGACGAGCTCACCGGGCTCTTGAATCGCCGCGCCATCGTGCGCAAGGCGGTCGAGTGCCTGTCACGCGCGCGCGAACAGCGCGGTTCGCTGATCATCGGCCTCATCGACCTCGATCACTTCAAGTCGGTCAACGACCGCTTCGGCCACGCGGTCGGCGACCAGCTGCTGCAGCGGCTCGCGGTGTCCATGCGCACTTCGCTGCACACGCGCGAGATCTTCGGCCGCTACGGCGGCGAGGAATTCCTGGTGCTGTTCCCCGACATGACCATGGAGCAGGCGCGCCAGGCCTCGGAGAAGCTGCGCACCTCGCTGCGCGACCAGCCGCTGCGCATCGACGACCAGGACGTGAGCGTCAGCCTGAGCCTCGGGCTCGCGAGCTACGAGAGCGGTGACGTGCTGTTCGACCAGATCGCGCGGCGCGCCGACATCGCGCTGTACGTGGCGAAGACGCAGGGCCGCGACCGCGTCGAGATCTACAACCCGAACCGCCACGGCGGCCTCGCTTCCAACGCCGCCACGCGCACGCGCTGATGGCCGGCGCAGGCGGTTGCCGCGAGGCCGCAGCTTACTTCCAACTGAGCTCGAAACGGTCCCCGACGCGCAGCGCCTGGCCCGCGCCGCTCACCACGATGGCGTTCTGGCCGAACTTCACACCCTGCAGCGCGCGGTCATTGCGATAGGTCTTGAGCGTGGCCAGCGGCTCGATGCCATCCACGGCGCCCGCCTGCTGATCCGTGGTGGTGATCGAGCAGCGTGTGCACGGCTTCACCAGGCGCAGCGTGATGCCGTCAACCCGCAGCTCGTGGATGCGATCCTCGTCGTACGCCGAGACTCCGTCGATGACCACGTTGGGTCGGAAGCGCTCCATCGGCAGCGCCTTGGGTAGACGCGCGTTGAGATCGGCGAGCGAGGCGCGCGAAATCACCAGGATGGGAAAGCCGTCGGCGAACTCGGTGACCGCGCGGGTGGCGCCGGTCCACTCGGGATTGCATTCGCGCGGCACGCGCGCATCGAAGCGCACCAGGCGCAATGGTGTATCGAGGAACCGCGAGCACCATTGCGCGGCCTGCTCGCCGCAGTCGATGCCGCTGCCGGTGAATTTCCACACCGTGACCGCGCGCGCCTCGCCCGCGCCATCGCGCGGCACGACGAGCGGCGCCATGCCCGGCGCGGTGAGCTGCAGCGCAGCCCCGTCCACCGCCGTGCCCACCAACGCCATGCGCGGCAGGACGCGCTGCGTGACGAAGCGGCCATCCGGACGCACCAGCATCCAGTGACGATCGTCGACGAGGCCGGTGTCACCCAGCGGCGCGCTCGCCAGCGCGATGCCGCGGCAGGATTTCACCGGGTAGATGTTCAGGTCGGTGATCGTGGCCGGCATCGAAGCCCAGGTCCGCGCTTCAGGGCCGCAGCGCGAGCGCGCGCTCGGCGCGCTCCAGGTCGGCGGCGGTATTGACGTCGGCCAGCGGCCGTTCCACCGCCAGCGCCACGCGGATTTCCATGCCGTTCTCCAGCGCGCGCAACTGCTCGAGCTTCTCGATGAGCTCGAGACGCGAGGGGCTGAGTCCCGCCAGGCGGCGCAGCGCCCCGACGCGATACGCGTAGATGCCGATGTGGCGCAGGCTGGCCGGCGTCAGCGTGGCCGGGGCGTCGCGATTCCAGGGAATCGGGGCGCGCGAGAAATACAGCGCGCGGCCGGTGCCGTCGCAGGCCACCTTCACCGTGTTCGGATCGTTGAGGTCGGCGGCCTGGTCGAGGCGCGCCGCCAGCGTGGCGATGTGCGCGCGCGCATGTTCGGCCAGCAACGCCGCCACCTGGTCGATGACCACGGGCGGAATCAGCGGCTCGTCGCCCTGCACATTGACCACGATGTCCTCTTCGCGCCAGCCGCGCGTGGCCGACACCTCGGCGATGCGATCGGTGCCCGACAGGTGCGTGCGCGCGGTCATTGCGACGTCCGCGCCGAAGGCGCGGGCCGCGGTCGCGATGCGCTCATCGTCGGTGGCGACGATCACCTCGGCGGCTGCCGAGCTCCTGGCGCGCTCGTGCACCCATTGCAGCATCGGCTTGCCGGCCAGCGGCAACAGCGCCTTGCCCGGCAGGCGCGAGGAATCGAAACGGGCCGGGATGACGACGCGGAAGGTCACGGCTCAGCGCTCGAGCAATGGATCGTCGTGCGCGAGGGAGCGCGCATCTTCCTCGAGCATCATCGGCACGCCATCCCGCACCGGGAAGGCCAGCCGCTCGCCGCGGCACACCAGCACCGCCGCGTCGCGCTGGTATTTCAGCGGGCCCTTGCACACCGGGCACGCCAGGATATCGAGCAGACGGTCATCCATATCGGGAGTTCAAGCCTCGGAATTGTTCCGGAACGCGGCGCGCGCCAGCACCAGGTCGACGAGCTCGCGCGCTTCGCGCTCGCCGAACTCCGCCGTGACCGGCACGTACCAGCATCGCGCGTCCGCGAAGGACGCGCATTTTACGGCATCCTTTTCGGTCATGAGTACCGGCAGCGAATCACCGAATTCGAGATCCCCAGGCTTGAAGGCGTGATGATCGGGCAGCGCATGCTCGTACACCGTGAGCCCCGCCCCGCGCAGCATGTCGAAGAAGCGCTGTGGATTGCCGATCCCCGCCACCGCGTGCACGCCATTGCCGCGAAAACTCGTGAGCGCGCGCAATGATCCCGCCCCGGCGACCGGGCGCGCATCCGCCGGCTGCAGGTGCATGACGAATGCCGTGTGCGTGACGAACTTCGGCAGCGTGAACCCCGGCGCCGTCAGCTCGCCGTTGACCACCACCGCATTCACGCGCCGCAGCCGGCGCGGGCTCTCGCGCAGCGGGCCGCGTGGCAGCAGGCAGCGGTTGCCGAAACCGCGCTGCCCGTCGATGACCACGATCTCGCAATTGCGCACCAGCGCGAGATGCTGGAGCCCATCGTCGGACACCACGATGTCGGCGCCGTCGGCCACCGCGGCTTTGGCCGCCGCGACCCGGTCGCGGCCGATGAACACCGTGGCGTGCGCATTGCGCGCCAGCAGCAACGGCTCGTCACCGACCTCGGAGGGCCGGCTGTGCATGGTCACGCGCGTCACGCCCCGCGCCCGGCCGCCGTAGCCCCGCGACACGATGGCCACTCGCAGGCCCACGGCCGACAGGCGGCTCGCGAGCCAGGCGACCAGCGGCGTCTTGCCGGTGCCTCCCACGGTGAGATTGCCGATCACCACCACCGGCACGCCGACCTTGACGCGATGGCGCAGGCCGAGCCGGTACAGCAGGCTGCGGAACGCCATCACGGCGCCGTACAACCCCGACAGCGGCGCCAGCCACAGCGGACGCGACTCGCTGTACCACATCTTTTCCATGCTCGATGCCATGCGGCGGCGGATTCAGCCGCGGAACTCGGCGCGCTTGAGGCCCGCGTAGGCGCCATCGCGCGCCAGCAGCTCGGCGTGCGTGCCGCGCTCGACGATGCGGCCCGCCTCCATGACGATGATCTCGTCCGCGTGCTCGACCGTCGACAAGCGGTGCGCGATCACCAGCGTGGTGCGGTTCTTCATGAGCTCGGCCAGCGCCTGCTGGATGCGGCGCTCGGACTCGTTGTCGAGCGCCGAGGTGGCCTCGTCGAGGATCAGGATCGGCGCATCCTTGAGCAGCGCGCGCGCGATGGCGATGCGCTGCTTCTGCCCGCCCGACAGCTTCGAGCCGCGCTCGCCGACCTGCGTGTCCATGCCCTGCGGGAAGCTGGTGAGGTTGTTGGCGAACTCGTCCACGTAGGCGATGCGCGCGGCCTTCTCGACCGCCGCGGGATCCGGCGACACCGCGCCGAAGGCGATGTTGTTGCGGATCGAATCGTTGAACAGCAGCACGTCCTGGTTGACCAGAGACACGTTCTGCCGCAGGTCGCGCAGGTTGCACTCACGCACGTCGGTGCCATCGACCAGCACCGTGCCGGAGGTCGCGTCGTAGAAACGCGGCACCAGGGCCACCAGCGTCGATTTGCCCGAGCCGGACGCGCCGACGATGGCGATGTTCTTGCCGGCCGGCACGCGCAGGTTGACCGCGTGCAGCACACCGCCTTTCTCGCTGGTGTACTCGAAGCTCACGTCGCGGAATTCCAGCTCGCCCGCGATGCGGCCCAGCGGACGGCCCGACTTCAGGTCTTCCGGCGGCTCGTCGAGCAACTCGAAGATGCTCGCGCCCGCGGCCAGGCCCTGCTGCAGCGGCGCGAAGGAATCCATCAGCCGCTTGAGCGGCGCGGTGGTGCTGAGCACAGCCGCGATGAAGGCCATGAACTCGCCCGGCGTCAGCTGTCCGTTCTGGATCTGGTGCAGCGCCACCCAGAGGATGCCGCCGAGGCCCAGCGACGCGATGAACTGCACCGTCGGGTTGCTGACCGCGCGCGCCGCGATCAGCTTCATGTTGCTGCGGCGATTGGTCTCGTTGACCTTCTCGAATTCGCTGGCCTCGGCGTCCTGCGCGTTGAACACCTTGATGACGCGGTGGCCGTCGAGCGCTTCCTTGACCGAGCTGGTGACGTCGCCCATCGAGGACTGGATGCGGCCGCTGTAACGGCGGAACGAACGACTCACCTTGCTGATCAGCCAGGACAACGGCGGCGCCAGCACCAGCACGAACAGTGACAGTTTCCAGTTGAGATAGATGATCAGGCTGATCAGGACAACAATAGTCAGCGTGTCGCGGATCAACGAGGTGATCGACTTGGTGACCGCCTCGGCAACCTGCTCGACGTTGTAGGTCAGGCGCGACAGCAGGTGGCCCGTGCCTTCCTGGTCGTAGTAACGCGTCGGCAGCGCGAGGTAGTGGCGAAACAGGTCGCCGCGGATGGCCTTGATGACGCGGCGCCCCACCCGGCCCGGGAAATACGTCGACATGTAGTCGCCGAGTCCGCGGAAGAAGAACAGCACCGGCGCGCCGATCGGCACCAGCCACAGCATGCGCGCGTTCTTCTCGTAGAACGTACCGTCGATGAACTGCTTGACGAACAGCACCAGCGAGCCGTCGGTGGCGGCGAACAGCGCCATGCCGAGCACGCCGACCATGAAGGTGCCGCGGAACGGCCACGCGTACGACAACAGCCGGCGATAGACCTTCCCGGGACTCATCTCCGGAGTGGCCTGCTTGTTCACTTCGGCGGCGGCTTGGATTCGTCGACGGTCGCGATGTTGATGCGCACGAACCCGATCTTGCCGAGCACATCCATGGCCGTGACCACCGACTGGTGCGTCGAGCGCGCGTCGGCACGCACCGTCACCGGCTTGTCACGGTCGGGGCCCGCGACCTCCAGGATCGCGGCACGCAGGGTATCGGGGGAGTTGTTGATGAGCTCGCGGTCGTTGACGCGATAGCTGCCGCTCTGGGTTACCGAAATGACGATGGGATCGCTCTTCTGCTTGCCGGTGGGCGCGAGGCTGGCCTGCGGCAGCTCGATCTTGAGTCGGCCTTCCTGCATGAAGGTCGAGGTCAGCATGAAGAAGATCACCAGCAGCAGGGAAATGTCGATCAGCGGGATCAGGTTGATCTCCGGATCGTCCTTCTGCCTGGGGCCGCGCAGCTTCATGCGGTGCGGGCGATCCCGCCGTCGGATTCGCCGGACTGGATTTCGGCGCCCAGCGAATCGGCGAAATTCACCGCGATCTT
>DASSRK010000044.1:0-10081 GCA_035701825.1 Steroidobacteraceae bacterium
GATTGTAAAATCAGCCTCTTACGGCGCGTAGCTGCAGCTTATCCTTAGCGCCCCCATGCCTCTCCTCTACATCCGCACCTTCGGCTGCCAGATGAACGAGTACGACTCGGCCCGCATGGGCGACGTGCTCGGCGTCGGCGCCGGCCTCAAGCCCACGGACAACCCGGCCGAAGCCGACGTCCTGCTCATGAACACCTGCTCGGTGCGCGAAAAGGCCGAGGAGAAGGTGTATTCGCTGCTGGGCGAGTGGCGTGACATCAAGAAGCTCAAACCGCACGTGCTGATCGGTGTCGGCGGCTGCGTGGCCAGCCAGGAAGGCGATGCGATCACGAAACGCGCGCCGTACGTGGACCTGGTGTTCGGGCCGCAGACGCTGCACCGGCTGCCCGACATGATCGGCGAGCTCAAGCGCACCGGCCGCGCGGTGGTGGACATCTCGTTCCCCGAGATCGAGAAGTTCGACAACCTGCCGCCGGCGCGCGCCGAAGGTTCATCCGCGTTCGTCTCCATCATGGAAGGCTGCAGCAAGTACTGCACCTTCTGCGTGGTGCCCTACACGCGCGGCGACGAAGTCAGCCGCGGTTTCGATTCGGTGATGGACGAGGTTCGCGCGCTCGCCTCGCAGGGCGTGGGCGAGGTCACCTTGTTAGGCCAGAACGTCAACGCGTACGCGGGCGCCATGGCCGACGGCACGGTGGTGGACCTCGCGACGCTGATCCACTACGTCGCGGAGGTCGAAGGCATCCAGCGCCTGCGCTTCACCACCTCGCACCCGGTGGAGTTCGGCGATTCGCTGATCGAGGCGTACGCCCACGTCCCGAAGCTCGCGAATCACCTGCATCTGGCGGTGCAGTCCGGCTCCGACCGCATCCTGAGCCTGATGAAGCGCGGCTACACGGCGCTCGAATTCAAGGAAAAATTGCGGCGCCTGCGCGCGGTGCGCCCGTCGATATCGGTGTCCACCGACATCATCGTCGGCTTTCCGGGCGAGACGGAACGCGACTTCGAGGCCACACTGAAGCTCGTGCGTGATGTGAATTTCGACCAGTCGTTCTCCTTCATCTACAGCCAGCGGCCGGGAACGCCCGCGGCCGCGTTGCCGGACGACGTGCCGCACGAGCTCAAGCAGCAGCGCCTGGCGCGCCTGCAGGAACAGCTCAACCAGCAGGCGCGCGCAATCAGCGAGACCATGGTCGGCAGCACGCAGCGCGTGCTGGTCGAGCGTCCCTCGAAGAAGGACCGGCTGGAACTGGCCGGCCGCACCGAGAACAACCGCTGGGTGAACTTCGCCGGCCCGGCGAGCCTCATCGGTCGGTTCGTCGAGGTCGACATCGTCGAGGCGCGGCCGCAGAGCCTGCGCGGCCGGCTCGCGGCCGCGGAAAAACCAGCAGAAGGCGGCCGGCCCTCCACCGCCGACACGCGCCTCGTGGCCAATAGTTAGGCCGACGATGTCGACGCCCGCCCCAGTCGAACCCGCGCGCGAATTCGATCTCGTGCCGCCGGACAACGCGCGGCTCGCGAACCTGTGCGGTCCGCTCGACGAGAACCTGCGCCTGGTCGAGGCCCGCATGGGAGTTGCGGTCAAGCGCCGCGGCGCGAGCTTCCGGGTCGTCGGCACCCGCGCACATGCCGCCGAGGACCTGCTGCGCGACCTGTTCGAGACCGCCGGCCGCGAGGAAGTGACGCTCGAGCGCGTGCACCTGGCGCTGCGCGACTCGCGCGACCTGCCGGGCAGCGCCGGCGGCGAGCCGGACGACGGCGCCACGGTGCGCGTGGCGCGCGGCACCATCCGCGCGCGCGGCCGCAACCAGCGCGATTACCTCGCCAACATCCGCGCCAAGGATCTTTCCTTCGGCATCGGCCCGGCGGGCACCGGCAAGACCTACCTCGCCGTGGCCTGCGCGGTCGAGGCGCTGCAGGCGGACAAGATCCGCCGCATCATCCTCGTGCGACCGGCGGTGGAAGCCGGCGAGCGCCTCGGTTTCCTGCCGGGCGATCTCACCCAGAAGGTCGACCCGTACCTGCGCCCGATGTACGACGCGCTGTACGAGATGCTGGGCTTCGACCGCGTCGCGCGTTTCATCGAACGCAACGTCATCGAGGTCGCGCCGCTGGCTTTCATGCGCGGCCGTTCGCTCAACGACTCCTTCATCATCCTCGACGAGGCGCAGAACACCACGCCCGAGCAGATGAAGATGTTCCTGACGCGCATCGGCTTCGGTTCGCGCGCCGTGGTCACCGGTGACGTCACGCAGACCGACCTGCCGGCCGGCAAGATGTCGGGCCTGAAACACGTGATCAATATCCTGCGCAACACCGATGGTGTCGCATTCACGCATTTCGAAGCCGCCGACGTGGTGCGCCATCCGCTGGTGCAACGCATCGTGCAGGCGTACGAGGCGCACGCGCCCAGTGATCGCACATGACCCGGGAGCCCGGATTGCGGCTGGAGTTGGCACGCGGCACGCGCGCCTGGGCGCCGGCGCGGTTGCGCATGAACCGCTGGGCCGCGGCCGCGCTCGGCCGCCGCGGCAAGGGACGCGAGATCGCGGTGCGCGTGGTCGGCCCGCGCGAGAGCCGCGCGCTCAACCGCGCGTGGCGCGGCAAGGACAAGCCGACCAACGTGCTGTCGTTTCCGGCGCCGGAAATTCCCGCGAAACGGCGTGCGCGCGAGATGCCGCGCGATGGACGGCTGCCGCTCGGTGACCTCGTGATCTGCGCGGAGGTAGTGCGGCAGGAAGCCGAGCGCGACGGCAAGAAGGTCGAGGCGCACTGGGCACACATGGTGGTGCACGGCGCGTTGCACCTCGCGGGCTACGACCACGAGGCCGGGCAGCGCGAACGACTGCGCATGGAGCGCCGCGAGATCGCGGTGCTGAAGAGTTTCGGGATCGGGAACCCCTACACATGAGCGCCAGGGAAAAAGCGAAGGAAAAGGACAAGGAGCGCGACACCAGCGCCAGCGGCACCTGGCTGCGCAAGCTGTCGCGCCGCATGTCCGGCGAGGCACAGGATCGCGCCGAGGTCATCGAATACCTGCGCGACGCGACCCTGCGCGGTGTCGTCGAGGGCGACGCGCTGCCGATGCTCGAGGGCGTGCTCACGGTCGGCGACATCCAGGTGCGCGACATCATGGTGCCGCGCGCGCAGATGACCTTCCTGAACCGCGACGATGACTCCGACGTGCTGCTCAAGACCGTGGTGGCGAGCGGCCACTCGCGCTTCCCGGTCCTGGACGAGGACCGCGAGAAGGTGGTGGGCATCCTGCTCGCCAAGGACCTGCTGCGCCTCGCGGCCCAGGATCCGGACCTGGGCGACGGCCTGCAGTTCGACATCAGGGAGTTCATGCGCCCCGCGGTGTTCGTGCCGGAATCCAAGCGGCTGAACGTGCTGCTGCGCGAGTTCCGCCGTTCGCGCGTGCACATGGCCATCGTCGCCGACGAGTACGGTGGCATCGCGGGCCTGGTGACCATCGAGGACGTCATCGAGCAGATCGTCGGCGACATCGACGACGAGCACGACGTCGACGAGGACGTGAACATCAAGAAGGACGGCGAGCGCCAGTACATCGTGCGCGGGCAGACGCCGATCGACGAATTCAACGAGTACTTCCAGACCGACCTGTCGGACGACGAGTTCGACACGGTCGCCGGGCTCGCGATGAAGCAGCTCGGCCGGCTTCCGCGGCGTGGCGAGACCCTGCAGCTCGCGGACTGCGAGCTCAAGGTATTGCGCTTCGATCGCCGCCGCATCGACCTGCTGCGGCTCACCAGTCCGCGCGACATCGTGCCGCCCGAAGACCGGCCGCTAGCGGAAGAGTGAACATCCCCGGATTCGTGAACCGCCGTTACGTCGGCAGCGCGCTGGCGTTTGCCGTCGGCGCCGCGCTCGGGCTGTCGTTCGCGCCGTTCGAGTGGTGGCCGCTGGCGCTGCTGTGCCCGGCCGCGCTGATCGCGCTCTGGCAGGGCGCGAGCCCGCGCCGCGCGGCGCTGCTCGGCTTCTGGTTCAACTTCGGCACGTTCTCGGTGGGCACGTACTGGCTGTACATCAGCCTGCAGATCCTCGGGCACGCGCCGATCCCGCTGGCGCTGCTGCTGATGCTGGGCCTGGCCGCGATCATGGGCGCGTACCACGCGCTGCTCGGCTGGGTGGTCGCGAGATTCTTTCCGGCGCGCGGCGCGCTGCGCTGGCTGGTGGCGATCCCGGGCGCCTGGGCGCTGCTGGAATGGTGGCGCGGCTGGTTCCTCACCGGGTTCGGCTGGCTGGCGCTCGGCTATGCGCACACCGACACCTGGCTGGGCGCGCTCGCGCCGGTCGTGGGGCAGTACGGGCTCGGGATGCTCACGCTGGTGATGGCCGGCGGCCTCGTGATGCTGGTGTTCGGCGAGGCGCGCGAGCGCGTCACCGCGGGCGCGGTGGTGCTGGCGCCGTGGGCGGTCGCGTTCCTGGTGCGCGGCGTCGAATGGACTGCGCCGCACGGCAAGCCGATCAGCGTCGCGGTGGTGCAGGGCGCGGTGCCGCAGGACGAGAAGTGGATCGACGCCAACCTCGACAACATCCTCGAGAAGTACCGCGCGCTGACGCGCGGTGCCTACGGCGCCGACCTGATCGTCTGGCCCGAGTCGGCCATACCCGACCTCACTAACTACCATGTGCGCTATTTCCGCGACGTCTACGCCGAGGCGAGCGCGCGCGGTTCGGCGCTGCTGGTGGGCGCGCTGCACGCCGAGGAGAACGCGCAGACCCAGGAGCTCGAGGTGTACAACTCGGTGCTCGCGATGGACAGCGCGACACCGGGCGTCAGCTGGCACAACAAGCACCACCTCGTGCCGTTCTCGGAATTCTTCCCGGTGCCGGCCTTCATCCGCACCTGGCTGCGCCTCAAGGGGCTGCCTTACTCGAGCTTCAATCGCGGCGCGGCGCAGCAGGAGCCGCTCGCGGCCGCCGGGCAACGCATCGCCACCGGCGTCTGTTACGAAGACGCCTACGGCGCCACGCTGCTGCCGCCGATGCGCACCGCGACCATGCTGGCCAACGTCACCAATGACTCATGGTTCGGCCATTCGACCGCGCGTTACCAGCACCTGCAGATCAGCCGCCTGCGCGCCATGGAAACCGGCCGGCCCATGGTGCGGGCCGCCAATGACGGCGTCTCGGCGATCATCGGAGCGCGCGGGGAACTGCTGGTGACCGCGCCGGAATATGAAGCAAACGTAATGCGTGGCGAGCTGCAGCCGCGGACGGGACTGACACCCTATGCCCGTGTCGGCAACTGGCCCGTCGTGTCCGTGGCCCTTGTTTTTGGCCTCGCGGGAGCTTATTCCGGGCGGCGGCGCAAGGCTTCCTGAAGGAGGGTTCCCCATGCCGCAGCCACTGCTGAACTTCAACAATTCCGACCGGTCTACCTCGACATCTCCGTCGACTCATTCTCGAGGACTCGCTGATATGTCGTTATCCGTTGCAAAGCGCCTGGCATTGACCGCGATCGTGGGCTTGGGCATCGGGGCCTGCTCCCAGCAGAGCACCGCCGCGCCCCAGGGACAGTCGCAGCCTGAAACCCCCGCGGTCGCACAGGCACCGGCCGCCACTTCCGCGCAACCCGTCGGTACCTTGAACGGGCGCGTGCTCCCGGACTTCGCCACGCTGGTGGAGCAGGTGGGCCCCGCGGTGGTCAACATCTCGGTGGTCGAGCAGGCACATCACGTCGGCCGCAATTCCTCCGACGATGACGATTCCGCCTCCGACGATCCGTTCCAGGAATTCTTCCGCCGCTTCGGCATTCCCGCCCCTGATGGCCGCGGCGGCCGCCGCGGCTACGACGTGCCGCAGCGCCAGGGTGAAGGCTCGGGCTTCATCGTCAGCGCCGACGGCTATATCCTCACCAATGCGCACGTGGTCGCGGGCGCCGATGAAGTCACGGTGCGCATGACCGACCGGCGCGAATACCCGGCCAAGGTCATCGGCATCGACAAGCGCAGCGACGTCGCGGTCATCAAGATCGATGGCAAGAACCTGCCGGTCGTGAAGATCGGCGATCCGTCCAGGCTGCGTCCCGGCGAGTGGGTGCTCGCCATCGGCTCGCCATTTTCCTTCGAGAACAGCGTGACGGCCGGCATCGTCAGCGCCACCGGCCGCTCCATGCCGGGCGAAGACGGCCTCGTGCCCTTCATCCAGACCGACGTCGCCGTGAACCCGGGCAACTCGGGCGGCCCGCTGTTCAACCTCAACGGCGAGGTGGTCGGCATCAACTCGCAGATCTACAGCCGCAGCGGCGGCTACATGGGCATCTCGTTCGCCATCCCGATCGACGTCGCGCAGAACGTGCGCACGCAGCTGGTGAGCACCGGCAAGGTGACGCGTGGCCGCATCGGCGTGCAGATCCAGGAAGTGAACGCGCAGTTCGCCGATTCGTTCGGCCTCGACCGGCCGCGCGGCGCGCTGGTCACGCAGGTCATCGATGGCGGCCCGGCCGAGAAGGGCGGCATCAAGACCGGTGACATCATCCTGGGCGTCAATGGCAAGCCGGTGGATCGCTCCACGCAGCTGCCGTCGGTGATCTCCTCGATCCAGCCCGGTTCGACCGCGAAGATCGAAGTGTGGCGCGACAAGTCCAGCAAGACGCTGACCGTCAAGGTCGACGCGTTCCCGGACGAGACGCAGAAGGTCTCGAACGACACCACGCCGCGCGACGAACCGGCCAAGGCCGACAAGCTCGGCCTGTCGGTGCGCCCGCTCGGCGCCGACGAGCGCAAGAGCGCCTCGACCGAGGGCTACCTGCTGGTCGAAGACGTGGACGGCCCGGCGGCGCGCGCCGGCGTGCGCCGCGGCGACGTGATCCTCGGCATCAACGGCAAGCCGGTGAAGTCGGTCACCGACCTGCGCAATGCCACCAACGGTTCCAAGACCGTCGCGATCCTGCTGGAGCGCGACGGCAACCAGCTGTTCCTGCCGATCCGCATAAGCTGACCGAACAGATAGTGGAGAGTGTGGAGACGCCCGGCCGGAGACGGCCGGGCGTTTTCCGTTGCGGTCAGCGCAACGGTAGATAGATGTCGGTGACGGCTTCGCTGTCCGGGACGTCCGGGAAGAAGGTCACGCGCCGCACGAACAGCGGGAAGTCGCGCAGCTCCTCGCCGCTGCCGGGCAACCACTCGGCATACAACTGCCAGATGGAGCGCCCGAGCTGGTCGTCCGAGCCGATGTGGCGCAGCAGCGCGCATCGCCCCGCCGGGATCACGAGCTCGGTGACCCCGGCATCGTTCGGCTCGATGGGCCGATCGGTGGCGGCGCACAGGCGGAAACGGAATTCCTCGGGCGGCACCTGGTCGGGATCGTTGTAGATGATGTTGTAGGTCGCGCTCAGCGCCGGCGACAGTTTTTGCGATTTCCGCCACTCGATGAACCTGCGGATGCTGTCGCCGAGACGCAGCGGGCTGCCGACGTGTTCGAGCGAGGCGACGCGTGTCGCCTGGAAGTGGACGAGCCGCACCGGCGCCGGTGGTTGGACGGTATTCATGTGGTTCTGCCGGAGATGGATGAAGGGGCGAAAGCGCGCATGCCACCCGGCCCAGTCGGGCGCGGCGCGGAATTCGCTGGGTGACTGGCCGGAAAACTGGCGGAACGCGCGCGCAAACGCCTCGGGCGCTTCGTAACCGGTGGCCAGCGAGATTTCCTGGACCGACAACCCGGGGCGGAATGCCAGCCGCCACGAGGCGCGGCGCATGCGCATGAACTGCACGTATTTGTACGTGCTCATGCCGAGGTAGCCCGAGAACTGGCGATGGAAGTGATGGCGCGAAAAGGCCGCCACGTCCGCCAGCTCGTCGATCGATACTGCCGACTCGGACCGCGCCTCGATGTGCGCCAGCACCCGCGCGAAGCGCTGGTGGTAGCGCTCGAAGCTCGAGGGGAGTTTTTCGCATTCGCCCATGGCTGCGAACACTAGCGGGGCGCGCTTTTTGGCGCCTGACGGATGTTGCTGGTCGGGGCGCGGCCCGCTCGTGTATTCTTGCGCGCCTCTTAACCCGCTGAAAATCCAGCCTTTCCCGATGCAAGAACGATACGAGCCGAGCGTCGTCGAACGCTCCGCGCAGGCCTACTGGGACCAGAACCGCGTCTTCGAAGCGCGCGAGGACGAGGGCGAGAAGTTCTATTGCCTGTCGATGTTCCCGTACCCCTCGGGCCGGCTGCACATGGGCCACGTGCGCAACTACACCATCGGCGACGTGCTCACCCGTTTCCACAAGATGCAGGGCAAGTCGGTGCTGCAGCCCATGGGCTGGGACGCCTTCGGCTTGCCGGCCGAGAACGCGGCCATGAAGAACGGCGTGCCGCCGGCCAAGTGGACCCGCGAAAACATCGCGTACATGAAGGGCCAGATGAAGTCGCTGGGCCTGGCCTTCGACTGGTCGCGCGAAATCGCCACCTGCGATCCGTCTTACTACCGCTGGAACCAGTGGCTGTTCCTGAAGATGCTCGAGAAGGGCATCGCGTACCGCAAGACTGGAGTCGTCAACTGGGACCCGGTCGACCAGACCGTGCTCGCCAACGAACAGGTCATCGACGGGCGCGGCTGGCGCACCGGTGCGCTGGTCGAGAAGCGCGAGATCCCGATGTACTACCTCGCGATCACGAAGTACGCCGAGGAACTGCTCGGTGACCTCGAGAAGCTGCCCGACTGGCCCGAGCGCGTGAAGACCATGCAGGCCAACTGGATCGGCAAGTCCGAGGGCTGCGAGATCTCGTTCCCGTACGCCCCGGACACGAAGGCGCTGATGGGCGCCGGTGGCGCGCTCAAGGTGTTCACCACGCGCGCCGACACGCTGTTCGGCGTCACCTACATGGCGGTGGCCGCCGAACACCCGATCGCGCTCGCCGCCGGGGCCAAGAACCCGGCGCTGCAGGCCTTCATCGACGAGTGCCGCCGCGGCTCGACCATGGAAGCCGACATCGCCACGCAGGAAAAGAAGGGCATGCGCACGGGATTCAACGTGCTGCATCCGTTCACTGGCCAGATGGTCGAAGTGTGGGTGGCCAACTACGTGCTCATGGCCTACGGCGAGGGCGCGGTCATGGGCGTGCCGGGGCACGATGCGCGCGACTACGAGTTCGCGCTCAAGAACAAACTACCCATCGTGCAAGTGGTGAAGTCCAGGACCGGCGCATACGAGAACCTCGATCCGCCGTGGCGCGACGCGTTCGGCGAATACGGCATCACCATCAATTCCGGCGAGTTCGACGGCCTGGAGTACCCGGCCGCCGTGGACCGCATCGCCGCGGCCCTGGAGAAGAAGGGCCTCGGCAGGAAACGCACGCAATGGCGCCTGCGCGACTGGGGCATCTCGCGCCAGCGCTACTGGGGCTGCCCGGTGCCGTTGATCCACTGCGCGAAGTGCGGCGAAGTGCCGGTGCCGGAGCAGGACCTGCCGGTGGTGCTGCCGGAAGGCCTGGTGCCCGACGGCTCGGGCAATCCGCTCAACAAGACGCCGTCGTTCCTCGACGTGAAGTGTCCGAAGTGCGGCGCCGACGCGCGCCGCGAGACGGACACCATGGACACCTTCGTCGACTCGTCCTGGTATTTCCTGCGCTTCGCCTGCCCGGACGCGGACACCATGGTCGACGAGCGCGCCAACTACTGGATGCAGGTCGACCAGTACATCGGCGGCATCGAGCACGCCATCCTGCACCTGCTGTACGCGCGCTTCTGGACCAAGGTGATGCGCGACCTCGGCCTGGTGAAGGTCGATGAGCCGTTCAGGAACCTGCTGACCCAGGGCATGGTGCTGGCGCACGGCTTCTACCGCATCGAGGAGACCGGTTCGCGCACCTGGTTCAACCCGGCCGACGTCGAGACCATCCTCGACGAGAAGAACCAGCCGAAGGAATACATCCTGCTCACGGACAACAAGCCGGTGCTGTCCGACGGCCTCGGCACGATGTCGAAGAACAAGAACAACGGCGTGGATCCGAACGGCATCATCGAGCAGTTCGGCGCCGACACCGCGCGCCTGTTCATGATGTTCACCGCGCCGCCCGAGCAGACGCTGGAGTGGTCGGAAGAGGGCGTGCAGGGTTCGTTCCG
>DASSRK010000045.1:0-6102 GCA_035701825.1 Steroidobacteraceae bacterium
ACTGGTGGTGTATGGCGGTATCGGCCGCGCCGCGCGCAACTGGGACTGCTTCGACGCCATCGTGGCCGCGCTCAAGCGGCTCGAAGCCGACCAGACGCTGCTGGTCCAGTCCGGCAAGCCCGTCGGCGTGTTCACCACGCACGCCGATGCGCCGCGCGTGCTGCTCGCCAACTCCAACCTCGTGCCGCGCTGGAGCACCTGGGAGCATTTCAACGAGCTCGACCGCAAGGGCCTGATGATGTTCGGCCAGATGACCGCAGGCTCGTGGATCTACATCGGCTCGCAGGGCATCGTGCAGGGGACGTACGAGACCTTCGTCGAGATGGGCCGCAAGCATTACGGCGGAAGCCTCGCCGGCAAGTGGCTGCTGACCGCGGGCCTCGGCGGCATGGGCGGCGCGCAGCCGCTCGCCGCGGTCATGGCCGGCGCCTCGTGCCTCGCGGTGGAATGCCAGCGCTCGCGCATCGAGATGCGGCTCAAGTCGGGTTACCTCGACCACGGCGCCGAGCGCATCGACGAGGCGCTGGAGCTGATCAATCGTTCCTGCCGCGACCGCAAGCCCGTCTCGGTGGGATTGCTGGGCAACGCCGCCGAGGTGCTGCCCGAGCTGCTGCGCCGCGGCGTGCGCCCCGACCTGCTGACCGACCAGACCTCGGCGCACGACCCGGTCAACGGCTATCTACCCATCGGCTGGACGGTCGAGCAATGGCTGCAGCGCCGCACCGAATATCCCGAGAGCACCGCCAAGGCGGCGTGCATGTCCATGGCCGTGCACGTGCAGGCCATGCTCGACTTCCACAAGGCCGGCGTGCCCACCGTCGACTACGGCAACAACATCCGCCAGGTCGCGCTCGAGGAAGGCGTGAAGAATGCCTTCGACTTCCCGGGCTTCGTGCCGGCGTACATCCGGCCGCTGTTCTGCCGCGGCGTCGGGCCATTCCGCTGGGTGGCATTGTCCGGCGACCCGGAGGACATCGCGAAGACCGACGCCAAGGTGAAGGAGCTGCTGCCCGGCGACACGCACCTGCACCACTGGCTCGACATGGCGAAATCGCGCATCAAGTTCCAGGGCCTGCCGGCGCGCATCTGCTGGGTGGGACTCGGCGACCGCCACCGGCTCGGCCTCGCCTTCAACGCCATGGTCGCGAGCGGCGAGCTCAAGGCGCCGATCGTGATCGGGCGCGATCACCTCGATTCGGGCTCCGTGGCTTCCCCGAACCGCGAGACCGAGGGCATGCGCGACGGATCGGACGCGGTCTCCGACTGGCCGCTGCTCAATGCGCTGTTGAACACGGCCAGCGGCGCCACCTGGGTATCGCTGCACCACGGCGGCGGCGTCGGCATGGGCTTCTCGCAACACGCGGGCGTGGTCATCGTGTGCGACGGCACGGAGGCCGCCGCGAAACGCATCGGCCGCGTGCTGTGGAACGATCCGGCGAGCGGCGTGATGCGCCATGCGGATGCGGGCTACGACATCGCGCTCGATGCGGCACGACAGCACAAGCTGGATCTGCCCGCGATCCTCGGCGACCACTGACCCGTCCGCGCCGCATCGCGGCGCATCGCGGCGCATCGCGGTGCATCGCGGTGCATGAATCCTCCTACGCGCGCGCGCGGAACGTCGCGCCGCGCTGCGCATCTAAGCCGCAGTCATCCGCAAGAACGCCAGAAGGAGAACCCCATGTCGTATATCGAAGGATTCGTGGTTGCGGTGCCTCGCGGCAACAAGGAGGCGTATCGCAAGTTCGCGGCAGACTCGATGTCACTGTTCAAGGAGTTTGGCGCGACGCGCCAGGTCGAGACCTGGGCCGACGACGTGCCCGACGGCAAGGTCACCGACTTCAAGGGCGCGGTGAAGGCGCAGCCCGACGAGGACGTGGTGTTCTCCTGGCTCGAGTACCCCGACAAGAGCACGCGCGACCAGGCCAACAAGAAGATCATGGACGATCCGAAGATGAAGGAGATGGGCGCGCACATGCCCTTCGACGGCAAGCGGATGATCTGGGGCGGGTTCGAAGCGGTGAACGACACCGGCAAGGCAGCACGCGCCGGCTACGTCGATGGCTGCCTGATCCCCGTGCCGAAGGCCAACAAGGCGGCGTACCTCGAGATGGCCGACAAGCACGCCGCCATCCTCAAGGAATACGGCGCGACCCGCACGGTCGAGTGCTGGGGCGATGACGTGCCCGACGGCAAGGTCACCGACTACAAGGGCGCGGTCAAGGCAAACCCGGACGAGACGGTGGTGTTCTCGTGGATCGAGTGGCCGTCACGCGAGGCGCGCGACGCGGGCTGGAATAAGGCCATGGAAGATCCGCGCATGAAGGACATCCAGCAGCCCTTCGATGGCAAGCGCATGATCTACGGCGGCTTCGCGCCGCTTCTGGACCAGTAGTCAGAGAGCGGTCGCGCCGGACTCACTTCAGGGTGAGCTCGGCGCGCACCTTGCCATCGACCGCGGCCACCGGCTTCGCGCCGAGCACGAACACGCGCTTCGCGTCCACCGCCCCGGTAGCGACCAGAGACTCACGGATGGCGTCGGCACGCGCGCGAGCCAGGTCGCCGAGCTCGGCCTCGCTCGCGACGTACTTCTGCAGCAGCGCGGCCGTGAGCTCCTGGTTGGCGGTCGCGTAGTCCAGCGCCGGGTCTTTTTTCTTGCGCTGTTCCAGCGCCAGCGTCGCGCCCGCGGGCAAGGGCGTCTTGGCGGGCATCTCCTTGTCGAAGGCCTTGCGCAACAGGTCGAAGCGCGCGGCGGCATCGCCGTCCGCCGCCTGTCCATAGGTCGCGAGTTTCTGCTCGAGGCGCACCGTACCAATGGCGTTGCCGTCCGCATCGGGCGCGTAGGCGGTCGGCACCTCGAGCTCCAGGGCCGGCCGCTCGGTGAGAGCCTTGGCGAGCGCCGTCATGCGCTCCTGCGCGGCCGCGTCCAGCTCGGCGGATCCCGGCGCGAAGTCGACCTGGTTGATCTGCTCGTCCTTGCCGCCGCCCAATTTCGCCAGCAGCGTGAACGGCGAAGTCGCGATCTTGCCCAGCAGCCCCACGAAGGCCTTCCAGATCAGCGGCCCCACCCGGAACTGCGGATCGTCGAGGCTGCCACTGAGCGGCAGGTCGATGTCGATCACGCCGTTGCGATCCTTGAGCAGCGCCACCGCGAGCTTGAGCGGCAGGTGCACCGCGTCGGCGCTCTCCACGCGATCGCCGAGCTGCAGCTGGTCGATGACGAACTTCTGGTTAGCGGTGAGCTGGCGATCCTTGACCAGGTAGTTGACGTCGATGGACAGCTTGCCCTTCTCGATGGCGTAGCCGGCGAAGTGGCCGGAGTACGGCGTCACCGAGGTCATCTCCACGCCGTCGAACTTCACGTGCATGTCGGTGTACAGCGCCGCCGAGAGCAGGTTCAACTCGCCGGCGATCTCGGCCGGCGCGTAGCGGTCCACGCGCCCCTTCAGATCGACCTTGGCGCGCGACTTGGGATCCGACGACAGCCCGGAGATGGTGCCACCCAGTTCCTGCAGGCTGACCGCGTAGTTAGGCTTGATCCAGTAGTCGGCGAAGTTGGCCGAGCCGCCGATCAACTTGATGGTACCGATGCTGACGCGCATGCCGCCCGGGTTGCCACCGGCCGCCTTCGGCCCCTCCGCGGTATTCACCGTCTGCACCGCCGCCGGCTGCGAGCCGCTGGCGGGCGTGAACAGCTGCGTGATGTTCAGCGTCTCGTCCGGCGCGATGATGAGACGCGCATACGGCGCGGCCGCATCGATGCGCGCGATGGCGAGCCGCTCGGGGCGGTTGCCATATTCGAGACCGGTCACCGCCAGGCGATCCCACTTGAGCAGGTCCTGCTTGAGCGCGTTGTCGATGGTCGAGAGCTTGTTGACCACCACGTCGCCCTTCACCTTGAACGCGCCGTCGGCGGCGCTGTCGATGTCCATCGCGGAACTGAGCTGGCCGCTCTTGAGCGTGATCTGCGTGTAGGTGGAGAGATAGGGCTGCAACGAGGCCAGGGCGAACTCGTTGGCTTCGACGTGCGCGGTATACGCCACGAGTCCGGCGTCGGTCTGCGCGTGGACCTTGAGGTCGCCGTTGTTGTCGCCCTTGGCGTCCATGTCGACGGTGAAGCGCGTGCCGGGCGCCGTGTCGTAACCGGCGACCGTGATGTTGACCGGCGAGAACTTGAAGCTCGCGGTGGGCTTGACCAGCGAGTCCTCGACATCGATGAGCAGGTTGGAAATGGCGATGTCGGGCGCGGCAACGACCCAGTCGGGGGCGGGAGGTGATGCAGGCGCCGTGGGCGTGGCGGCGGTTGTGGGCGCGGTGTCACGCGCGGGCGCGACATCGGTTGCGGGCGCGGGCGCGGCAGCGGCAGCGGTCTCGGGCGCGGGCGCGAGCGCGGTGGCAGTTGCGGGCGTGTCGTCTTCGCCCGGCGCTGCCGCGGCGGGCGCCGGTCCCGCGAGCTCGGCGAGATTGATGTTCGCCTGTGCATCGCGCTTCACGTGCAACCCGCCGTTGTCGAGCCGCACGCGACCGATGTCCACCCGGCGCGTGCCCAGGTTGACCTTCGAGTCCTCCAGCGTGAGCGAGGCCAGCTCGATGTAGTCGTAATCGCGGCCCGGCGGGCGCATGCCGAAGTCCGTGAGGCTGACCTTGTGGACGTCGAAGCGCAGTCCGCCCTCGTCGCCCGCCGTGTAGAAGTACTCGCCGTCGAGGCCGAACACGCCCCTGGTGAATTCGAACGGCAGCGAATCGCTCAGGTACGACCAGATGGTGCGCGCCTGCAGGGCCGCGATCTCGAACTTGCCGCTCGAGGTGAACGGCGTGAGCTGGAAGGTGCCGCTCCACGCGAAGCTCTCGCCCGCCGCCGAGGCCGCGCGCAACGAATAGGCGTTGCCGCTCTCGCCGCCGGTGCTGAAGTCGCGCAGCTCGAAGTTGATGGGCCGCAGCTCGGTGCTGAAGGGGCGCGTGCGCGCGTGGTCCTGGAAAGCCACGCGGCCGACATTGACGCTCAGCCGGTCGATGAAGACGCGCGGATTCTCCTTCGAGTCCGAAGGTGGCGGCGGGTTGGCGAGCTTGGTGAGATCGATGAGATTCAGGCTGCCGTCGGGCCGCAGCATGACGCGCACGAACGGATGATCGAGCTCCACGTCGGCGAAGCTCGCCCCGATCTTCCACACCGAGGAGATGTCGAAGTTCAGCAGCAGCCGGTCGAAACCCAGCAACTGGGCGCCGTCCGCGTCGGGCATCGAGAAATCCTTCATCTCGAGCGCCAACGTGTACGGGTTGAAACGCACCTCGCCCAGGGTGGCGGTACGGTGGTATTGCTCGCTGGCGAAGCCGAGCAGGTTCGAGCGCACCAGGCGCGGGACCAGCCAGAAGCCGAAGGCCGTATATAAGAGGAATAGCGCGGCGAAGACGATCAGCCCGATGCGGACCGGCCGGAGGCGGAAGAAGTGTTCTGGAAGACGCAGCACGGTGACGGAGGGTACCCGCGGCTCCCCTGGATGACTACTGAGACCAAAGGGTGAGCGCGGGTCGGGGGCTGCGACGCCACCTGGGCCATTCGATTCATACAGTTCCGCAGGCTTTTGTTTGCTGGGGATGCGGGCGCCGGTCCTATGCTCGCGCCATGCCCAAACACACCGCCACCCTGTTCGTCGAATGCCGCCGCTGCGGCCACAAGGCCCAGCGCGAGGTGACCCAGCTCCCCCTGCCGGCCGGCGCGCGCTTCCGCTGCTCCCACTGCGGCAATCGGGACACCGCCTCCATCAAGACCTGGCACACCGGCGGCTCCTCGTCCGCGCGCATCGTCTCCTTCCCCCGCGGCAAACGTAGTTAGGTATCAAAGACGGTGCCGGAGCATGCATTCCGGCATATCTTGGAATGGGGACATTCTTCATTTCCTGACGAACGCGGACAGGCTCGAAGTGCGACGGTAGACGCCGCGACGCTCCGGGCTCCCTTTTCCGGCCGCATGGAAATCGGCGAGATAACGGACGGCGCCGCTTCGGCGCCGTTTTCCGGCGTGGCGCGTGAGCGCCTGACGATGGCGTAGCGACGACGAGCGAACGCCAAGAGCTTCCGTCTTCGGAAGCTCTTGAAGCGCGA
>DASSRK010000046.1:0-13051 GCA_035701825.1 Steroidobacteraceae bacterium
GATCACGAGCAGGGGACGACCCTGCTTCGCCACGCCTTCGAGCAGCGGCAGCATTTCGCGAATGTTCGAGATCTTCTTGTCGACCAGGAGGATCAGCGGCTTCTCGAGCTCGACCGTCTGGGCGGCCTGCTGATTGATGAAGTACGGCGAGAGGTAGCCGCGGTCGAACTGCATGCCCTCGACCACGTCGAGTTCATTCTGCAGGCCCGAGCCCTCTTCGACCGTGATCACGCCTTCCTTGCCGACCTTTTCCATCGCCTCGGCAATGGTCTTGCCGATGGACTCGTCGGAGTTCGCCGAGATCGTGCCGACCTGGGCAATCGCCTTGTTGTCCTTGCAGGGCTTGGCGAGCTTCTTGATCTCTTCGGTGGCCGCGGCGACGGCCTTGTCGATACCGCGCTTCACGTCCATCGGGTTGCGGCCCGAGGAGACGGCCTTGAGGCCTTCGCGGATGATCGCCTGCGCGAGAACGGTCGCGGTGGTCGTGCCGTCACCGGCTTCGTCGGAGGTGTTGGAAGCGACTTCCTTCACCATCTGCGCGCCCATGTTCTCGAACTTGTCCTTGAGCTCGATTTCCTTCGCGACCGAGACACCGTCCTTCGTGACGGTCGGAGCGCCGAAGCTCTTGTCGAGCACCGCGTTGCGGCCCTTGGGGCCGAGCGTCGCCTTGACGGCGTTGGCGAGGATGTTCACGCCGCGGAACATCCGCGCGCGAGCGTCATCGCTGAAACGTACTTCTTTAGCAGCCATGGTTATTTCCCCTCAATGATGGCCATGACGTCTTCTTCACGCATGACCACGAGTTCTTCTCCGTCCACCTTCACTTCGGTGCCGGAGTACTTGCCGAACAGGATCTTGTCGCCGACCTTGACGTCGAGCGGGCGCACATCGCCGCCTTCCAAAATCTTGCCCTTGCCTACCGCCACGACCTTGCCCTGCACGGGCTTCTCGGCGGCCGAGTCCGGAATCACGATGCCGCCGGCGCTGCGCGTCTCGCTCTCGAGACGCTTCACGATCACGCGGTCATGAAGAGGACGAATCTTCATGGGTTCGCTCCTTAAATGAGTGTGGGTTGGAACTGTGAGGGGTGGGCGCTGTTAGCACTCCCCCTCGAAGGCTGCTAATTGTATTGGCCGTCGCTTTCATTTCAAGCCGCCCGGGGGGTCTTTTCTGGCCAACCGGGGCTCCGGCTGAAATTTCGGGCCCGAAATGCGGGTCAGATCGAGGCACGCCCCCGGCGTCCTGCCCGATGATCCGCCGGTTTCAGCCGTCGATATGTCGCATAGGATGGCGGGCCTTACGCCATGAGGTGACCGGTGCTTTCGAAGAGACTGATTTCATTACTGGCCTTTTGCGTGCTCGCCGCTGGGGCCCGGACCGCGCTCGCGATCGGGGAGGACGAGTACCTGCCGCCCGAGCAGGCCTTCCAGTACACGGCCACCGCCGACGAGTCGCGGGTCACCATCGAGTGGAAGGCCACCCAAGGCTACTACCTCTACAAGAAGCGTCTTGGCCTCGCGGCCGCCACGCCGGGCGTCACCGTCGGCGAGTCGGTGTATCCCAAGGGCGAGACCCACAAGGACGATTACTTCGGCGAACAGGAAGTCTTCCGCGGCAACTTCAAGGTCACCGCGCCGCTCAGCGGCGCGAAGGCCGGCGACACGGTGGCGCTCAAGATCAAATGGCAGGGCTGCGCCGATGCGGGCCTTTGCTATCCGCCGACCGTGTGGGACGCGAACGTCACCGTCGCGGGCGTGAAGAAAGTGTCCGCCGACAAGATCTTCTCCGAGAAGAAGCCGAAGGCGGCGCTCGAGGGCGACGACGAATTCGTGGACCCGGATGTGGCCTTCGCGCTCACCGCGGAAGCGAAGCCCGACCAGGTGCAGCTCAATTGGCGCATCGCCGACGGCTATTACCTCTACAAGCAGCGCATCTCGCTCGCGCCGGTCGATGAGGCGCATGCCGTCGGCTCCATCGTGCTGCCGAAGGGCGAACCCCACTCCGATGAATATTTCGGCGAGCAGGAAGTTTATCGCCAGAGTCTCGACGCATCGTTCTCGATCCCGGGCGGCGCGAAGCCGCTGCAGGCCAAGGTGACCTACCAGGGCTGCGCGGATGCGGGCCTGTGCTATCCACCGATCACCAAGCTCATCTCGATCGCGGCCGACGGGACCGCGACCATCGGGTCCGCGGATGGCTCGATGGCCGTTGCGCCGCCCACCGCCGTGACTGCGTCCGCGGCGCCGTCCGGCGACGCCGCGACCGGCGCGGATTGCTACGTGTCCGAGCAGGACAGCTGGGCCGCGAAGATCAAGACCGGCAACCTGCTGCTCGTGCTGCTCGGCTTTTTCGGCACCGGCCTGTTGCTGGCCTTCACCCCCTGCGTGTTGCCGATGGTCCCGATCCTCTCCGGCATCATCGCGGGCAGCGGCGAGAATGTGTCGACGCGCCGGTCGTTCCTGCTGTCCGTCGCGTACGTGCTCGGCATGGCCTTCACGTACACGGCGGCGGGCATTGCGGCGGGAGCCATCGGCAAGGGCTTCAACCTGCAGGCCACGTTCAACCAGCCGTGGATCCTGATCCTCTTCAGCCTGTTGTTCGTGGTGCTGGCCGCGTCGATGTTCGGCTTCTTCACCATCGAGATGCCGAACTTCATCCAGACGCGCCTGAGCGAATCCAGCAACAAGCAGCAGGCCGGCACCTATGCGGGCGTGGCCGTCATGGGCGCGCTGTCGGCGCTGATCGTCTCGGCGTGCGTGGCGCCGCCGCTGATCGCGGCGCTCACGGTGATCAGCCAGACGGGCGAAGTCGGGCGCGGTGGCGCGGCACTCTTCGCCATGAGCCTCGGCATGGGTACGCCGCTGTTGCTGGTCGGCGCTTCGGCCGGAAAGTTGCTGCCGAAGGCCGGCGCGTGGATGGAAACGGTGAAGAACATCTTCGGCGTGCTGTTCCTCGCGGTGGCCGCGTGGATGCTGTCGCGCATCGCGCCGAGCTGGGCCATCCTGCCGCTGTGGGCCATCCCCGCATTCGCGCTCGCCTGGGTTCTCTGGAACGCGGTGCGCAAGCCGACGCCTGCGCGCGTCGCGTGGCGCACCGTGGCCGTGGTGTCCGCGCTGTATGGCGTGTCGCTGCTCTCGGGCGCGGCGCTCGGCAGCACGAATCCCCTGGCGCCGATCCCGCAGCTCGCGGCGGCGAAGACGCCGCTCGAATTCAAGCGCATCAAGTCGCTCGCCGATCTCGAGCGTGAAGTCGCCGCGGCGCGCGCCGCCGGCAAGGGCGTGATGCTCGACTTCTACGCGGACTGGTGTGTGTCCTGCAAAGAGATGGAGCACAACACCTTCAACGAGCCCGCCGTGAAGAAGGCACTCGCCAACACCATCACGTTGCAGGCCGACGTCACCGCCAACGACGCGCAGGACAAGGAGCTGCTGCAGCACTTCGGCATCTTTGGGCCGCCGACCATCGCGTTCTACAGCGTCGACGGCACGGAGCAGCGAAACTTCCGCGTCGTCGGATTCATGAAGGCCGATGAGTTCTCGGAGGTGGCGCGCCGCGCCGTCGCGGGGCTCTGCAAACAAAGCACGTGAACAAGAACCTGATCGCGGGATTGATCGTCGTCGTCGCAGGCAGCGCGGGTTTCCTCGCGTATCGCGCCTCGCACACCGGCCAGGGCCCGGTGACCGCAGTACCCCAACCGGCGTCGCCGGCACCCACACCCGGTGGCGATGTGGTCGAGGCCGACGCGCAGTCGCCAAAGAAACCGGTCGTTCCCGACTCACTTCCGGACATCACCCTGGCGGACCTCGATGGCAAACCGACCCAGCTCGCGAGCTTTGGCGGCCGACCGCTGATGATCAATTTCTGGGCTACCTGGTGCGCCCCCTGCCGCCGGGAGATCCCGCTGCTGAATAAGATAAGAGTGCAGCGCCAGGTCCAGAACGCCGAGATCGTGGGCGTTGCCGTCGATTTCAAAGAGGATGTCCTCAAATTCCTCAAGAAAACGCCCCTGAGCTACCCCTTGCTGATCGGCGAGGAGGACGGTTTGGCCGCCGCCTCGGCCTTCGGCATGGGAATGGCCTTCCCCTTCAGCGTGTTCGTCGACAGCCAGAATCGGATCCTCACCATCAAGGTTGGCGAGTTACACGAAGATGAGGCCAATTTCGCGTTCGATCGTCTCCAAGACATCGACAAGGGCGTTCTGACGCGAGAAGCGGCCCAGATGGCGGTCGCGGAGGCATTCCGCACGATGGCGGCCGAACGGGCCCGACAGGAAGCGGCCTCGGCCAGCCATTCGGGCAGCTAGACCGATTCCCGCCAGATTGACGAAAACCGCGCACGTTACCGGCCAACTACGGTAGATTCGCCGCCTTCACTGATCAGGGGGAGGCTGTCGACGGCCGTATGGCGCGCTTCTTATTACTTAACGGGCCGAACCTGAATCTCCTGGGGCAGCGCGAACCGGAGGTTTACGGCTCGGACACCCTCGCTTCCATAGAAGAGAGGGCAAGGAACACCGCGACGCGCCTCGGCCACGAGCTGGTGACATTCCAGAGCAATGCCGAGCACGAGCTCATCGACCGCGTACAGACGGCGAAGGCCAATGGCATCAGCTTCGCGGTGATCAACCCTGGCGGGTTCACGCACACCAGCGTGGCGCTACGCGACGCGCTGCTCGGCGTGAAGCTGCCCTTCATCGAGCTGCACCTCTCGAACACCTTCGCGCGGGAGAAATTCCGCCACCACTCGTTTTTCTCGGACATCGCCGTGGGCTGCATCGTCGGCTTCGGCGCACTCGGCTACGAGCTGGCCATCCAGGCCGCCGCGGCCCGCATTTCCGACGGGCGCCCGCCCGCCACAAGTTAATCAACCAGGAATACCCACTTGGACATTCGCAAAGTAAAGAAGCTGATCGAACTACTCGAGGAATCGGGGATCGCCGAGATCGAGATCAAGGAAGGCGAGGAGGCCGTGCGTATCAGCCGCATGCCCACCGGTGGCGTCGTGACCCACGTGGCGCCCGCGATGATGGCCGCCCCGCCGGCAGCCGCCGCGCCCGCCGCCGCTGCCGTTGCCGCCGCACCCGCGGCGGGCACCCCCGCCGCTCCGGCCCGCCGTGCGAACGAGCACGTGGTGGCCGCTCCCATGGTCGGCACGTTCTATGCGTCGGCCTCGCCCGGCGCCAAGCCGTTCGTCGAGATCGGCACCGAGGTCAAGGAAGGCCAGGTCCTGTGCATCATCGAAGCCATGAAGATGATGAACCAGATCGAGAGCGACAAGGCCGGCAAGGTCACGGCCATCATGGCCACCAACGGCGACCCGGTGGAATTCGGCCAACCGCTGTTCGTGATCGAGTAACCCGCCCAACATGCTCGACAAAATCGTCATCGCCAATCGCGGCGAGATCGCGCTCCGGATCCTGCGCGCATGCCGCGAGCTCGGCATCAAGACGGTCGCGGTTCACTCGACCGCCGACTACAACCTGAAGCACGTGCTGCTGGCCGACGAGTCGGTGTGCATCGGGCCGCCGCAGTCGCAGAAGAGCTACCTCAACATGCCCGCCATCATCAGCGCGGCCGAGGTGACCGACGCGGTCGGCATCCACCCGGGCTACGGCTTCCTGTCCGAGAACGCGGACTTCGCGGAGCGCGTCGAGAAGAGCGGTTTCACCTTCATCGGCCCGCGCGCCGACGTGATCCGCATGATGGGCGACAAGGTCTCGGCCATCAACGTGATGAAGAAGGCCGGCGTGCCCTGCGTGCCGGGTTCCGGTGGCCCGCTCGGCGACGTGCCGGAAGAGAACTTCAAGATCGCGCGTGACATCGGCTACCCGGTGATCATCAAGGCCTCGGGCGGAGGCGGTGGCCGCGGCATGCGCGTGGTGCACAGTGAAGCCGCGCTGCTCAACGCCATCTCGGTCACCAAGTCGGAGGCGCTCGCGGCCTTCAACAACGACCAGGTGTACATGGAGAAATTCCTGGAGCGGCCGCGCCACATCGAATTCCAGGTGCTGGCGGACCATCACGGCAACGTGATCCACCTCGGTGAACGCGACTGCTCCATGCAGCGCCGCCACCAGAAGGTGGTCGAGGAAGCGCCGGCGCCCGGCATCACCCCCGCGCAGCGCGAGAAGATGGGCGAGCGCGTGATCGAGGCCTGCAAGGCCGTCGGCTACCGCAGCGCGGGCACGCTGGAGTTCCTGTACCAGGACGGCGAGTTCTATTTCATCGAGATGAACACCCGCATCCAGGTCGAGCACCCGGTGACCGAGCTGATCACCGGCATCGACCTGGTGAAGGCGCAGCTGCTGATCGCGTCCGGCGAGAAGCTGCAGTACGCGCAGAAGGACGTGAAGCTGACCGGCCACGCGATCGAGTGCCGCATCAACGCCGAGGATGCCAAGACCTTCATGCCCTCGCCCGGCCCGATCAAGCTGTGGCACGCGCCCGGCGGCCCCGGCGTGCGGGTAGATAGCCACATCTACTCCGGCTACAACGTGCCGCCGCACTACGACTCGCTGATCGCCAAGGTCATCGCCTATGGCGACACGCGCGAGACCGCGATCGCGCGCATGCGCAATGCGCTGGCCGAGATGGTGGTCGAAGGCATCAAGACCAACACGGCGCTGCACCAGGAAATCTTCACGCACCAGGCGTTCCGCACCGGCGGCCAGGACATCCACTACCTGGAGCGCCGTCTCGGCCTCAAGTAGCGGTGCCCCAGATCGCGCTCACCCTGGACCTCGACGGGCTCGATGCCGAGCGCGTCGAGGAGGCCTGCTTCGAGATCGGCGCGCTGGCGGTGTCGTACACCGACCAGCGCGACGATCCGATCCTCGAGCCCGCGCCGGGTGAGTTCCGGCTGTGGCCGCATTCGCGGCTGCAGGCGCTGTTTCCGTTCGACTGCAAGCCGCAGGACGTCGTTTCCGGCCTGGCGCACGTGCTGCGCATCGATGCCACGCGCATCGAGGTGCAGACCCTCGCCGATCGTGTGTGGGAGCGCGAGTGGCTGCGCGATTTCCATCCCATGTGTTTCGGCCAGCGGCTCTGGGTGGCGCCACACCATGCGCACGTGCACACGCAGGGTGCCGTGATCGTGCGCCTGGATCCCGGCCTCGCCTTCGGCACCGGCACGCACGCCACCACGGCGATGTGCCTGGCGTGGCTCGACCAGAATATCCACGGTGGTGAAATGGCGATCGACTACGGCTGTGGCTCCGGCGTGCTCGCCGTGGCCGCGGTCAAGCTCGGCGCCCGCGCCGCGCATGCATTCGACATCGACCCCCAGGCGCTGATCGCGACCCGGGACAACTCCGCCGCCAACGCGGTCGCCGACCAGGTGCACGTCGTCGAGGCGGACGCCGCGCTTCCCGCGGCGGCGGACATCCTGCTCGCTAACATCCTCTGCGGTCCGCTGTGCGAGCTGGCGCCGCGCTTCGCCGAGTTGACGCGCCCCGGCGGCAAGATCGTGCTCGCGGGCCTGCTCGAGGCCCAGGCCGCCGAGGTGGCACACGCGCACGCACCGTGGTTTGATATCTCGCCTTTCGCAACGCGCGATGGCTGGACGGCACTGTCCGGCGTTCGGCGCTGAACCGACCTCGGGGAGTCGCTGAGTGTTCACGGTATGTCCCAAATGCACGCTGACCCTGGTCGTCACGACCGTGGACCTGCGCGCGGGCCAGGGATACGTGCGCTGCGGTCGCTGCGCGAACGTGTTCAACGCGCTGATCGCGCTGCGCGAGGGCGATCCGAACGCGGCAAGTTCCGATAGTGCCCGGCAACGCCTGCTCGAGACTCCGCCCAAGCCGAACGTGGAACCCGCGTTGGGCGCAGGCGTTGCGCTGGAGCCAGAACCAGAACCCGAGCCAGAACCTGAACCCGAGCCTGCGCCGGAGCCGGCACCGGAGCCCGAGCCCGCACCAGGACCCGAACCGGAACCCGAGGCTGCAACGCTGGAAGTCAGCTTCGAGCCCGCAGCCGCGAAGTCCGACGATGAGTCGCTGGAGTTCGACGCGACTGCCACCGACGTGTCGGAAATTTTCATTTCCGCGGATGCGGACCCGCACGGCTCGGCCTCCGGCAATTTCGAAGCGGTGGTGCTCGCCGAAGAGCCTCACGCCGAGCCGGAGCCGGAACCGGAACCTGATCCCGAGCCGATGCAGGACGAGTCGCATACCGACACGGTCGCGGCCGACGACTGGTCGCTGCTCGACGATGACGCGCCCGCCGACGCGGAATCGATCATCGAAGAATCGCCGTTCGTCGAGCACGCCGGGGCAGAACCCGAAGCCGAGGCTGTGGCCGAAACCTACGGCGAAGCCGAACCCGAGGAATATCCGGAGGCCACCCAGGATCCGGCGTGGGTCAATGAAATGTTCGCCGAGGCCGAAGCGGAAGCCCTGCACGCGCGCACCGCCGAGCACCGCGTGCTCGAGACCGCGGGTGAGGCCGATGGCGAAGACTCGCCCCTGGTGCGCGCGGCGCGCGACGTCAAGGGCGTGTCCGCCGCGAGCGGCGACACGGTGCTCGAGCCGCTGCTCAGGCCCGCGGCGCCGCGACGGCCCGCGTGGCAATACGTCACGGGTGTGTCCGTGCTTGCATTCGTGCTGCTCCTGCAGCTGCTGCACGCCAACCGCCAGGACCTGGTGCTGAGTCCGACCCTGGGCCCGCTGGTGAGCAAGGTGTACGGATGGTTCCACGTGGCACTTGCGCCGCGCTGGGATCTCAACGCGTACTCGGTCAAGCAACTGGGCGCCGAGGCCGAGGACAGCGAAGGCACGCGGTTGCGAGTAAGGCTGTCCGTGCAGAACGACAGCGAGCGCGTCCAGCCGCTGCCGTTATTGCGACTCACATTGCAGGATCGCTATGGCAACGCGGTCGCGACCCGAGATCTCGAGCCGCAGGAGTACCTGCCGCGACGGGCCGCGGGCCAGCGCCTCCTGGAACCCGACCAGCGCATCGACGCCGAGCTGCACGTCATCGATCCTGGCAAGGCGGCGATCGGCTTCGAGATCGACGCCTGCCTGCGCGCGGAATCCGGCGCCATCGGCTGCGCCAATGACGTGCGCCGCCGCTCCGCAGGCTGAATCGATTCCATGAAGATCGGTCCCTACACGTTGGACTCCAACGTGGTGCTTGCGCCCATGGCCGGTGTCACCGATCGCCCCTTTCGCGTGTTGGCGCGCTCCTTCGGCGCCGGGCTTGCGGCGTCGGAAATGATCACGAGTGACGTGCGCCTGTGGACGACGAAAAAAACCCGGGCGCGCATGGATCACGCAGGGGAGCCCGAGCCGCGCGTGGTGCAACTCGCCGGTTCAGATCCCGACGCGCTCGCCGAGGCGGCACGCCGCAACATCGATCTCGGCGCGCAGATCATCGACATCAACATGGGATGTCCTGCAAAAAAAGTATGTAACCGCTTGTGCGGCTCGGCTTTGCTCACCGACGAGCCGCTGGTCGCGAAGATCCTGAGCAGCGTGGTGGCTGCGTCCAGCGTGCCGGTGACGCTGAAGACGCGCACCGGCTTTCGTCGCGATCTGCGCAACGGCGTGCGAATCGCGCAACTGGCTGAATCCTGTGGCATCGCAGCGCTCGCCGTGCACGGCCGCACGCGCGAGGATTTTTATGACGGTGACGCGGAGTACGAAACCATTCGCGAAATCAGAGCGCGCATTCGTATCCCGTTATTCGCAAATGGAGATATCGACAGCGCACAAAAGGCTCGCGCGGTGCTTGATTTCACGGGAGCAACAGGAGTAATGCTCGGCCGCGCCGCACATGGCTCGCCGTGGATCTTCCGTGATGTCAACCATTTTTTAACTCACGGAAAAAATGCGCCCGCACTTCCACTTCGAAAAATTTGCGATACCATCCTCGCGCACCTCGAATCCCTCTACGCGTTTTACGGCGAAGAGACTGGCGTTCGAGTAGCGCGCAAACACCTCGGTTGGTATTTCGGAAAGTTGCAGGATGCACCCGATGTCCGTCGGGAGTTGATGGCGGCAGAAGCGTCTTCAATGCAGTTTGCGCTGACGAAAAAATGTCTCGATCGTCTGGTCGACGACGAGGCCACCGCTGCAACCTGGGGAGGTCTTGCGGCGTGTGCAGAATGAAGATGCTGGTGGTTGTGTTCAGGCTCGAGCACAGACGATGGGGCGTAAAAAATGACGGCGAAAACTTCTCGGACCCGCAAAGATTCCGGGCGTAATGGCACGCTCGAAGTGCCACTGCGCAACCACGCCGAGAGAGCCCTGTCCGACTACTTCTCCAACCTCAACGGCCACAAGCCGGCGCACCTGTACGACCTGGTGCTGCGCGAGGTGGAAGAACCCCTGTTCCGTGCCGTGCTCGACTATTCGTCGGGCAATCAATGCCGTGCAGCCGCTATTCTCGGAATCAACCGAGGGACGTTGCGTAAGAAACTGCGCCAGTTCGGCCTTTCGGCCTGAACTCGATCCAATCGATGCTCGTCACGATTCGCAGGGCCCTGCTGTCGGTATCCGACAAGACGGGCATCGTTGATTTCGCGCGCGCCCTGGTGGCGCGCAAGGTCGAGATCCTGAGCACCGGCGGGACCGCCCGCGCGTTGACCGACGCCGGCATCCCGGTGCTCGAAGTGTCGGCCTACACGGGCTTCCCCGAGATCATGGACGGGCGCGTCAAGACGCTGCACCCGCGCGTGCACGGCGGGCTGCTCGGGCGTCGCGGCGTCGATGACGCCGTCATGCAGAAGCACGACATCCCGCGCATCGACCTGCTGGCGGTCAACCTGTATCCATTCGCGGCCACGGTCGCGAAGCCCGACTGCACCTATGCCGACGCCATCGAGAACATCGACATCGGCGGCCCGGCGATGGTGCGCGCCGCGTCCAAGAACCACGAGTCCGTCACCGTCATCGTCGATCCGGCCGATTACGCGCGCGTCCTGGCCGATCTCGACGCCAATGCCGGCGCCACCAGCATCGACACGCGCACCCAGCTCGCCGCCAAGGCGTTCGCGCACACCGCCAGGTACGACACCATGGTGTCGTCGTACCTGCTGGGCCGTGAAGCCGTGGCGCAGGAGTCGTTTCCGCAAACCCTGCCGCTGGTGTACGAGAAGCTGCAGGACCTGCGCTACGGCGAGAACCCGCACCAGCAGGCGGCGTTCTACCGCGAGCTCGCCGCCAGCGGCTCCTGCGTGGCCACGGCGCGCATGCTCCAGGGCAAGGAGCTGTCGTTCAACAACATCGCGGACACCGACTGCGCCATCGAATGCGTGCGCGTGTTCAACGAACCCGCCTGCGTCATCGTCAAGCACGCCAACCCCTGTGGCGTCGCGACCGCGGTGTCGGTGGTCGATGCCTACGACCGCGCGTATCGCACCGACCCGACTTCCGCCTTCGGGGGCATCATCGCCTTCAATCGCGAGCTCGATGAAGCCACGGCCACGGCCATCGTCGGCCGCCAGTTCGTCGAAGTGATCGCGGCTCCGTCGGTATCCGCCGCCGCCGCCGCGGTGCTCGCCAGCCGGCAGAACGTGCGTGTGCTGGTCACCGGTTCGCTGTCGAATCGATCGCCTTCGGAACTCGAATACCGCAGCGTGGTCGGCGGCCTGCTGGTGCAGACACGTGACACCGCGCTCGCCGATCCGTCGACCTTCAAGATCGTGACCGAGAAAAAGCCCACGCCGACCCAGTACGCGGACCTGTGGTTCGCGTGGCGCGTGTGCAAATACGTGAAGTCGAATGCCATCGTGTTCGCGAAGGACGGCATGACGATCGGGGTGGGCGCGGGGCAAATGTCGCGCGTCTACTCGACCCACGTGGCCGCGCTCAAGGCCAAGGACGAAGGCCTCGAGGTCGAAGGCAGCGCCATGGCGTCGGATGCCTTCTTCCCGTTCCGCGACGGCATCGACGCGGCCGCCAAGTACGGCATCAAGGCCATCGTGCAGCCCGGTGGCAGCCGCCGCGACGACGAAGTCATCGCCGCGGCCAACGAACACGGCATGACGATGGTGTTCACCGGCATGCGCCACTTCCGGCACTGATGAAAGTCCTGATCGTCGGCAGCGGCGGTCGCGAGCACGCGCTGGCCTGGAAGTGCGCGCAGTCTCCCAAGGTTTCCGAAGTCCTGGTCGCGCCCGGCAACGGCGGCACGGCCACCGAGCCGCGCGTACGCAATGTCGATGTTGCGGCTGAAGACGTGCCAGGCCTGGTGGCGCTCGCGCAGCGCGAACACGTCGGCCTCACCATCATCGGGCCCGAGGCACCGCTGGTCGCAGGCGTGGTGGACGCATTCCAGGCCGCGGGGCTGCGCTGCTTCGGCCCCGTGCAGGCCGCGGCCCAGCTCGAGGGCTCCAAGGCCTTCACCAAGGAGTTCCTGAAGCGCCACGGCATTCCCACGGCGGCTTACGCCACGTTTACACGCGAGACCTTCGACGCCGACTGGGTGCGGCGCCAGCGCGCGCCCGTGGTCGTGAAGGCCTCCGGCCTCGCGGCCGGAAAGGGTGTCGTGATCGCCCAGAGCGCGGACGAGGCCATTGCGACGGCGCAGGCCATGTTCGGCGGACAGTTCGGCTCGGCCGGCGACCAGGTCGTCATCGAAGAATTCCTGCCGGGCGAGGAAGCGAGCTTCATCGTCATGGCGGACGGCAAGAACATCCTGACCATGGCCACCTCGCAGGACCACAAGCGCCTGCGTGACGCGGACCAGGGCCCCAACACCGGCGGCATGGGCGCGTATTCGCCCGCCCCCGTCGTCGACCGCGCCATGCACGAGCGCATCATGCGCGAGGTCATCGAGCCCACCATCCGGGGTCTCGCGAAGGACGGCACGCCGTACACCGGCTTCCTGTACGCCGGGATCATGGTGCACCCCGACGGCACGCCGAATGTGCTCGAGTACAACTGCCGGTTCGGCGACCCGGAGACGCAGCCCATCATGATGCGGTTGCGCAGCGACCTGGTGGAACTGTGCGAGGCGGCGCTCGACAAGCGTCTGGATCGCGTGCACGCGGACTGGGACCCGCGTGCCGCGCTCGGCGTGGTGCTCGCGGCCGGCGGATACCCGGACAC
>DASSRK010000047.1:0-7011 GCA_035701825.1 Steroidobacteraceae bacterium
CCGAAGCGGCCCGACGCCACCTGCTTGATGGCCGAGTTCTTCGAGTCGCCGTTCTCCATCGGGAGGTAGCGATCCGGATCCTCGCCACCCTCGCCGGTGTTCGACTTGCCGCCGATGCGGTTCATGGCGATGGCCAGCGTCTCGTGCGCTTCCTTGGAGATGGAGCCGTAGCTCATGGCGCCGGTCTTGAAGCGCTTCATGATGCTCTCGACCGATTCCACCTCGTCGATCGGAATCGCCTCGGCCTGCTTGAAGTCCAGCAGGCCGCGCAAGGTGGACAGGTTCTTCGCCCGGTCGTCGATCAGCTCGGCGTAGCTCTTGTACGCGGAGTAGTTGTCGGTGCGCACCGCCTTCTGCAGGCGATGGATGCTTTCCGGGTTGAACAGGTGGAACTCGCCGTCGGCGCGCCACTGGTACTGGCCGCCCGAGGGCAGCTCGGTCTGCAGCGCGCGCTTGCGTTCAGCAAAAGCCATCGTGTGGCGCATCAGCACTTCACGCGCGATCACGTCCATGCCGACGCCGCCGACGCGCGACGCCGTGCCGGTGAAGTACTCGTCGATGACGTCCTGGCGCAGGCCCACGGCCTCGAACACCTGGGCGCCGTGGTACGACTGCACCGCCGAGATGCCCATCTTCGACATGACCTTCACGACGCCCTTGACCGCGGCCTTCGCGAAGTTCTTGCAGGCGAGCTTGTGCTCGACACCGAGCAGCATCTCGTCGCGGATCATGCCGTCGAGGGTCTCGAAGGCCAGGTACGGGTTGATCACCGAGCAGCCAAAGCCGATCAGCAGCGCGAAGTGGTGCACCTCGCGCGCATCGCCGGTCTCGAGCGCCAGCGACACCTTCATGCGCAGGCCCTGGCGGATCAGGTAGTGGTGCAGGCCGGACACGGCCAGCAACGACGGGATCGGCGCGTACTCCTTGTTCACGCCGCGGTCGGTGAGGATGAGGATGTTGACCTCGTCCTCGTCGATGAGGCGGCGCGCCTCGGCACGCAGGTGCTCGATGGCCTCGACCATGCCGTCCTCGCCGCGATCGGCGCGGAACAGCATGCTCAGCGTGCCGACCTTCAAGCCGGGCAGCGAGATGCGGCGCACCTTGGCGAATTCCTCGTTGGTGAGCACCGGGCCGGAGAGCTCCAGGCGGCGGCAGTCACTGGGGCGCGGATCGAGCAGGTTGCCCTCGCTGCCCAGCCACACGTCCGACGAGGTGATGATTTCCTCGCGGATGCAGTCGATCGGCGGGTTCGTCACCTGCGCGAACAGCTGCTTGAAGTAGTCGTACAGCAGGCGCGACTTCTGCGAGAGAGCCGCCAGCGGCGTGTCGTTGCCCATGGAGCCCACGGCCTCGACGCCGTCGCGCGCCATCGGCGCCATCAGGATGCGCTGGTCTTCGAAGGTGTAGCCGAAGGCGACCTGGCGCTTGGCGAGCGCCACCGGCTCGGGCAGCGGCAGCTCCGGCGCGGCCGGCAGGTCCTTCAAGTGCACGAGATGCTGCTTGAGCCACTCGGCATACGGGCGCTCGTTGATGATCTGCGCCTTGATCTCCTCGTCCTCGACGATGCGGCCGAGCTCGGTGTCCACCAGGAACATGCGGCCCGGCTGCAGCCGGCCCTTGCGCACGATCTGCTCGGGCGGGATGTCGAGCACGCCGGCTTCGCTCGCCATGACGACGAGGTCGTCCTTGGTCACGTAGTAGCGGCCCGGACGCAGGCCGTTGCGGTCGAGCACCGCGCCGATGCGCTTGCCGTCGGTGAAGGAGATGTCCGCGGGGCCGTCCCACGGCTCCATCAAACTACTGTGGTACTGGTAGAACGCGCGGCGCGCCGGGTCCATGGAGGCGTGCTTCGACCACGGCTCCGGGATCATCATCATGATGGCGTGCGGCATCGAGCGGCCCGCGAGCACCATGAGCTCGAGCACGTTGTCGAACATCGAGGAGTCCGAGCCGTTCGGGTTCACGATCGGCGGGATCTTGCGGATGTCCTCGCCGAACATCGGCGACTCGAACAGCGCCTCGCGCGCCCGCATCCAGTTGATGTTGCCGCGGAGCGTGTTGATCTCGCCGTTGTGCGCGATGCACCGGTAAGGATGCGCCCGGTCCCAGCTCGGGAAGGTGTTGGTGGAGAAGCGCGAGTGCACCAGCGCGATGGCGCTTTCCATCAACGGGTTCTGCAGGTCGAGGAAATACTGATCGAGCTGGTTGGTCGTCAGCATGCCCTTGTAGACCATGGTCTTGTGGGACAGCGAGACCACGTACCAGAACTCCGCGCCGCCGATGGTCGACACGCGGATCTCGTTGTACGCGCGCTTGCGGATCACGTAGAGCTTGCGCTCGAACTCGTTCTCGTCGAGCGTCTCCGGCCCGCGGCCGATGAACACCTGGCGCACGAACGGTTCGGCGGCCTTGGCGGTCTCGCCCAGCATGGTGTTGTTGGTCGGCACGGTGCGCGCGCCGAGGTACACCTGGCCTTCGGCCTGCACGACCCGCGCGAACACCTCTTCGATCTTGCGGCGCTGCGTGGCGTTGCGCGGCATGAAGATGTTGCCGGCCGCGTAATGACCGGGCTCCGGCAGGTTGATGCGCGCGTCCTTTTTCGCGACCTTCTTCAGGAAGGCGTGCGGCATCTGCAACAGGATGCCGGCGCCGTCACCGGTGTTGACCTCGCTGCCGCTGGCGCCGCGATGGTCGAGGTTCTTCAGGACCTGGATGCCCTGCTTGACGATGGCGTTCGATTTCTTGCCCTTGATGTTCACGACGAAGCCGACGCCGCAGGCGTCATGCTCGAACTGAGGGTCGTACAGGCCCTGCTTGGCGGGCGGTCCCAATCGAATCGCGGTCATTTTCGAATCCTCCAGACACAAACGCGCGGGGCGCACTGTCCCCGCGCTATGGGCTCGCGCCCACAACTTCCTCGCTTTTCAAATGGTTATATCCGAAGGCGCGGCCGCGATAGGCGCGCTAGATCAGCAGATATATATGGAGGCCGATCATACAGGCCGGGGTTCGTCGGTCAACCGCATCTGCAGCCATCCGTGGCCGAAAACCGCGGCGAGCACTATCGCGACGCCGACGAAGAACCGCGCGTCGAGCTCGCGCGCCTCGCCGAGGAACAGCACGGCTATGCAGATTGCATAAACGGGCTCCAGGTTGATGGCGAGCTGGGCGGTGAACGCCGAGAGGTGTCGCAGCGCCGCGAGCGACAGGGCGAACGGGATCAGCGTGCAGAGAATGGCCAGCGTGAGCAGCAACACGCCGTCCCGCGCCTCCGGCCACACCCACCAGCCACCCGCTGGCGCCGCGACCGGGGCCATCGCGGCCACCAGCAGGAATCCCGCGCCCAGCTCCAGCCCGGTCACCGCCGTCGCATCGTGCTGGCCCACGTACCGCTTGTTGAGCACGCTGAACAACGCGGCCAGCGCTGCCGACGCGACGCCCATCCAGAAGCCGAGGTGCATGGCGCGCGGAATCCCGCCGACCACCAGCGCCACGCCCGGAATCACCAGGACGCCGAGCGCGAGATTATGTCTTTCGAAACGCGCCCCGGTGAGCAGCGGCTCGAGCAATGCCACCACCACCGGCGCCAGCGCCATGGTGGTCGCGGCCACGGAAGCATTGGCGTATTTCACCGAGCCGTAGAACGCCAGCCAATGCACCGCGACCACGCAACCGATGCCGGCGTACACGAGCACCAGGCGGGCCGGCATGTCCTTGAGCGCGCGCCACACGCGTGGGAAGCAGGCCAGCGCCGCGGTGACCAACAACATGCGCCACCACACGAGCGCCAGCGCGGGCAGCGAGATCAGCTTGCCCAGGATGGCGGTGAAGCCCCACAGGAGCACGCAGACGTGGATCTGGAACAGCGCGCGGCGGTGGTCGTTCATGAACCCGCGGCCTCAGTAGAAAAAGACGTGGCGGTTCCAGGCGTGGTTCTCCATGCCTTCGAAGATCACGGCTTGCTGTGCAGTGCTCCATTCGAACGGTGCTCCCGTGAATGGATTGCCCGGCGCTGGCGCGACAAGCGCGCTCGCCACCTGGTCCGCCGGCACCCCGCGCCCGCGCAGCTCCGCCGTGAGCAGCGCCGCGCGCCGCACGCCCTCGAGTGCCCCGACACGCTCGGCGTAGTGCGACGCGTTCATCGAAGCCCTGCCACTCTTGGGAATCCGCGCTTCGAGGGCCCTGGCCGCGCGTGAATACTGGTCGAGAGGCACCTCGAAGGACTCGGCCGTATCGACGTAGACGCGCGCAATGGAATTCAAATCCTTCTGCAACGGCCACAGCCGGTCTCCCCATCCCAGCAGCCAGTTGTCGATCGTCAGGTCCTCATCGTCATCGTCATCGTCAAGCGCGTTCGGATCCAGCCGCCGGGTCAACGTCACGCGCGCGAACTCGTACTCGCCCGAGAGCACCGGGAACATGCCGCGCTCCTCCGCGCTCACGGGCACGCGCCAGGAAGGTGGGATGGCCGCGGTGCGCTGGGCGGGCGGCAGTTCACGTAACAGCAGGTTGCCGAAGAAGAAATGATTACGGATCGCCGCGCACGCGATCATCTTGGTGATGAGCGAATACGAAGACTTCTGCACTTCACGCCAGAACACGAAGTCGCGGTCCAGCACCTGGCGCACGCGTGCGCCATCTCCGGCCGTTGCGGCGGCCCGCAGTTGCAGCAGCTCGACCCGCTGGCCATCGAGCACCTCGGCAAAAGGAGGCAGCGTCGCGGTGGCGTCGAAGGGCACCGCCTCGGCCCAGCGCGGCCGCTTGATCAACTCCGCATAGCGCGCGGCTTGCAACACTTCGATGTCACTCAGCGGCTCTTCGATCGGCCACGCGTCGAAGGCCGCGGCACAAGCCCGGCTGGCGCCATCGCCGCAGCTCTTCGCAAGCTGCCTCATCCGATCCGAGCGTCGCTCACCGATCGAGGGCAATTCCGTGCCCGGGTCGGGTTCCATGAGATCAGGATCAGCCGACTTGCGGCGGAGCCACGCCACGCGCTTGCCCGCTTCCACCAGCGGATCCATGTCCGCGGCTGCGGTGAGTCCCCATACATAGAAGTAGGCGTTGTCGGCGTCGGGGACCTGCGGGCGTGCGGCATACATTCCGGCAAGCTGCCGCGCGGCGGCGGAAGGGATCCAGAAACGCCACAAGGTCATGCCCACCAGCACGACGCCAAGCACCAGCACGCCGAGCGCGGCATGGACGAGCAGCCGGGAAATCCTCATGCGTGCGGAGCCTACCCGCGCGCCGGCGCGCGTCTAGCTATTTTTTTCCTGCGAATTACCGGCAGCTCGGCCCGATGCGCTGAAAAATGCAGCGCTCGTTGATCACGCGACCCGGCAAGGCCTCGGCCATCCGCGGCGGCGAGCTCTGCTACTTCTTCTTTCCCAGCAGCTGGTCGAGCACCGCGCTGCGGTCGCGGTCCTTCGAGCCCGTGATGCCCTGGCGCTTGGCGGCTTCGCCTTCGCGCTTGCCACTGCCGCGCTGGTTGTACGGATCGAATCCACCGCCCTTGTCGCGACCGGCTTCCTTCAGCGTGAGCTTGGGACCCTGGTTCTTCTGGGTCTCCTCGATCTTGAGATCGGCGACTTCGAGCTTCTTCAGCATGTGGGTGGCGCTGAGCGTGGCGAACTCGCCCGTGGCCACGGCCCAGTCCCACACCGCCTGGCCGCGCTCGTCGTGGCGTACTCGACCCGCGGGCCGATCGTCGGCGCGCGGCATGCGCACCGTGTCACCCTTGCCGGAGGCCAGGGCCTCGGCTTCCTTCTTTTCGATTTCGGCGCGGCGCAGCTTCATGGACTTGAGCCGCATCGTGGTGCTCTCGATGCTGAAGCCACCCGAATCCGACGGTAGTGGCGCGCTGTCCGGCCGGCTGGTCCTGCCGGGATGGGATTTACGATGGTCTGCCATAGGTCATTCGCCCAAGGATTTCTCCACTCTCATTGACCCTTTTCGGCCCGTTTGGATCAGGGTTAAACGCGTTCTGGTGACACCCATCACGAAACGCCGGGATGGGGCGACTATTCCGTCAAATCAGGGGCGCCGTAAATCAGGGCTTTCCTAATTCGGGACCTGGGCAACTCACCTCAGCCGGTCCGCCCGGCTCACCAGCCACTCGCCGGCGGCGTTGCGGCGGAACTCCGCCTTGAGCCGCACGTGGTCGACGTCGCCGAGCGCGACGCCGGTCACGGTGACCTCCGCCTGCGCCAGCCCGTCGGCCGGGAACTCCAGCTTGTCGATGTGCGTGAAGAGCTCGACCTTCGGGTGCGCGAGCAGGTACGCGCGCAGGAAATTCTGCAGCCGGGTTTTGTCGAATCCCTCGGAGTCGGTGTAGTCGTCGGCGACGAAGTCCATGACGTCGCTGGCGTCGCGCTTTTCCGCCGCGGTTTCCACCGAGTCGATGACGTCGCGCACGCGCTCCTCGTCGCTCGAGTGCTCGGCGCACGCGACGAGTGACGCCGCGAGAATGAGAAGTGGCAGAAATTTCATGAGCGCTCCTATTGCAGTTGCGATCCGTTAGCCCTATCGTTCGCGCGCGTTGCGGGGTTGGGAACCGGTCGTGACGTCCAGAAATGGTGCTCCGGACCCAGTTGGAGGTGGACCACTTCAATGAAGAAATCCTCGCGCTCGGTCGATACCGAACCTGGACCCCGTCTTCATACCGTCAATCAGTATCTCGAGAAGAATTTCCCCGACTTCTTCGCCGATGCCCGTTTCCACGTTGGAAACGACGACTACTTCCTCTACGCCCGCTTCGGCAAGTACCTCGCTAGCTCCATCGAGCACCGGCGTTTCAAGAGCGACAAGATCTCCCGCGGTTTCACCGTGCTGAACAAGCTCGCCCGCAAGGCCGAGCGTGATCCGCAGGTGCGCCACATCCTCGTGAGCGGCCCGCTCGAGGAGATCGTCGACGAACCCAAGGCCCGCGAGATGGCGCGCAAGCGTCTGTCGCCCGCGGCGCAGAGCTACCTCGAAGGCCTCTGCGAGTAAGACGGTAAGACGGTGCCGTAAGAC
>DASSRK010000048.1:0-16026 GCA_035701825.1 Steroidobacteraceae bacterium
AGTTCGCTGGCCGCCGTGGGATCGCCGCTGTAGCCATCGGCCACGAAAATGCCGCGCGCCTGGTACGTGCCCACGGGTAGCTGCGTGCCATCGGCCAGCACGCCATTCCAGCTCACCGAGTAGAGCTTGCTGGAATTGGCCTGGAACGTGAGCTGCGTCTGCGCCTGGAGGAAGTCCTTGTCCGCGGCCCAGCGCCAGCGGACCTGGTGCGTGGCGGCGTCGAAGACGTAGAAGTCGTAGATCTGCGAATCAGAGAACTGCAGGGTGCGGGGCTGGGCGTCGCGGTTGAGTCCCTCGAGATCGAAGCGGATAGGCTCGCCCATCACGAAATCGGTGGCCTGGACGCCCGAGGAGTCGTGCAGCGTGAGCGTGGTGACGAATATCCCGTTGGTGCCGGGTTGGCCCGGATCCACCGGCGTGCCGCCCGGATTGCTGACGAACGTGCAGCGCGAGTAGGCAAAGGTGCAGAACGCGATGCCTACCACGCAGGCGAGACGTGACATCATTCGGGCAGACATGGAACCTCCCGAAAAGCCGTTGAGCGACGCCGAGATCGACGAGCTCTATGGGCTCGAACCGGTGCTGCGCGTCGAATCTACCGCAATGGACCGTGCCGCGGGAACCGGGTTCGCCACGGTGAGCTGCCCGTATTGCGGTGAAGCATTCGAAACGCGGGTCGACACCAGCGCCGGCGACTGCACTTATGTCGAAGACTGCCAGGTGTGCTGCCAGCCCATCGAGATGCAGCTGCGCGTGGGCGCCGACGGCGAACTCGGGGAATTGCTGGCGCGACGCGGAGATAGTTAGGCATGACGGACGCAGTGGCGCTCATCACGGGCGCGGGGAGCGGGATCGGCAAGGCGACGGCGCAGGCGTTCCTGGCCGACGGGTTCAGGGTGGTGCTGGCCGGGCGGCATCGCGAGGCGCTGGACGAGGTGGCGCGCGCCGGCAGCGCCGGGCAGACGCTGGTCCACGAGATGGACGTCACCGATCCGAAGGCCGTGCAGGCGCTGTTCGATGCCGCGGTGGCGAAGTTCGGCCGGCTCGACGTGCTGTTCAACAACGCGGGGGTGGGCACGCCGTTCGGCGTGAACCTCGAGGACCTCACCTTCGAGCAGTGGCGCAAGGTCATCGACACCAACCTCACCGGCGCGTTCCTGTGCACGCAGCAGGCGTTTCGCGTCATGAAGGCGCAGGAGCCGCGCGGCGGACGCATCATCAACAACGGCTCGATCTCGGCGCACGTGCCGCGCGCCAACTCGGCCCCTTACACGGCATCCAAGCACGGCATGACCGGGCTCACGAAATCCGCCTCGCTCGACGGCCGCAAGTACGACATCGCGGTGGGGCAGATCGACATCGGCAACGCGCTCACCGAGCTCGCTGCGCTGCTGCCCCAGCCGGAGCCCATGATGGACGTGCGCCACGTCGCGGAGTCGGTGCTGCACATGGCCAAACTACCGTTGAACGCCAACGTGCAGTTCATGACCATCCTGCCGCCGAAGATGCCCTACATCGGGCGGGGGTAAGACGGTGCCGGAGCATGCATTCCGGCATAACTCCCACCGAGTCTGCACCACGACCGCACCCCCGAAGTTATGCCGGAATGCATGCTCCGGCACCGTCTTAAAGCCATCCCTTCTGCCGCGCGAGTCGGTACGCGTCGATGCGGTTGTTGGCGCCCAGCTTGCCGATCGCCTCGGATAGATAGTTGCGCACCGTGCCGGCCGACAGGCCGAGCTGCTCGGCGATCTGTGGCGCGGTCAGGCCCTCGCCGGACAGGCGCAGCGTCTGCCGCTCGCGATCATTCAGCGGATCGGATTCGTTCCACGCCTCGACCGCGAGCGTGGGATCGATGGCCCGGCCGCCGCGGTGCACGCTGCGCAGCGCCTGCGCCAGCTGCTCGGCCGGCGAATCCTTGAGCAGGTAGCCCTTCACGCCGGCGTCGAGCGCGCGCCGCAGGAAGCCCTGGCGCGCGAACGTCGTGACGATGACCACCTTGATCGGCAACGCCTCGGCCTGGATCTTCTGCGCGAGCTCGATGCCGGTCATGCCCGGCATCTCGATGTCGGTGACCACGATGTCGGGCCGCAGCCGGCGGCACTCCGTCAGCGCCTGCACGCCGTCCGCGGCCGCGCCGAGCACCTCGATGTCGCGCTCGAGCTTGAGCAGCGCACCGAGCGCGCCACGCACCATGGCCTGGTCTTCGGCGAGCAGGATGCGGATCATGCGGCCGGCACCGAAGCGCGCAGCAGTGTCCCGCCGTCCTTGTTGGGCGACAGCATGAGGTTGCCGCCCACGCTCGCGAGGCGCTCGCGCATGCCGTTCAGCCCGTTGCCGAAGATGATGCGGCCGCCGTGACCGTTGTCGGCCACTTCCATGACCACCGCGGATTGCTCGCGGCGCACGCGGATGGTCACGCCGGTGGCGCTCGCGTGCCGGCCGACGTTGGTGGCCGCCTCGCGCAGCGACATGGCCAGCGCGGTCTCGATTTCGACCGGCATCTTCACCGCTTCGGTCTCGCATTCGACGCTCAGGCCCTGCGCCTTGAGCAACGCGGTGGCGGAGGCAAGCTCGGCCGCGAGCGCCGTGCCGCGGATGCCGGCGACCGCGGTGCGCACCTGGGACAGCGCATCGCGCGCCACGCGTTCGACCTCGCCGATCTCCGAGCGCGCCGCGTCGATGTCGCGGTCGATGAGCTTGCGCGCCAGCTCGGATTTCAGCGCCACCAGCGACAGCGTGTGTCCCAGCAGGTCGTGCAGGTCACGGCCGATGCGCTCGCGCTCGGCGAGCGTCGCGAGGCGCATGATCTCTTCCTTGCTGCGCCTCAACACCGCCTGCTGCGAAGTGGTGTAGCCGGTGTAGACGGCCACGATGCCGAAGATCGCCAGCGGCACGAGCACGCTGGCCATGGTGTTGGTGCGGTGGTGGAGCGCGAGCATTTCCACCGCCAGCAGCACGATCGCCAGCGCGATCGCGCGCCACGCGTAGCGCAGCGGCACGGTGAACGCCATCGAGAAGAACCCGAAGATCAGGTAACCCATGCCCGACAGGTTGAACGGCACCAGCAGGTAGGCGAGCAGGTAGACACCCGCGATGTAGCGCACCCGGCCCCAGTGCGGCCCGTCGTAGAAGAAGGTGCTGAGGTGCAGGTACAGGAAGAACGGCACGCTGAGCAGCGTCGGCAGGATCACGTGGCGGAAGGAGTCACCGTTGAGCACCGGCCACAGGAACAGCCAGATCAGGTGAATCAGCATCATGAACGGCACGGTGCGCATGGCGCTGCCGTCGGCGCGCGTCATGTGCCCGACCAGCGAGTGGGGGGGCGGACGGCGGATGTTCTGCAGCAGGGTCGAGAGGCGCATGGCGGTACGTGTCCGGGGGTCGATCCTATCTCATTCGATGCGCACGCCGTCGATCTGGAAGCGGAATTCGCCGGGGGTCATCGAGCCGATGCTGATGGCCTTCACGCGCTGCAGGTCGACGCCGCCCAGGTCGTGCAGCGGCACGCGTACTTCCTGCCACTCCGGGCCGGCCACGAAGCCATACATTCCCGGTATCGCGTCGACCTGCGGTCCCATGATGACCACGAGGTAGTTCTTGCCGTCGCCGCGGGCGCGGAAGCGCAGCGTGTGGCGCGTCGAGTAGTCCATGAAGCCCTGCTTGAGGAAGTCCACCTGCGGCTGGCCGTTGGGCAGGAACGAAGTACCGACGAATGGATACTGGATCGCCGTGCCCACGTCGCCCGAGACTTCCAGCGCCGCCCTGGTGTGGTCGGCGCCGCCCTCGACCAACCGTTGCGACACGGTGGAGTTGCCGCCGCGGCTCTTGTCGTCGGTGGCGGTGAAGCCGATGCCGTAGGCGGCGCGGGTGCTGCCGTCGTCGAACTCCGCGATGACCGGGGACTCGGGCGCGGCCACGCCGAGTGGCGAAGTGGAAGAATCCGCGACAGGGGGTGCTGCGGAGCCATCCACCGACTCGCCCTTCGACGTGGCCGCGACGTTCGCGGCGGAGTGGGACGCGGTACCGCCCATGACTCCCAGCAACAGCAGCCCGATCGCGGTTGCCAGCACCACGAGGTTCACCGCGCGGCGCAACGGCGACGCGGCGCCCGGGGCCCGCGGGCGTCCCAGCAGGCTGATGCCCCGGTTGCCCAGCTTGCGCATGGCCAGCACGAAGAACAGCACCGTGACGCCGACGAGCGCCGCGACGTGATGGCTGAGCTCGCCCGCCCAGGTGCCGCCCACGGCGCCGAGCGTCAGCTGCCCCAGGTGGTAAGACGGCCACACCGGCTGGATCTGCTGCAGGAACTTGTTCGGGATCGGGAACAGCACGCCCGACAGGAACGCCATGGGTAGATAGATGATGTTGATGATGGCGGGCGCGGCCTGGCCAGAGATCATCGATCCCATGAACAGGCCGATGGCGCAGAAGGGCAGCACGCCGGTCACGTTGACCAGCAGCAGGCGCAGCACCTGGCCGGCGCTCATCGGCACGTGGCCGACGAACATGGCGAGTGCCAGCATCAGCAGCGTGCTGATGGCGACGAACACCATGGCGTTGATCATGCGCGCGATCAGGTACGAGCCCGCGGGCATGGGCAGGGCCTGCCGCAGGATCATCTGGCCGTTCTCGCGCTCGAAGGCCAGCGACACGCCGAAGCCGAACAGGCCCGGCGCCATGGTGCCGAACATGCTCCAGCGCGCCAGCGCCTGGACCGCGAACGGCCCGTCGCCGCGCCCGCCGCCCATCACGATGCCGAACAGCAGGTAGAACAATGCGGGGAACAGGATGGTGGGCACGGCGAACGCCGGGGTGCGCGCCATCTTGGTCAGCTCCAGGCGCATGTCGCCGAGGTAGGCGGCGAGCACGCGGCCGCCGGTCATCAGTGAGCCCGTGTCGTTCATCGCGAATTCCCCGCACCGTTGCCGGCCGCCGGATTGGCGGACGTGATCTCCGCGAACGCTTCCGCGAGTCCCGCGCGCTTGACCTCGATGTCCCTGACCTGCGCATCCGCGGCCAGCAGCCGCCGCAGCACCGCCTCGGCGTCGCGCGTGGTGATGTGCTTGACGCCGGAGTCCTCGCGCAGCTCCTGCACTTCGGGCCAGGCGGCGATCTGCTCGCGCGCGAGCGCGGTGCGGCAGAGGATGTTCTTGCGCGTCACGTAGGCGCGGATCTCGTCGACACTGCCGCCGGCCACGAGCTTGCCGTGCGTCACCACGGCCACGCGGTCGGCCAGCGCCTCGGCCTCTTCCAGGTAGTGAGTCGTGAGCACGATGGAAACGCCTTCGTGGATCAGGTCGCGCAGCACCTGCCACAGCGCTTCGCGCGCGTTCACGTCGAGGCCGACGGTGGGCTCGTCGAGGAACAGCAGCTCCGGCCGGCCCGCGATGGCCATGCCGAACTGCACCTGGCGCTTCTGGCCGCCCGACAATTTGCCGTACGGACGGTCGGCGATCTTCTCGAGCGACAGGCGCTCGATCACTTCGCCGGCGCGATACGGCGTCGGGTAGTAGCTTGCGACCTGGGCGACCATTTCGCGCGGATGCAGGACGGGTGAAAGATTGACCTCCTGCATCATCACGCCCATGCGGCGGCGCGCATCGAGTGACTGCGGGGCGTCGCCGAACAGCTCGGCGCTGCCGCGATCGGGAGTCTGCAATCCGAGCAGCAGCGAAATGGCGGTCGACTTGCCGGCGCCGTTCGGGCCGAGCAGCGCGAGCATCTCGCCGCGATTCACCTGCAGGTCGAGACCATCGAGCGCCGTGACCGGGCCGTAGCGCTTGTGCGCGTCGTTCAGGCGGGCGAGGGGCGACTGGGACATGAGACCTCCGATGCGGGGATCCTGTCGCAGGCCGGCCCATCTCTTAAGTCGCCCCTGTCAGCCGGGCCGACTGACAGTTGTCATGCGGGTGACCGACGGCGGATTTCAGGGCCGGATGATGGGGGTTTCCAGCCGCATGGAAATCGCCAGTTCCTCGCGCCCGGAGCCTTCGGCGAACTCGGCCAGGGTGCGCAGGTCATCGGCCGAATCCAGCGTGAGCGCCGGGAAGCGTTCGCGCAGCCGCTCGAAGATCTGCAGCGCGGCGTCGGGCCGGCCGGCGCGCAGCAAGTGGCGGATCAGGCAGCTGCCGATGGTGTTGAGACCGTTGGTGGATTCCCATTCCAGCGCCCGCGATGCGACGTAGCGCGCGTCGCGCGCCGCGGTCTCGCCGTCGAGGTCGCCCATCCACTGCGCCAGCGGGCGTGTCGCCTCGATGTGCTTGCCGAGCCGCACCTGCTGGAACACCTCGTCGAGCATGCGGTCGCGCACTTTCATGCGCTCGCCCTCTGCGCGCGCCGCGCTGCGCTCGGGACTCTTGCGCGGCTCGAGCCCGAGACGATGCCGGCGCAGGTACAGGCAGCCGCCGATGAGGCTGAAGAAGGACAGCTCGCAGAACAGCGCCGTCGCGTGCCAGACCAGGCTCCAGGCATTGGCCCGCTCGAGGAGGGACAGCAGCCCGAGGTACAGCGGGATCGAAGCGAGGATCGCGAGGTAATAGACGCCGAGCCCGCGGATCAGGCGCCACAGCATCACGGGGTTGACGGCCTGGTAGGCATCTTCACCGACGCCCAGCACGGCCATGGATGCGGGCAGCAGCAACAGCAGGAAACCCCCGAGGTACCACGCGCCGCGGCCACCGATGGCCATGCAGGCGAACATGCCCGCGCCGACGATCGCGAGCTGCACCCAGGGCCGCGTCTCGAACGGGCTCAGCATGTCTGCGTCCATCACCGGCGCTTCGTCCTCGCCATCGGCGATGTGCTCGATGATCACGTAGCCGTACTTCACCACCCAGATCTGCAGGAACAGCTGCGCGAAGATCCCGTAGAAGCCCGCCGCCTCGCTGATCGTGAGCAGCACCGAGAACACAGCCACGAGGATGAGGCTCGTGAGCTGAAACGGAACCAGCAAGACGCGCAGGTGGTCCATAATGGCCGTCGTCGGGCGAGGGGGACCCAGTAGAACATGGATTCGAATTCTTTTGATGCCATCGTCGTCGGCACGGGAATGAGCGGCGGCTGGGCGGCCAAGGAGCTCACGGAGAAGGGCCTGAAGACCTTGGTGCTGGATCGCGGACGCATGGTCCGCCACGGCGAGTACCCGACCGCCACCACCGATCCGTGGGACCTGCCATACGGCAACCGCATCACGCAGGAAACGCGCCGGCGCAAGCCGGTGCAGACGCGCACCGGCTATCCGACGCCGGCTAACCAGCACTGGTTCGTGGACGACCTCGACAATCCCTATACCGAGACCAGCCGCTTCGACTGGATCCGCGGCTACCACGTCGGCGGTCGTTCACTGATGTGGGCGCGGCAGAGCTACCGGCTGAGCCCGATGGATCTCGAGGCCAACGCGAAGGAGGGCGTGGGTGTTCCCTGGCCCGTGACCTACGACGAGATCGCGCCGTGGTACGACTACGTCGAGACCTTCGCCGGCATCAGCGGCAACCGCGACGGCATTCCGACGCTGCCGGACGGCAGGTTCCTCCCGCCCATGGAGCTCAACTGCGTCGAGATCGATTTCCAGAAGCGCATAGCCGACAAGCTCGGCCGCAAGCTCATCATCGGGCGCACCGCCAACCTCACCGCGCCGCTCACGCACGACCAGAGCCCGCAGCGCGGCACCTGCCAGTACCGCAACCTGTGCATCCGCGGGTGTCCCTACGGCGGCTATTTCTCGAGCGTGTCGGCGACGCTGCCGTCGGCCGAGCGCACCGGCAACATGACCCTGCTGCCGGACAAGATCGTCTACGAGATCATCTACGACCACGACAAGGGGCGCGCCACCGGCGTGCGCGTGCTGGACGCCGGGACCGGCGCACAGACCGACTACTTCGCGAAGATCGTGTTCCTGTGCGCATCGACGCTGGGCTCGGCCTTCATCATGCTCAACTCGGTGTCGGCGCGTTTCCCGAACGGCTTCGGCAACGACTCGGGTGAGCTCGGGCACAACCTGGTGGATCACCTCAAGGCGCCCGGCGTGACCGCCACCGTCGAAGGCTTCACCGACGTGGCCTACACCGGCCGCCGCGCCAATGGCTACTACGTGCCGCGCTACCGCAACGTCGGCACGGACAAGCGCGCCTACCTGCGCGGCTTCGGCTACCAGGGCCGCGCGGTGCGTTCGGGCTTCGGGCGTTTCAACGACAGCGAGCTCATGGGCGCGGAGCTCAAGCAGGCCTTCAAGGAGCCGGGCCCGTGGGTGGTGAACGCCTCGTCGTTCGGCGAGATCCTGCCCAATCACCTGAACCACGCCGTCATCGACCGCAGCCGCAAGGACAAGTACGGCCTGCCGGTGCTCAAGCTCGACGTGCAGTTGCGCGAAAACGAGCGCGCCATGCAGAAGGACATGGTCAATGACGCCGTCGAGATGTTCGAGGCCGCCGGTTACAAGGACATCAAGGTCAGCGACAAGGATGTCTACGCACCCGGGCTGTCGATCCACGAGGCCGGCGCGGCGCGCATGGGCGCGGACCCGAAGACCTCGGTGTTGAACAAGTTCAACCAGGTGCACGCCTGCAAGAACGTGTTCGTGACGGACGGCTCGTTCATGGCCTCCTCAGCCTGCCAGAACCCCTCGCTCACGTACATGGCGTTCACCGCGCGCGCCGCCGACCACGCGGTCTCCGAATTGAAGAAGGGCAACCTGTGAGCCTGGAGCAGGAATCATCCATCGAGGAAGGGCCGGAGATGATCCAGCGTCGCGAACTGCTGCGGCGTGCGGCGTGGTTGTTAGGCGGCACGATCTCGGCGCCGGCGGCGCTCGCGGTGCTGCAGGGTTGCTCGGCGAAGCAGGAGCCGGGCGTGGCGGTGGCCACGAAGTTCCTCACCACCGCCGAGCTCGGCGTGGTGGCCGAGATCGCGGAGATCATGATCCCGAAGACCGATACCGGCGGCGCCAGGGACGCCGGTGTGCCGGCGTTCATCGACAGCGCGCTCGACGGAATCTACCCGGCGCCCGACCGCGAGCGTTTCCGCAATGGCCTGGCGGATTTCGAGAATTCCGCGCGGGCCTCCGGCAAGCCGTTCCTCGAGCGCGACCCGGCGGCGCGCACGGACTACGTCAAATCGACGCTCACCGCGGCGTTGGCCGGCGAGCGTTCCCCGAAGCCATTCATCCTCATGACGCGCGAGCTGGCGCTGCTCGGGTACTTCACTTCGAGGGTGGGCATTACCGGCAATATGGAGTACGTTCCCGTCCCGACGGCTTTCCACGGTTGCGTGCCGCTGTCGCGGATGGGAAAACACGTTTACTGGGAATGATCGACAGCCAACGGAGCGCTTCATGACCGTCGACGGCCGCATCATCGAGCTGTACAACGAATACGTGCACACCACGCTGCCGCGCCGCGAATTCCTCGCGCGGCTCACCCGGCTCGCGGGCAGCGTCGCCGCCGCCACCACGGCGCTCGCGGTGCTCGAGCCCAACTACGCGCAGGCGCGCCAGACCGAGCCCGACGACAAGCGCCTCAAGTGCGAGAGCATCGAATTCAACGGGCCGAACGGCTCCGTGAAGGCGTACACCGCGCGGCCGCGCAAGATGGGCAAGTCCGACCGCATCGCGGGCGTGCTGGTCATCCACGAGAACCGCGGGCTCAACGAACACATCGAGGACATCGCGCGCCGCGTGGCGCTCGCGGGTTACCTGGCCATCGCGCCCGACGGCCTGTCGGTGGCGGGCGGGGCGCCCGCCGACCAGGAAGCCGCGCGCGACCTGTTCGCCAAGACCGACGGCGCGCGCATCGCGAGCGACGTGCTCGCGGGCGTGCCCTGGCTCGCGGCCGATCCTTCCAGCAACGGCAGGATCGGCGTGGTGGGCTTCTGTTATGGCGGCGGCCTCGCGCTGCGCGCGGCCGTGGAGAGCGTCGGCGTCAACTGCGCCGTGTCCTACTACGGCAGGCAGCTGCCGGCCGAGGACGTGAAGAAGCTCAGGTGCCCGGTGCTCCTGCACTACGCCGGCACCGACGAGCGCGTCAACGCGGGCATCAATGATTTCCGGGTGGCGCTCGATGCGGTCGGCGTGCCGTACAGCCTCAACATGTACCCGGGCACGCAGCACGGGTTCAACAACGATTCGAGCCAGGCGCGGTACAACGAACCCGCCGCGAAACTGGCCTGGGGACGGACGCTCGATTTCTTCGCGACGTACCTGAAGAGCTGAATTCGGGAGGACAGTCTTTCGCAGGGATGCGCACAGCAGGGGGTTGTACGCATGAAGTTCTGGACGTTTCTGCTCGCGGGCTTCGCACTCGGCACGGTGGTCATGGCCGAGGAAGACATCTGGACCAAGACCATCAACAACGACACCAACGGCGTGTGGAACGTGCAGCCGGACAAGCCGAAGCCCAAGGTGTTCAAGGTCGAGGACGAACGCATCCAGCACGCGTTCCGCATCAAGGCCACCAAGGGGGCGAATCCCTGGGACATCCAGGCGACTTCGCCCGTGCAGGGCGCGATCAACGAGGGTGACGTGATCATGCTCATGTTCTACGCGCGCGCCGCCGAGCCCGCCGAGGGTGGCAGCTCACTGCACGCGCTCATCCAGTTGAACAGCGCGCCGTACACGTCGGTGTTCGACATGACCTCGCTCATCTCCAGCGAGTGGAGCTCGTATTGCGCGCATCGCGTCGCCAGCGCTTCGCTGCCGGCCGCCAAGAGCAACGTCTCCATCCAGCTGGCCACCGCCAAGCAGGTCATCGAGCTCGGGCCGGTGTTCGTGTTCAATTTCGGCAAGGACTACAAGGGCAGCCTGAAGGGCTGCGACGGCTGAGGAGCATGGCTGGCGGGCGCGCGCGCACCATCGAGGCGGCCGCCCGCGAGCTGTGCCTGGCGTTGCCCCACGCCGAGGAGTTCGAGTCGCACGGCTCGCCTAACTATCGCGCGCGCCTGGGAACCCGCAAGGGCAAGGTGTTCGCGGTCTGGGCGCTGAACCACCACGGCGACGGGCACGTCGCGCTGTGGCTCAATACGCCGGAGCTCGAGCAGTCGCGCCTGCTGGCCTCGTCGCCGCACATCTACAGGCCGCCGTACGTGGGCCCGGCCGGCTGGATCGGCGTCGAGCTCAACCGGGGAATTTCCTGGAAACGCGTGTGCGAGCTGGTGCACATGGCGTACCTGAACGCGACGCCCGCGAAGCTCGCGTCGCAGGCCACGCGGCCGCCGCAGGTCGCCGCGCCCAGCGTGAGGATGCGGCCCGAGGACATCGATCGCATGCTGGCGCCGCGCGCGCGGAAGGCGGTGGCCGCGGCGCGCAGGATTCTTGCGCAATGGCCACAGGTGGAGCAGGACGTCTCCATGGGCTCGGTGGTCTGGCGCGCCGGCAAGCGCACCTTCTTCATGCTGCATGACTCCGGCAAGGGCCTGGCCGCGCAGTTCTGGGTGGGCATCGAACGCCAGGGCCCGCTCGAGATGGATCCGCGCCTCTCCATCCCGAAGTACCTGGGACACCAGGGCTGGATGGCGCTGGATCTCTCGCGCGGCGCCATCGACGCCGCGGAGCTGCGCGACTTCGCGCTCGAAAGCTACCGGCACTTCGCCTCGCGGCGCGCGCTCGCGCAGCTCGAGGCGCGGCTGGGCGTTGCCGGAATGCCACGGTTGCCGTAAGGCCATGTCCCTGGATGGCGTCAGCTTGCGCTGACGCATTGCCATGATCCATGTTGCCCCACGTCGCTCAGGAAGAGTGACACGCCGGCACCGCCGGCATTCGAAAACCACTCCTAGGGAAGGGAGCAATCATGAACTCACGTACTCGTGGTCTAACTACGATGGCGGCGGCCGCCGCCATCGTGTCGCTTTCGGTCATTGCCTACAGCCAGGCCATGTCGGACGGCGATCAATCCGCAGCGCAGGCGGCCATTCCAAACGCAGAGTCCCATCGTTTCATCACGGCCCCGCGGACGGTCGATCCGGAAACATCGGCACCGACGTCGACAACGGCCAAGGGCGGCACGGCAGCGGCGGATTCGGTATCGCCGGAACCGCCTTCCTTCGGCTTCTTCACCGAAGCGCCGGCGGGCTTCGACAACCGCACCAATGGCTTCGATCCGCAGGGCCTGGACTTCGGCGCGCTGAACGAAGACACCGTGGTCGCGCTGCGATCCTTCAACGACAACCGCTTCATATTCGAGGAGGTGGAAAAGGTACAGGACGGGCTGGGGCCTACCTACAACGCCCAGTCCTGCCGTGAGTGTCACCAGAATATCGTCACGGGCGGTGCCAGCCAGGTGGCCGAACACCGCACCGGGCGCATGGACCTGCTGCAGTTCGTGGAATCGGTGGGCGGCTCGCTGATCCAGTCGCGCGCCACCAATGCCGCCATCTTCGAACGCGTTCCCTTCGAGGACAGCGTCAGCACGTTCCGCATCTCCACCAACACGCTCGGCGCGGGCTTCATCGAGGCCATCCCGAACGACACGCTGCTGGCCATACGCAACGCCCAGCCGGCCTCGATCCGCGGCCGGGCGCTCGAAGTGGCGGTGCTGGAAGCCAACAACGCGCCGCGCATCGGGCGCTTCGGCCACAAGAGCCAGCACGCCAGCCTCGAGTCGTTCGCGGCCGATGCCTACCTCAACGAAATGGGCATCACCACGCCGTTGCTGCCCGACGAGAACACTTCGCTCGGGCACTTCGTCGGATTCGGCACGCCGTTCGACCCGGTGGCGGATCCGGAGGATGACGGCGTGGACGTGAAGGCGTTCGCGAACTTCATGCGCGCCACGAAGGTGCCGCCGCGCGGCACCATCAACTCGCAGGTCCGCGCGGGTGATACCTTGTTCAACAACGTGGGATGTGGCGCCTGCCACGTGCCGACCCTGCGCACGGCGGCGCCGGGCACCCGCATCAACGGCGGCGCCATGCGCGTCCGTACCGCGGTGGGCAACAAGATCATCCACCCGTACAGCGACTTCCTGCTGCATGACATCGGCACGGGCGACGGCATCCCGGTGCTGCCGGGCGCGGACTTCGCGAGCACGGCCTCGCAGATCCGCACCGCGCCGCTGTGGGCATTGCGCACGCGCAATCGCCTCATGCACGACGGGCTGTCGTTCACCAAGCAAGAAGCGATCGCGCGGCATGCCAACCAGGCCAGCGCCGCGAAGGCCGCCTACGACGCATTGAGCCAGGCACAGAAGGACCAGGTGCTGGCGTTCCTCGATTCGCTCTGAGGGAGACGCGGGCTCGTGCAGCCGGGCGGGTCGTGGGTCATGGATGGACCCACGGCCCGCCATCCCGGCGCCGCGATCAGTATTCGTCCGAACCCTGGACCCAGATGAAGGATTGCGCGTCGATCATGTCGCGCGGACCCAGGTCGCGCGTGTCACGGCGTACCCGGTCGGCGAATTGCAGCAGCGACTGGTACACCGGCCAGCTCGGGCGCGAGGCATAGTTGAACTCGAAGCCGTAGGCACGCGCGGCGGCGCGCGTGACCGTGGGCTTGAGGAACACGTGCTGGTCCGGCCGTGCGATGAAACCGAACACGGTCACCAGCGGCCAGGTCAGCACCCGCGTCTGCCGTCGCGGCAAGCCTGCCACCACGGCTATCCAGCGCTCGAAGCGGCGCTGCAGGCTGCCGCGCCCGTGCAGCAGGTCGAACAGTCCCGTGGCGAAGGCGCGCGCGCCGGCCGGCGTGCGGACTGCGTCGCGCAGCGCCATCTTCTCGAAGGAGAAGATCATGCTGTGGCGCGAGCGCTGCTCGACGCGCACGGCGCGCGCGGCGATTTCCGCATGCGCGCCGGCCGCGAGCAGGCTGCGGAACTCGCGCGCGTTCAGCGCCTCTTCCCAGCGCCGGTGGGTTTCCACCTTGTAGTCGCGCTCGAACTCGAGATAGTCCGCGTCGTGGAAGCCGTCGGGGAAGTACTCGAGGAACTTGCGCCGGCAGCGTTTCGCGCCCGGCGTCAGCGACAACCGTACGGCCTGGTCCATGGGCGGCCGGGTCTAACGCGAGCGCGACCTGCTGCGGGCGACTTTCGAGGCCTGCTTGCCGAGCGCGGTGCGCGTGCGCTTGGGGAGCTTGGCGATGGTGCGCTTGCGCTTCGCAGCGGCGGCGGCTTTCTTGATGTTGCGACGGGCGGCGGCGGATTGTTTCGAGCTGGCCATGGGCGTCTCCGGGGTGATGGCGCACCCAAGACTGGGTGACGGAGGCGGTTGCCATCAGCGGACGCGGCTCATGACCGCTGCCAGACGCGGGCTCAGCGCGGCGTGGGTGTTGCCTGTCGGGCGACCTCGACGTCGTGCGCGACCTCATCGCGCACCCGGGCCCAGTGGAACAGGTTGTCCGGGTTCGCGTCGAACGAGTTGCCGTTGTAGTGGGCCAGCGGCATGTCCTTGTAGATAGGCCGCGTGACGCGGATAACCTCGTCCCAGTACGCCAGCGCCTTCTCGAGATGCGCGATCGCGCCGGCGCGGACGCCCTCCGGGCCGCCCAGCGTGCGGAATTTCTGCAGGTCGATCGCGCCCCGCAACTGTTCGGCGAAGTGCAGCCCGAGGTACGCCCAGGCGCGCACGTCCGCCAGCTCGTAGCGGAAGGCCACGTCGCCGCCGGGGTCGAGCTTTTCGACCAGGTGCAGGGCCTGGCGGCAATCGCGCTCGAGCAGGTCCGCCAGCGACGCGGGCGTGGTGTCGTGGCCTGTGGGCGTTGCGCCGGCCGCTCCGTCGCGCACGAATTCTTCCACCGAGAGATAGGCGGGATCGAGCGGGGGCTGGTGGATGAGGGCGTCGACGCCGATGTAGCGGGTGACTTCACCCTGCAGGGCCAGGAACCCCTCGCCGTACAGCGTGAAGTCCCAGCGTGAGTCGTATTGCGACGCCAGCCGCATCTGGGTATCCGAGGCGAGCGCATAGGCCCGCAGCAGTCCTTTCGCCTTCGCGCCGTAGCGGCGCGTGAATTCCGCCGCGAAGACCGCGTCGGGCGTGGCCGGGTCGTACAGCAGCCGGCCCCACAGCTTGTAGAACAGCCATTGCCGCTCGAAGGCCCAGCGCCACTGCGGATGCGCGAGCGCCGAAAAGTAGTCGAGCGCCGGGATGTAGGTCTCGGAACCCACGAAGTATCCGCCGACGTAGTCCTGCCGGCCGTTCAGCGCGATGTGCCGCCGGATGAAATCCGGCTGCCCCCAGCGCAGCGCGAAGAAGTCCTCGTTGCGCACCTGCCAGACGATCTGGTAGTTGGACGGTGCCGGCTTGAAGTACGTGTCACCGAGCTTGCCGCCGTGCACCTTGACCAGCTTCGGGGTCGAGTGGCCGTGCGACCAGTTGAACTTCATCTCCACCCAGATGGGGCCGTCGAACTGGTTGCCGAGCTTCTCCATCGCGGTGCGCGTGATCTGCTCGACGTCGGTGCTGACTCCGGGGCCGGACGCAAGTCCGGACGAGAACGGCACGCGATGGATGAGTTTCACCGGTTGAGCGCGCCTGGCGTTCAGTGCGCCGGCGATATACACGTCGTCGACGAATTGCTGGCGCTCGAGCGGCGTCATGCCCCCCATGCCTTCGCCGTGCGACACGCCGATGCCGTCGAGGTCGGGATACTCCTCGAGCATCTGCGTCACGCTTTCGCGCAGGTAGCGCCGGGTCGCCTGCGAGGTGTCGCCGTCCACGTAGTAGTTCGGGTAGTAGTTCTTCGTCGTGATGCCGTGCGCCCTGGCGAACTCCTCGCTGACGAAGATGCTCCAGAACACCTGGTAGGTGTCGAGGCCGCGTTCCTTCGCGAGGCGGAAGATGCCGTGGTAGAGGCGCTGCCACTCGTCGAACTGCGCGTCGCTCCACTTGCTGGCCTCGGGGAAGTTCTTCGGCCGGATCATGTAAGTGAACGGATGCAGCGTCCACAGCGAGATCGCGTTGAAGCGGTTCTCGGCCATCATGTCGAGGAAGGCTTCCCAGAACTCGAGGTCGCGCACCGTGGCGTAGTGCTGGTCGAGCGCCGAGCTCGGGCGATACGAGTCCCACGGCGTGTTGAACTTGATGCCGCGGAAGGCGAGCGCGGGC
>DASSRK010000049.1:0-43720 GCA_035701825.1 Steroidobacteraceae bacterium
CTGCCTCGTGAACCAGCGCGAAGTGCACCGTGACACGCTGGGCTTCTCGGAAGCGCTGCGCTCGGCGCTGCGCGAGGACCCGGACGTGGTGCTGGTCGGCGAAATGCGCGACCTCGAGACCATCCGCCTGGCGCTGACCGCCGCCGAGACCGGACACCTGGTGTTCGGCACGCTGCACACCAGCTCCGCCGCCAAGACCATCGACCGCGTGGTCGACGTGTTCCCGGCGCAGGAAAAGGAAATGGTGCGTGCCATGTTGTCCGAGTCGCTGCGCGCGGTGATCTCGCAGACGCTGCTGAAGCGCAATGGCGGTGGCCGTGTGGCGGCGCACGAGATCATGATTGGTACGCCCGCGATTCGTAACCTGATCCGCGAAGGCAAGATCGCGCAGATGTTCTCCGCCATCCAGACCGGCGGCGCCGCGGGCATGCAGACGCTCGACCAGTGCCTCGCGGAGCTCGTGACCAAGGGCGTGGTGAGCAAGGAAGAGGCTCGCTACAAGGCCACCAACAAGGATGCTCTTTGACGGCTGGCGCCGGAATTCAAGCCGGTTCGAAGCGAACCGGTCCATTGGGCCGCGAAGCGCGGCAGAAGAGATAGGTAGAAGTAATGGACAGGGAACAAGGCATCAAGCTCATGCAGGACCTTCTGCGTCGCGTGGTCGACAAGAAGGCTTCCGACCTGTTCATCACCGCCGGTTTCCCGCCCGCGATCAAGATCGACGGCGAAGTGCGGCCGCAGTCGGAGCGCGCGCTGACCGCCGAGCAATCGGCCGTGCTGGTTCGCGCCATCATGAACGACCGGCAGACCAAGGAATTCGACGCCTCGAAGGAATGCAACTTCGCGATCGCGCCGCCGGGCATCGGCCGGTTCCGCGTGAACACCTTCGTGCAGCAGGGCCACACCGGCTGCGTCATCCGCCTGATCAATTCCAAGATCCCCACGCTCGAGGAGCTCGATCTCCCGCCCATCCTCAAGGAGGTCGTGCTGTCGAAGCGCGGCCTGGTGATCATGGTCGGCGGCACGGGCTCGGGTAAGTCCACCTCGCTGGCCGCGATGGTCGGCTACCGCAACGAGAAGACCCGCGGCCACATCGTCACCATCGAAGACCCGGTGGAATACGTGCACCAGCACAAGGGTTGCGTGATCACGCACCGCGAAGTCGGCGTTGACACGGACAACTGGCACGCGGCGCTCAAGAACACGCTGCGCCAGGCGCCGGACGTGATCCTCATCGGCGAAATCCGCGACCGCGACACCATGGAGTACGGCATCCAGTTCGCCGAGACCGGCCACCTGGTGCTGGCGACGCTGCACGCCAACAGCTCCAACCAGGCGTTGGACCGCATCATCAACTTCTTCCCGGACGAACGCCGCGAACAGCTGCTGATGGACCTGTCGCTGAACCTGCGCGCGCTGGTATCGCAGCGCCTGGTGCCGCGCGAATCCGGCTCGGGCCGTATCGCGGCGATGGAGATCATGCTGAATTCGCCGCTGATCCAGGACCTGATCTTCAAGGGCAAGGTGCAGGAGATCAAGGAAGTCATGTCGCGCTCCACGCGCATCGGCATGAAAACCTTCGACCAGGCGCTCTACGACCTGTACGAGGCCGGGTTCATCTCCTACGAAGACGCGCTGCGCAACGCCGATTCCAAGAACGAGCTGCGCCTGCGCATCAAGCTGGAGAGCAAGCGCGAGGTCAAGAATCTCGACGACGGCGGCGCGCTCACCATCATCGACGAACAAGAACAGGGCCGTTCGTTCTAAACTAACAACATGGCCGCCGTGAACGAGCAACTCGAGGAGACCTCGGAGTCCAATGCCGCGCGCGATGGCGCGCCGATGGTCCTCAACACGCGGCCGCTGTTCAAGCTCATGGTCGAGCGCAAGGCGTCCGACCTGTTCTTCACCTCGAACTCGCCGATCAAGGTCAAGATCGAGGGGCAGATCCTGCCCATCAACAAGCAGGTCCTGACGCCGGAGACCGTGCGCCAGGCGGCCTACGGCCTGATGACGCCCGAGCAGCTCGAGAGCTTCAAGCGCGAGCTGGAGATCGACTTCGCCATCTCCGAGCCCGGCCTCGGCCGCTTTCGCGTCAACGTGTTCTACCAGCGCGGTTACCCCGCGATGGTGTTGCGCTACATCAGCGCCGACATGCCCAAGCTCGACGCGCTCGGGCTGCCGGACATGTTCAAGGAACTCATCATGATGAAGCGCGGGCTCATCCTCATGGTGGGCGCCACCGGCTCGGGCAAGTCGACCTCGATCGCGGCGATGATCAACCACCGCAACGAGGTGTCCTCGGATCACATCGTGACCATCGAGGACCCGATCGAATTCCTGCACACCAACAAGCGCTCCATCGTCAACCAGCGCGAGGTGGGGCTCGATACCAAGAGTTTCGCGCGCGCCTTGCGCGGCGTGATGCGCGCAGCCCCGGACGTCATCCTGATCGGCGAAATCCGCGACAAGGAGACCATGGAGGCGGCGATCAACCTGTCCGGCACCGGCCACCTGGTGCTGTCGACGCTGCATGCCAACAACAGCGCCGAGACGCTCGATCGCATCATCAACATGTTCCCGCAGGACCAGCACAAGCAGATCTTCCTGGACCTGTCGCAGTACCTGCGCGCCATCCTTTCGCAGCGCCTGGTCATCGGCAAGGACGGCAAGCGCATCGCCGCCATAGAGGTGATGCTGAACACGCCGTACATCACCGAGCTCGTGAAGAAGGGCGACGTCAGCGGCATCAAGGAAGCCATCGTCGCCAGCTCCGAGCGCGGCGTGCAGAGCTTCGACGTGGCGCTGCTGAATCTCTACAAGCAGAACCGCATCGATCTCGAGGAGGCGCTCAGCAACGCCGATTCGCGTTCGAACCTCGAGGCGAAGATCAACTTCGGTTGAGACGGCTCCCGGTCCCGCCCCGTCGCGCGGCCCGGGAACCAAACTACTTTCCGCCGGTCTGTCCTGACCGTTACAACCCGAAAGGATTCCTCAATGGCAAACCGCCAGTCGATTCTCGCTACCTGCGTTACCGCGCTGTTCGCGCTGCCGCTCGCGGCGCACGCCGACGACTACCGCTCCGAGCTCACCGCCTTCGTCGACCACCTGTCGCTCGACGCCGACGTCTCGCCGGACGATGCGAACCTGTTCGGCGCCCAGTACGCCTGGTACTTCAAGCCGGTGAAGACCGACGGCCTGCCGCTGGCGGAGGCCGCGTACCTGAACCGCTCCAGCTTCGTGGGCGGCGGCGTGACGTTCGCCGACTTCGGCGACGACGATTTCAATGCGCTGAACGCGGAAGTCGACTACTACCTGCCCAACACCATGTTCTTCGGCCGCGTGGGCGTGGTGCATTCCGACGACGATTTCGTCGACGACGACACGGTCATCCACGGCTCGCTCGGCATCACGCCGATGCAGGGCATGCTGATCACCACCGACTTCGACGAGCACGGCTGGGATCCGAACGTCACCGCGCGCTATGTCGGCAAGATGGGCAATTCGCACTACTACGCGGGCAGCGTGAGCTTCGTCGACCCGGACGAGGACGACGTGAGCGTCGGTGTCGATTTCGACTATTACCTCGACCACAGCTTCAGCGTCGGGGCGGGGTTCGCCACCGGCAACGATGCCTTCCAGGTGCGCGCGCGCAAGTTCTTCACGAACCGGTTCGCCGTGGGCGGGCACATCTCCACCAGTGACGACGGCGACGGCTTCGGCGCCAACGTCAGCTGGAGGTTCTGATCCGCCGAATCAACCGGCGCGCGCGGCTCCACTGCGGGCGCGCGCGCCGTCTCCGGCCAGCACCGTCCGGTACAGCGACAGGCAGTCACGCCTGAACCCCCGCGCGTCGTGCCCCGCGTGCTCGAGCACCGCGCGGTGCTCGCGAAATACCACGCGCGCGGTGACCCCGAGAAACACCCGGTGCGCGCGTTCCACCAGCGATCGCAACCACGGTGCGCGGACCCCGCGCAGCGTGCGCAGCAGCTGCGCCTCGTAACGCAGGTGAATGGCCTCGTCCGCGCACATCTGCCGGCAGATGGCGCGCAGGTGGAGGTTCTGCGTGGCGCGCGCCAGCGCGCGGTAATACACGAAGCCGATCATTTCGGCGGTGACCAGCGCCGTCACCGACGCTTCGAAGCCCGCGAGCTTGCGCACGCGGCGGAACACGCTGTCGGTCCAGTTGCGCTGCTTGAGCGGCAGCCCGTGCAGCGTCATGAACTCGCGCAGCTGCGCGGCGTGGTGCTGCTCCTCGCGGATGAACAGCGCGGTCACCGCCGCCACCTCGGGGCAGCCGTTGCGCGCGCCGAACTCCTCGGCGAAGCGCAGCAGCGTGCGGCCCTCGGACTGTTCGCCGAGCTGGAAGGTCGCGATCGACGCGGCGATGCGGCGCTTTTCCTCGTCCGTCAGCGCGCTGCCCGGTGACGCAGGGATCATCGTCAGGCGCGGCACGCGCGATTCGAATTCCTCGAGCCAGTATTTCCAGTCGAACATGCACGACTCCCGGGGCGACGGCCCGGGGCGCAGTGTGGGCGCGTGCCCGCGCCCGATGGTGATATGTCGGGGCGGAATTCGGGCAAATTGTGGCGCCGAATCCGCGTCGCGTAGACTGGCCGCATGATCCGCGCGGCACGCCTGTTCGCCTGGCTACTGTGCGCTCTCGCGCCGGCGCTGCAGGCGCGCGCGGAAGACTTGCTGCTCGCGCCCGAGCGCGTGTTCGACGGCGCCGCGATGCACGCAGGCTGGAAGGTGCGGGTCAGCGGCGACCGCATCGTCGCGGTGGGCCCGACGATCGATGCGCCCGCGAATTCCCGCCAGCTGGATCTCGCCGGCATGACGCTGCTGCCGGGGCTCATCGAAGGCCACGGCCACCTGTTCCTGCATCCGTACAACGAAGCTGCCTGGGATGACCAGGTTCTGCACGAGGCACTTGCCCTGCGCACGGCGCGCGCCGTCACCCACGCGCGCGCCACGCTCATGGCGGGGTTCACGACGGAGCGCGACCTCGGCACCGAGGGCGCGGGTTACGCGGATGTCGGACTCAAGAGCGCCATCGAGCAGGGCATCATCCCGGGGCCGCGCCTGCTGGTGGCGACGCGTGCCATCGTGGCCACGGGCGCGTACGGCCCCAAGGGCTTCGAGCCTGGCGTCGAAGTGCCGCAGGGCGCGGAAGAGGCCAGCGGCGCGGACATCGTGCTCGCGGTGCGCCGGCAGATTGCGGCCGGCGCGGATCTCATCAAGCTCTACGCCGACTATCGTTGGAGGCCCGGAGAGGAAAGCCGCGCGACGTTTTCGGAAGCGGAATTGCGCGCCGCCACCGAGGCCGCGCATGACGCGGGACGGCCGGTCGCGGTGCACGCCAGCACGGCCGAGGGCATGCGCCGCGCCATCGCCGCGGGCGTCGACACCCTCGAGCATGGTTACGGCGGCACGCCCGGGATCTTTCGCGCCATGCACGATAGGGGCATCGTGCTGTGCCCGACGCTCGCCGCCGGTGACTCCATCGCGCGCTATCGCGGCTGGGATGGCAAGGCGCCGGCGCCGCCCGCGCTCGAACTCGAACGCAAGGCCTTCGCGGCCGCGCGCGCCGCGAAGGTGACGCTGTGCGCCGGCGGCGACGTGGGCGTATTCGCGCACGGTGACAATGCGCGCGAGCTCGAGCTGATGAACGAGTACGGGATGCCGGCGCTCGAGGTGCTTGCGGCGGCCACCTCGGTCAACGCTCGCGCCTTCGGTCTGGCTGACAAGGTCGGCGCCGTGCGCGCGGGGTTGTTAGCCGACCTGGTCGCGGTCGATGGCGATCCGGCCACCGACATCCACGCCCTGCGCCGCGTGAGGCTGGTCATGAAGGGCGGCGCCATCGTCAAGGCGCCCTGAAGCGCTCAGCCGAACACGGCCCTCGAATCGAACACGGGCCCGTCGACGCACACGCGTTTCATGGCGGGGCCGTCCGGCGTCTGCACTTTCACCGTGCAGCCGGCACAACCGCCGACCGCGCAGGCCATGAACTCCTCGAGCGATACCTGGCAGGCGACGCCGTGCCGGGCGGCCACCTTCGCCATGGCCTCGAGCATGGGCGTCGGGCCGCAACTGAACACCTCGGCCTCGGCCTTCGCGGCCGCGTCGAGCGATCCCAACCACTCGTCCGCGAGCTGCGTGACGAAGCCGTCGTAGCAGCCGGGCAATCCCGCCTTCGAGGCGAGCCGGCTCGGCACGCCCCAGCCATCGAGCAGCGGCATCGCGGCGATGCTGCCGGCGGGGATGCCGGGCACGAGGATGGTCGAGGGCCGCGTCTTGAAGGGAAACGGGATCTCCGAACCCATGAGCACCAGCGGCTTCCACGGTCCGCCTCGCGAAATCATCCACTCCGCGAGGAACACCATCGGCGGAATTCCCACGCCGCCGCCCACCAGCAGCGCGCGTGGCCGTGCCGGGTCGGGGCGGAACGGCTGGCCGATCGGGCCGAGCACGCTGATCGTATCGCCGACGCGGCGTCGGCTGAGCGCGCGCAGGCCGGGACCGACGATCTTGTAGAGGATTTCGATCCAGCCTTCGGTCGCATTCACGCGCTGGATCGACAGCGGCCGGCGCATGGGCACGTCGGGGTCACAGGTGAGATGCACGAAACTGCCGGGCTGCGCACGCGCCGCGCATTTCGGCGCGGAGATGCGCAACACGAACTGCTCGCCGGGCCAGCTCTCCTGCGCGAGCAGCGCGCCGTCTTCGAGGAAAATGCTGCCGCGATGGGCGGGATGGACCCCGGTGCCGCGCTCGTTCAACGCCGTCCCTCGATCACCGCTTCCAGCACGGCCATGCGCACCGCCACGCCATTGCGCACCTGGTCGCGGATCAACGACTGCGGCCCGTCCGCAACGTCGGAGGCGATCTCGATGCCGCGATTCATCGGCTGCGGATGCATCACGATGGCATCGGGCTTCGCCTTGGCGAGCCGCTCGGCCGACAAGCCGAACTTCGCGAAGTAGCGATCCGCGTCGGGAATCTGCGCCGTCGCCATGCGCTCCTTCTGGATGCGCAGCATCATGACGACGTCGACGCCGGCGATGCCGCCGTCGAGGGACGTGAAGCGCTCGCAGCCCATGAATTCACCGGCCTCGGGCATCAGCGCGCGCGGCGCGACGATGCGGATTTCGCCGACGCCGAGGGTCGTGAGCACGTGCCAGGCCGAACGCGCCACGCGCGAATGCCTGACGTCGCCGACGATGGCGACCCTGAGCCCGTCGAATTTCTGCTTGGCCTGCAGGATCGTCAGCGCATCCAGCAAGCCCTGCGTCGGGTGCGACAGGTGCGCCTCTCCCGCGGACAGCACGCTCACGTGCGGCTTGACGTGCGCGGCCACGAGGCCCGGCACGCCGGCCTCGGCATCGCGGATCACGAACACGTCCACATGGCAGGATTCGAGCGTGTAGATGGTGTCGAGCATGCTCTCGCCCTTGACGCGCGAGGACAGCTGCACCTCGAGGTTCACGACGTCGGCGCCGAGCCGCTTGGCCGCGAGCTCGAACGACACGCGCGTGCGCGTCGAAGGCTCGGTGAACATGTTGGCGACGGTGATGCCGTCGAGGCTCCGGCTCTGCACCGGCGGCTCACCCACCGGCTTCACGAACTTCTGGGCGCGCGCCAGCAGCGCTTCGAGCTGCGCGCGGGTCAGGCCTTCGAGGGTGAGCAGGTGGCGGAGCGAGCCGTTCGTTCTTGTCTGGACCGTCATATCAACCTTGCGCGTCAAACCATCGTTCGAGGATCACCGCGGCGGCGGTCGCATCGACGTCGGCGGCGCTCACGCGTCGAGTCTTCAATCCCGAGGCGCGCGCGCTGCGCAGCCGCTCCTCGGCATCCTGCGAGGACCAGCGTTCATCGACCAGGTCGACGGGCAACGAGCAGCGTTCTTGAAGCTCTGCGGCGAAGCGGCGCGCTTTCAGTGTGAGCGGGCTCGCGGAACCGTCGGCATTATAGGGCTCGCCCACGGCCAGGCGCGCGGGGCGCAAGTCGTCGAGGTGTTTTTTCAATGCGGCCCAGTCGGGGCCGCCGGGACCGTTGGCGATGGCGCCGCGCGGGTGCGCGCTGCGGGTCAGGGTATCGCCGCTGGCGATGCCAATTCTACGGGTGCCGAAATCGAGTGCCAGGACGACGGATATTGTCTTCCGGGACCCGGGATCAGGCATGACCGGAGAACGAGGTGAGCTGGCCGGCCTCCACGCCGAGCAGCCGGAGCGATGCGAGCCAGCGCTCCTCGTAGGGCAGATCGAAGATCACGCTCTCGTCGGCGGGCACCGAAAGCCAGGAGTTGTCGAGCATCTCCTTCTCGAGCTGGCCGGCTTCCCAGCCCGCGTAGCCCAGTGCGATGAAGGCCTTCTCGGGTCCCGTGCCCATGGCCATGGCGGCCAGCACGTCGCGCGAGGTCGTCACCTGGATGGATTCGGAAATGCGGTGGGTGGAATCCCACTCGCCACCCGGCCGGTGCAGCACGAACCCGCGATCCTGGTGCACGGGACCGCCGCGCAGCACCGGCAGGTCGGCCGCACGCTTGTCGGTGGGCTCGATCTTCATCTGCTCGAACACTTCGCTGAGCGTCATGGACAGCGGGCGGTTGAGGACGATGCCCAGCGCGCCCTTCTCACCGTGCTCGCAGATGAGCGACACGGTCTGCGAAAAGTTGGGATCCGTCAGCTGCGGCATCGCGATCAGGAGGTGGTTCGACAGACTCGTGATGCCGGTGGCCATATGCGCCGCAGTCTACTGTGAATCCGCCGGCGCAGTAACCGTTCCGCGGTGCGCGCCGGGGCCCGCGAATTCCCACCCGTAGGTGAAACGCAACAGGCGGTACTTGTCGGCCAGTTCCTTCGGGAAGGGGTCGAAGGGACTGGCGAGCTTCAGGATGTCCACGGCCGCCTGGTCGAGCTTCGATGACCCGCTGGTGTGCACGATGGTGGCCGACTGCAGCGTGCCGTCGGCGAGGATCACGACCTCGACGTCCGGGTTGCGCGTTCCGGGTGCGCGCCAGGCGGCCTGCGGGAAGTTCAGCGTGCCGAGGCGCTCGATCTTGGTTCGCCACGACACCAGGTACGGCGCCACCAGCGCCTCGCGCGTGTCAGGCGTGACCCACAGCTCGTCGCGCTGCGGCCCACGGATCTTCTGGTCGTCGGCGTCGTCGAGGCCGAGGCGGTCGTGTTCGCTGTTGCCCTCGGCCAGCACCGGCACCTCGGGCATCTCGATGAGGCTCGAGGGCGGCGCGAAATACATGATCTCGGGCATCGGCGCGCTGGTAGTTAGTACGCGGCGGTCGGCGGTGGCGAGCAGCGCGCCGGCGTCCTGCACGGGGCGGGTGCCGTCGGGCCGGCCGTTGTTGGCCGCGTACTGGGCCGCGGCGCGCGGGCTGCGCGCGGCCGCCGGGTCGATGCTGTTGCCGGAGCCGAGCTGGGTGCGCTGCGCGAGGTAGGTGGCGTCATCGTTGCGACGCGCCTCGGGCACGTCCTCGGAGACGATCAGCACTTCGAGGCCGGGGGCTCCCGCGCGCGGCGTGGCGGCGGAGCCGAAGGTGACGCCGACGATGATGACGCCGTGCACCAGCGCCGCCATGAACACCGTGGTCGTGAGGCGGTCGCGGGTCGGCGCGATTCCTTCGCGCAGCTGCAGCGCGCGTGGGCTCACTGCGTCCTTTTCGCGCTCAAACGGCGCTCGAATGCGGCAATTACCATATCGCCGATATTGAGCCCAAACTGGCGGTCGAGTTCACGGATTCCTGTCGGACTCGTGACGTTGATCTCGGTCACGAAGCCACCGATCACGTCGATGCCGACGAACACCATGCCGCGCTCCGCGAGCACCGGGCCGATTTCCGCCGCCAGCCAGCGATCGCGCTCGGTGAGTTCGCGGCCCACGCCTTTCGCGCCGGCCGCCAGGTTGCCGCGGTTGTCGGTGGGCAACGGAATCCGGGCGAGCGCGTAGGGGACTGGCTCACCGTCGATCAGCAGCACGCGCGAATCACCGGTCGCGGCGATCTCCGGCAGGTAGCGTTGCGCGATCGCGAACCGCGAGCCGTAGTCGGTGAGCGTCTCGATGATGACGGGGAGATTCTTGTCGGCCGCCTCGGTGACGAAGATCGACTTGCCGCCCATGCCGTCGAGCGGTTTCACCACGATCCTGCCGTGCTCGTTGGCGAAGGCGCGGATGTCGGCGGCCGAGCGCGTGATCAGCGTCGGCGCGCAGCACTGCGGGAACCACGCCGTGTACACCTTCTCGTTCATGTCGCGCAGGCCTTGCGGCTTGTTCACCACGAGCGCGCCCTGCAGCTCGGCGCGTTCGAGGATATAGGTCGAGTAGATGTACTCGGCGTCGAAGGGCGGATCCTTGCGCATGAACACGCAGTCGAATTCGCCGAGCTTGAAGTCGCGCGGCGCTCCGAGCCCGAACCACTTCTGGGAATCGTCGTGAACCTCGAGCGGCCGGCCGTGCCCGAACGCGACGCCGTCGCGCAGGAACAGGTCGGACTGCTCGAAATACGTGAGCTTCCAGCCACGGGCGGACGCCGCAAGCAACATGGCAAGTGTGGAGTCCTTCGCAAATTTGATCTTCGCGATCGGGTCCATCACCACGGCAAGACTTAAGGCTTCAGGCATCACCAACTCCAACTGCAAAAACGTGACGTGACCGGCATAGCCGGGGGTATTCCTATATGTTAAAACGCCCCTCAGCTTGCCGTTCCGGACCGCATTTTAATAGCGGCCGGTGAGTGGCTTTTTGTTTGTCCAGGAGAGGTTTGCGTGTGAACGACACCAGCTCCCACCTCAAGGGTCTGAAGGTTCTCGTCATCGACGACTCCAAGACCATCCGTAAGACCGCCGAGACCCTGCTCGCCAAAGAGGGTTGTGAGGTCTACACGGCGGTCGACGGGTTCGATGCGCTTGCGAAAGTGGCCGACTACACGCCTGACATCGTGTTCGTCGACATCATGATGCCGCGTCTCGACGGGTATCAGACCTGTTCGCTGATCAAGCACAACAAGGTGTTCAAGTCGATTCCGGTGATCATGCTGTCCTCGAAGGACGGGCTGTTCGATCGCGCGCGAGGGCGCATCGTGGGATCCGAGTACTACCTCACGAAGCCTTTCACGAAAGACGAGCTGCTGTCCGCCATCGAGACACACGTCGGCGCGAGGTAGATATGGCACTCATCTTGATCGTGGATGATTCCCCGACCGAAGTGCACGTCATGAAGAAGGCGTTGGAGAAGTCTGGCTACCAGACGGCCACCGCCCAGGACGGCGCCGAAGGCGTGCGCCTGGCGCGCGAGATGACGCCGGACCTGATCTTCATGGACGTGGTGATGCCGGGCGTGAACGGCTACCAGGCCACGCGCCAGCTTTCCAACGATCCGAAGACCCGCACCATCCCCATCATCATGGTCACCTCGAAGGGCCAGGAGACCGACAAGATCTGGGGCCTGCGCCAGGGCGCCGTGGACTACATGGTGAAGCCGGTGTCGCCCGACCAGCTCGTGGCCAAGGCGCAGGCGACGCTCGCGGCCTGATTCGCCCCGACCATGAACGACACCGTCTCGCTCAAGTCACTGCGTGATCGCCCGTTCGAGCTGCTCGCCGAGCTCGAGCGCCGCGGCCGCGCGGTCACCGCTGCCGCGGCCTCGGAGAATCCGGGCGCGCGCGAATGGGTGGGCGTGGCGTTCCGCATGGCGGGCGAGCTGTACCTCGCGGCGCGCGAGGAGACCCGCGAAGTGCTGGCGGTGCCGCCGGGGCTGACGCGCGTGCCGGGCGCCAAGTCCTGGGTGAAGGGCATCGCCAACGTGCGCGGCCAGTTGCTGCCGATTCTCGATCTGCGCCAGTACCTCGGTTCCGGCGTCACTCCCAACTCGCGCAACGTGCGCGTCATCGTGGTCAACCACCGGGAAGTTCCCGCCGGGTTGCTGGTGGACGAAGTGCTTGGTTTCCGTCGTTTCTCCGAATCCGAATTTGCTGGCGACGCACCGCCGACCGTGGTGCGCTGTGAACGCTATCTCGCCGGTGCATTCCGCCGCGGTCCCGAGCAGTGGCCGGTGTTGAGCCTGCGGCAGCTGGTGGAGAGCCCGTCCTTCCAGGAGGCCGCGGCATGAACACCGACGTCGCCGGCGGCTCACGCTCCCTGAAATCGCTCGGCAGCCTGGTCAGCACCACGCTCGTGTTGTTGGTGCTCAGCGTCGCCGGCTGGGTCGCCGCGTGGCTGCTCAACATCACCATCCTGTATGCCGTGGCCGGCGCGTTCGCGCTCGCGACCGCGGTGCCGCTCTTCATGATGTTCGGCAAGCTCAAGGGCGTCGAAAACGACTTCGGCCATCGCGAAGCGTTGTCGCTCGCGCAGCGCAAGGAAACCGAGCGCAACCAGCAGGCCATCCTGCGGTTGCTCGACGAGCTCGCGCCGCTGGCGGATGGCGACCTCACCGTGCAGGCCACGGTGACCGAAGACATCACCGGCACCATTGCCGATTCGATCAACTACGCCATCGGCGTGCTGCGCGACCTGGTCAGCACCATCAACCAGTCTGCGATCCAGCTCGATGGCGCCACCCGGCAGACGCAGGCGCTGTCCGCGCACCTGGCCAAGGCCGCGAGCGCGCAGACCAAGCAGATCTCGGGCGCCACGGAATCCGCCAGCAGCATGGCGAGCTCCACCGAGGCGATCTCCGGCAACGCCGAGCGCGCCTCCGACGTCGCGCGTCACTCGGTCGATGTCGCCCACAAGGGTGGCGATGCGGTGCGCCGCACGATCGATGGCATGAACAGCATCCGCGAGACCATCCAGGAGACCTCCAAGCGCATCAAGCGGCTGGGCGAGAGCTCGCAGGAAATCGGCAACATCGTCGAGCTCATCAATGACATCGCCGAGCAGACCAACATCCTCGCGCTCAACGCGTCCATCCAGGCGTCCATGGCCGGCGACGCGGGCCGCGGCTTCGCGGTGGTCGCCGACGAGGTGCAGCGCCTCGCGGAGCGCGCCGCCGCCGCCACGCGCCAGATCGAAACGCTGGTGCGCGCGATCCAGGCCGACACCAACGAAGCCGTGGTCTCGATGGAGCGCAGCACCACCGACGTGGTGGGTGGTGCGCTGCTGGCCGAGAACGCCGGTGCCGCGCTGGAAGAAATCGAACAGGTCTCGAGCCAGATCGCCAGCCTGGTGCAGAACATCTTCTCGAGCTCGCGCCAGCAGGTGACCGAGGCGCAGAAGATCGCGCGGAACATGCAGGTCCTGAAGGAAATCTCGACGCAGACCGCCGAGTCGACCACGGCGACATCGCAGAGCATTTCGAAGCTGGCGCAGTTGTCGGCGGCCATGCGGCAGTCGGCCTCGGGTTTCCGCCTGCCGGGCGCGCCCGTGCCGCGCCAGGTGGCCGCGGCCGGCGCCGCGATTGCCGCCGCCGCGGCGGCGACCACCGGCGTGATGCCGGCGCAGCCCGCCAGCGGATCAACGGCCCGCGCACGCACCATTTCGCTCGCTTCCTGACACGGACGTTACTTCTTCACCAATGCCTGAAGTCGCCTCACAGACTCTGGACCTGGTCGGCCGGGAGCTGAACAACACGCTCGGCGAAGCGCGCGCGGCGCTCGAAACCTTCGTCGAACAGCCCGAGAACGTCGTGCTGCTGCAGCGCTGCGTCACGGACCTGCACCAGGTGCAGGGCGTGCTGCGCCTGCTGGAGATATTCGGTGCCGCGCTGCTCGCCGAGGAAATGGAGCAGGTCACCAAGTACCTGCTGACGCCCCCTTCGCAGAAGAACCAGGCGGAGACCCTCGACGCGCTGATGCGCGCCATGGTCCAGCTGCCGAGCTACGTGGAGCGCGTGCTGGCCGGCGGCCGCGATCTCGCGCTGGTGCTGCTGCCGCTGCTCAACGACCTGCGTGCCGTGCGTGGCTCGGCGCTGCTGTCCGAAGGCACGCTGCTCCTGCTCAACCTCAAGTCCGACCAGCAGGCCGCGCCGGTGGCGCCGGCGGCCGGCGAACCCGCGCTCACCGTGGCGCAGTGGGCGCGCCGGCTGCGCACGCGATTCCAGCTCGGCCTGGTCGGCTGGATCCGCGGCGAGCGTCCGGAACAGAACCTGGAGATCCTCGAGACGGTCGCGCACCAGATCGAGCAGGTGGCGACCAAGCAGCCGGTATTCCAGTTGTGGTGGGTGGTCGGCTCGATCATCGAGGCGTTGCGCGATGGCGGCCTCGAGGCCGGCGTATCCATCAAGCGCCTCATGGGCCTCGCGGATCGCGAGATCCTGCAGCTCTACACGCAGGGCGAAGCGCGCTATGCGCAGAACCCGCCGGTGGAGCTGCTCAACAACCTCCTTTATTACGCCGCGCGCGCCAACAGCGATGGCCCCAAGGTCACCGCGGTGCGCGCCTCGTTCCGGCTGAACGAACTGCTGCTGGTCGACGACTCGGTCGAGCAGGAACGCGAGAACCTGTCGGCGCCGTCCGTGAAGCTGATGCGCACGGTGTCGGCCGCGATCCGCGAGGACCTGGCCAAGGTCAAGGACGTCCTCGACATCTACGTGCGCCGCGGCGGCCAGCCGGCCGAGCTCGAAGCGCAGGTCGGCATGCTGCGCAAGATCGGCGACACGCTCGGCGTGTTGGGCCTTGGCGAGCTGCGCCAGCTCGTCATCGAAGAAACCGGCCGGCTCGAGGCCATGGCCGCGGGCAAGACGCCCGCCGATCACGCCGCGCTGGTGCACATCGCCGCGACGCTGATCAACGTCGAGGATCGCCTCGACCGCGACCTCATCGGCCTCATCGTCCCGAAGGCGCAAACCGAGGCGCCGGCCGAATCGGTGGACGTCGACTTCCAGCAGGTACAGGCCGCGGTGCTGCGCGAGTGCAGCGTCAACCTGGTGCGGGTCAAGGAAGCGATCGCGTCCAACGTCGCCGGCACGCTCGACGTCGCCGCGCTCGACGCCTGGCCGGGACTCATCCAGGGCATCAAGTCCGGCCTTGTCATGCTGGGCAAGACGCGCGCCGTGGAGATCGTCGACGGCATCGCCCGCAATCTCAAGGAGCTGCTGCAGCCCGGCGGCTCGGCCGTCCCGCCTAACTACCTCGACCGCCTGGCGGACGCCGTGGTCAGCCTCGAGTACTACATGGAGACGCTGCAGGCCGGGCGCGCGGATCCCTGGTACATGCTCGACAACGCCGAGACCTGCCTGCAGGCGCTGTCGCAGATGCCCAAGCGCGTCGTGCCGACCGTGCCGCCGCTGGGGCCGGAAGCCTATGCCGCGACTGTGCTGCTGGCGGACGCCGGTGCCACGGCGCGCGCGCATGCACTGCAGGCCGGCGTCGCCCCGCCGACGCTGCAGGGTGCGCCGACGCTGCACCAGTCGGCACAGCCGAAGATCGGCAGCAAGGTGGTCGATATCGATCCCGAGCTGCTCTCTCTATATATAGAGGAGGCCCGCGAGGAGGTCGCCCGGATCGGCAAGCTGTTCCCCGTGTGGGAACAGAACCCGCTGGAGACCGAGGCGCTGGCGGGCGTGCGCCGCGCCTTCCATACACTCAAGGGTTCCGGCCGCATGGTCGGCGCCACCGACATCAGCGAATTCGCCTGGGCCATCGAGAACCTGCTCAACAAGGTCATCGAGAACACGCTGCAGCGTTCGCCGGCCATCCTGGCCACGGTGCGCGACGCGGCCGGGATGACCAGCGAGCTGGTGAGCACGCTCGAGGCCGGCAAGCCCGCGCCGGCGCGCGCCCAGGACATCGTCGACCGCGCGCACGCGCTGGCCGCGAACAAGATCGCGCCGTCGCAGACCGCCACCGTCGAGGCGCTGGAGCGCACCGTCGATACGCGCCGCGAGGACCTGGAAGCCACCGGCCGCGTGCCCACGCTGCAGGCCGCACCGCCACCCGCGCCCGTGGCCGCGCCGCTGCGCGCCACGCCGGCACCCGCGCCGGCGCCGGTCGCGCCGCCGCCCGCCAAGGACGAATGGTTGAGCGACGACGCCACCGCGCCGCAGGGCGAGACGGTGGTGCTGTCCACGCCGGAAGAAGAAAGCAGCGGCGACTTGCAGCTGCGCGAGATCTACAGCCGCGAGACCCAGGTGAACGTCGCCGCGGTCGAGCACTTCGTCGACAACGCGCGCGCGCACGAGGCGCCGCACCTGGTCACCGAGGAAGCCTACCGCGCGGTGCACACGCTGGCCGGCAGCTCGCGCATGGCCGAAGCGCGCCATGGTATCCGCCTGACCGCGCCGATCGAGCACTGGGTGCGCAAGTCCTTCGACAGCGGCGTCGGTCTGGAAGACAAGGATCTCGACCTGCTGACCGACTGCATGGCCGCCATGAAGTCGGTCGCGGCCAACCTCGATGAGAACACCGGATACTTCCAGTCGCACGGCGCCTTGCTGACGCGCGTCGAACTGGCCACCGAACAACTCGAACAGCGCATCGTCGACGTTGCGCGCGCCGCGGAGGCTGCCGCGGCGCCTGCAACCGCCGCCGCGCCGAACGCACCCGTCGCGCCGGCGGTCGCGGCGCCCCCCGCTTCCTTTCAGGCCGAAGCTGCAGCGGTAGCACCGCCTCCGCCGCCCGCCGACATCGTCGAAGAAGTCGTCACCGATTTCGACCAGGAAATAGCCGGGATCTTCACCGACGAAGCCGTCGAGCTGATCGACGCGTCGCAGGGCGCGCTGGCGCAATGGAACGAGAACCGCACCAGCGTCGACGGCCTGTCGGCGCTCAAGCGGCCGTTGCACACCCTCAAGGGTGGCGCGCGCATGGCCGGGCTCATTCCCATGGGCGACCTGGCGCACGAACTCGAAACCCTGTTCATGCAGATCGACGGCGGCGTGATCGCGCCGGACGATCGCGCTTTCTCGCTGGCACAGGCCGCGCTCGACGAGCTGGCGCGCATGCGCGAGTCGGTGAGCTCCGGCAAGGGCGTGCCCACCGCGCGCGGGCTCATCGCGCGCATCCAGGGCCTGGCACATCCGCAGGCTGCGGCCGCCACGCCAGCGCCTCCCGCGGCACCGGTCGCCGCTGCGCCGGCAGCCGTGGCGGCTCCCGCAGCCGCACCCACAGCGCCGCCGGCGGTCGCCGCACCGGCCCCGAAACCCGCGGTCCCTGCGCCGCGCCCGGAGCCCGCGCCTGTAATGAGTGCCCCGCCGCCGGCGCCCGCGCCACGGCCCGCGGCGCCGATACTGACCGCCGTGCCCACGCACAAGCCCGCGACGGCGCCCGCCGCGCGCGTGGACTCGCCTCCGGAACCGCCGGTGCTCGCGCCGGTGTGGGCCGGAGATTCGCAGGCCAAGCCGGCATCGCCGGTCGCGCCGGCCGCCGTGGCAAAGGCTGCGGACACGCCGAGCCCCATCGTCAAATCGGCGCCCGAGGCCGAGCCGCGATCCATCGTGACGCGCGCGGGAGCGCGCGATCCCGTGTCCGCCGGCCTGATGCGCGAGCCGAAGGACGGCGAAGCCGATGCGCCGCTGCTGCCGCCCGGCGCCGTGCCGCCGGGCCGCGAACCCACCGCGCCCTCGGATCGTCCCGAGCTCGCGCGCGTCGACGCCGAGCTGCTCGACCAGCTGCTGAACAATTCGGGCGAGGCGAGCATCGCGCGCGCGCGCCTCGAACAGCAGATCGGTTCGATCGACTTCAACGTCGGCGAGCTGTCGCGCACGGTGACGCGCCTCAAGGAGCAGCTGCGCAAGCTCGAGCTCGAGACCGAAGCGCAGATCCTGCATCGCTACGAGGAGGAAAAGGGGCAGCGTGGCGACTTCGACCCGCTCGAGCTCGATCGCTACTCCTCGATCCAGCAGTTCTCGCGCGCGCTGGCGGAAACCGCCAACGACGTGGGCTCGATCCAGGGCCTGCTCGAGAATCTCACCAAGGACACGCAGAACCTGCTGACCCAGCAGGCCCGCACCATCACCGAATTGCAGAACGGCCTGATGCGCACGCGCATGGTGCCGTTCCAGCGGCACGTGCAGCGCCTGGCGCGCATCGTGCGCCAGGCGGCGACCGACACGCACAAGAAGGCCGAGCTGAGCATCGAGGGCGCTTCCGGCGAGCTCGATCGCCAGGTGCTCGAGCGCATGATGCCGCCGTTCGAACACATGCTGCGCAACGCGGTCGCGCACGGCATCGAGACGCCCGAGGAACGCAAGAAGAAGGGCAAGAACGAGACCGGCACCATCACCATCGCGTTGCATCGCGAAGGTTCCGAGGTGGTGGTCGAAGTGTCCGACGACGGCGCCGGCATGAACCTCAAGGCGATCCGTGACAAGGGCATTTCGCTCGGCCTGGTGCGCGGCGACCAGCAACTGTCCGACGAAGACATCATGCAGCTCATCCTCGAGCCCGGTTTCTCGACCGCGGGCTCGGTGAGCACGCTGTCCGGACGCGGCGTCGGCATGGACGTGGTCGCCAACGAGATCAAGAAGCTTGGCGGCGCGCTCCACATGGAAACCAAGCCCGGCCAGGGCTCGCGCTTCACGATCCGGCTGCCGCTGACGCTGGCCATCAGCCACGCGCTGATCCTGCGCGCCAACGACGAGCTGTACGCGCTGCCGCTGCCCACCGTCGAAGGCGTGGTGCGCCTGTCGCGCGCCGAGGTCGAGGCGCATCTCGGTCCAGAGGCGCCGGCGTTCGAATACGGCGGCCAGAAATACCGCTTCCAGCACCTGGCGTTCTACGTCGGGCGCGAGCCCGGTCCGCTGCCCGACGGCGACGTGACCGTGCCGGTGATCCTGGTGCGCGCCGGCGAGCACTCGACCGGCCTGGTCACCGACGAACTGGTCGGCAGCCGCGAGATCGTGGTCAAGAGCGTGGGCCCGCAGATCGCCGCGATTCGCGGCATTTCCGGCGCGACCATCCTCGGCGACGGCCGCATCGTCATCATTCTCGACATCGGCGCGCTGGTGCGCGCCGACTGGCGCACGCGCGCCGAGCCGGTCATGCCGCGCGAGAAGACCGACACCCGCAGCGTCGCGCTGGTGGTCGACGATTCGATCACGGTGCGCCGCGTGACGCAGCGCCTGCTGGAACGCAACGGCATGCGCGTGCTGACCGCGCGCGACGGCGTCGACGCCATGGAAGTCCTGCAGGAGCACACCCCGGACATCATCCTGCTCGACATCGAGATGCCGCGCATGGACGGCTACGAGGTGGCGACCCAGGTGCGCGCCGACGCGCGCCTTTCGGCCATCCCGATCATCATGATCACCTCGCGCGTGGGCGAGAAGCACCGCGCGCGCGCCATCGAGATCGGCGTCGACGACTACCTCGGCAAGCCGTACCAGGAAGCGCAGCTGCTCGAGGCCATCGAGCCGCTGATCGCGCGCCGCCGCGAGGCGCATCTCCGCGAGGCTAACTAGACATGGTCGAGAGAATTTCCGAGATCTACAGCCTGCTGGTGCCGCTGCTCGACGGCCGCCTGATCATCCCGCGCTCGTGCGTGGCCGAGGTCGTGGGCTTCACCAATCCCTCGGAAATGCCGGGCGCTCCGCCGTGGTATCTCGGTATGTTTGCCTGGGGAAGCCGTCAGATACCGCTGATTTCGTTCGAAGGGGCGTGTGGCCAGACTATTCCTCCATTGACCGGGCGTACGCGCGTGGTCGTCCTGTTCGCGCTCGACAACCAGGTGGAGGGTGGTTATTACGGCATGGTTTCGCAGGGGTTCCCGCAGCTGGTGCGCGTCAGCGCCGACATCCTGCGGCCCGACCCCACCAGGACGTTCCCCGAGCGCACTCCCATCATTTCGCAAGTGCGGATGATCAACGAGGCGCCGTGGATTCCCGACCTGGAGCGCATCGAGCAGATGATCTCGGAGGAGACCTCGGTCCTCGTCGAGTAGCCCCCGCGCACCTGTACCGGCCCGACGTCGACGGGTTGCGCGCCCTCGCGGTGGGCGCGGTCATTGCCTATCACGCATTCCCGCGCACGCTGCCCGGCGGCTACCTGGGCGTCGACGTGTTCTTCGTCATCTCGGGCTTCCTGATCACCGGCATGATGCTCGACGGCATCCGCGCGCGGCGTTTCTCGCTGCTCGATTTCTACCTGCGGCGCGTGCGGCGCATCCTGCCGGCGCTGTTGACCATGCTCGTGGGCGTATCGCTGCTCGCCCTGCTCATCCTCATGCCCGACGAGATGGAGCGCTTCGCGTCGAATGTAACCGCCGGCGCGCTGTTCGTGCCCAACCTGCTGCTGGCCCGGGAGCAGGGCTACTTCGACGCGGCCGCCACCGACAACCCGCTGCTGCACCTGTGGTCGCTGGGCGTCGAGGAGCAGTTCTACCTGCTGTGGCCCGCGGCGCTCATGTTGTTCGTGCCGCGCGTGCGCGTGCGCACCACCGTGATCGTGATCGTCACGATCATCATGCTGTCACTGGCGCTGAACATCGCCATGGCGCGTTACGCCCCGAACGCCAGTTTCTACCTGCCGTTCACGCGCTTCTGGCAATTGCTGACCGGCGCGCTGCTGGCGGCGCTGGCCACGGCGCGCGCGCTGCGCGCGGACGACGCTGGCGCCACGGCGCTGGAGGCGACCGAACGCACGCCCTGGAAGAGCGACGCAATGTCGGTCGCGGGCCTGGTGCTGGTCTGCGCCGCGATGCTCGCGGCCCGCGCCGTGCAGGGCGCGCAGGTGGCGCTGGCTTTCCCGGTGACGTTGGGCACGGCGTTGTTCATCGCCGCCGGCCCGCGGGCGCTGTTCAACCGCACGTTGTTCTCCTGGCGCCCGGTGGTGTACGTCGGTCTGATCAGCTACCCGCTGTACCTGTGGCACTGGCCGCCGCTCAGCTTCCTGCACATCATGGACCTGAACCAGGGCACGGGCGGCCGGCTGCTGCGCGTCGCCGCGGTGCTGTTCGCCGTGATCGCCGCGGTGCTCACCTACCACCTGGTGGAAAAGCCGATACGGCGGCGCAAGGAACTGCGCCGCCTCGGCGTGCGGCTGGTCGGCGGGCTCGGCGTGGCGGCGATCGCCGGAGCCGTGGTGGGCGCGACCGGGGGATTGCCGCAGCGTACGCAGCTCACCCAGAACCCGTTTTATCGCACCGACGCCATGCGCCGCGAAGACCGCTGTTCGCGGATGTATGGGCAGCCCGCGGCGTTGCTCAAGAACGCGTTCTGCGTGCGCAACGACTACGAGCACGATCCGCGCATCGTCATCCTCGGCGACTCGCACTCGAACATGCTGGTCCCGGCGGTGGAGAGCGCCTATCCCGGCGTGTCGACGCTGCAGATCGGCGCGTCGGCCTGCACGTACCTGCGCAATACCGAGTTCTGGAACGACAACCGCCTGTCATGGCGCGCCATCTGCCCGCAAATCGTCGCGGGCGCCTGGCGCAGCATCGGACCGTCGACGCGCGTGGTGATCCTCGCGGCGCGCATACCGATGTACACGGCGACTCCCGCGGAATACGCGGCGACCTACGATTACGTGTCGCCGAAGCATTTCGTCTCCCCGGAATTCCCGGGCGCGTCGCCGTCGGAGGTCTACGAGCGCGCGCTCGCGCGCGACCTGCGCGCCTTGCTCGCTGCCGGCCACGAGGTGGTGCTGGTGCTGCCCGTGCCCTCGCTGGATTTCTCGCCGCGCTCCTGCCTGCGCTTCCGCCCGGTGGAACGCTGGATGGATGCGCCGGATCCCGACCGCTGCAGCATGCCGCGTGCCCGTGTCGAGGCGCAGCTCGGCGGCGCGCGCGCCCTGGTCAACCGCGTGGCGCGCGCCATCGACTCCGCCGACCTGCACGTCGTCGATCCCATGGAGGCGCTGTGCGACGCGTCGCGTTGCCGCGCGGTCATCGACGGTCGGCTGCTGTACCGCGACGACAATCACCTGAGCGACGACGGGGCGCGCTACGTCTGGTCGCGCATCCAGCCGCGCGCGCTGCGCGGCCTCGCGCCGGAGCAGCCCGTCAGCCGCGCCGCGGCCATTCCGCCAGGAGGCTGAGCGGCGGCTGGACCCCGCCTGGCCTATCTACGTGCCGGGTCGTCCCAGTGGAAGCGGTGCATGAGCCGGTGCAGCAGCGGCGTGAACAGCAGTGCCGCGGTCACGATGAACACCAGCCCGGCGTACAGCGCGAAGCAACCCGCGAACAGCTTGCCCGCCGGCGTCACCGGCGCGTTCACCGGCCCCATGCCGCCGAGCAGCATCGCGGTGTTCAGGAATCCATCGAGGGGGCCCAGGTGCTCGAAGCCGCAGTAGCCGGCCATGCCCATGGCCAGCGACACGCCGATGATGCCGAAGGCGACCATCGCATGGGCCAGCAGGCGCCGCAGGAAACGCGGCCGCGGCGCCGGGGTCATCGATTTGTGCTCGTACATGTCGCCTCCGTATCGAACTACCCGCCGAAGTCGCCGGCCACCGCCTGCAATGCCGCGAGCGCCGCCAGGCCCGCCGTCTCGGTGCGCAGGATGCGCGGCCCGAGCCGGCAGGCGAGGAAACCTCGCGAGAGCGCGAGCCGTTCCTCGTCCTCGGCGAGTCCGCCTTCCGGCCCGATCAGCAGGACCAGCGGCGCGACCAGGCCGCGCACCGCCGCGACCAATGCCTGCCCGGCGTCCGCCGCCAGCAGCAGCCCGCGTGATTGCGCGGGCATGGAGGCCAGCGCATCGGCCAGCGCCAGCGGCGCCGCGACTTCGGGCACGCGGTTGCGCCCGCATTGCTCGCAGGCCGAGACGGCGACGGCCTGCCAGTGCTCGCGCTTGCGCTCGCGCTGCTTCGCGTCGACGCGCACCACCGAGCGCGCGGTCGACACCGGCACGATGCGCGTCACGCCGAGCTCGGTGGATTTCTGCACGATGACATCCATGCGTTCGCCGCGCGCGATGCCCTGCAGCAGCGTGACGTCGAGCCGCGACTCGCGCTCCACCGCGGCATGCGCGAGGACCTGGGCGCGCACCGCCTTGCCGCTGCGCGGCGCGAGCCGCGCGGCGTATTCGCCGCCGCGACCGTCGAACAGCGTGAACGCCGCGCCGGGCTCGAGGCGCAGCACGCGCATCAGGTGCTCGCCGGATTGCGCCGGCAGGGTGATCTCGCTGCCCGGCGCCAGCGGCCCCGGCACGTGGATGCGCGTCAGGCGCATGCGAGCGCCACGCCCTCGGTCGCGACGCGCGCCAGCAGGTCGATCTCCTCCGGCGCGATCACGTAGGGCGGCATGAAGTAGATGGTCGTGCCGAGCGGGCGCAGCAGCACGCCGCGCTCGAGCGCGTGCCGGTGGATGCGCAGCCCGCGGCGCTCCTGCCAGGGAAACTGGCTGCGCGTGGCGCGGTCCTGCACCACCTCGATGGCGAGGATCATGCCGCGCTGGCGGATTTCCGCGACGTGCGCGTGGTCGCGCAGGTGCTCGACCGAGGCGGCCATCCGCTTCGCGGTCTCGCGATTGCGCTCGAGGACCGGCTGTTCGCGGAAAATCTTCAGCGTCGCGTTGGCCGCCGCGCACGCGAGCGGGTTCCCGGTGTAGCTGTGCGAGTGCAGGAAGGCATTGAGCTTCACGTACTCGTCGTAGAAGGCGTCGTATACGGTGCGGGTGGTCAGGACCACCGACAGCGGCAGGTAGCCGCCCGTCAGACCCTTCGACAGGCACAGGTAGTCGGGACGGATGCCGGCCTGTTCGCAGGCGAACATCGTGCCGGTGCGCCCGAAGCCGACGGCGATCTCGTCGGCGATCAGGTGCACGCCATGCCGGTCGCAGGCCTGGCGCAGCAGCTGCAGGTAGCGCGGGTCGTACATGCGCATGCCGCCCGCGCATTGCACCAGCGGCTCGACGATGACCGCGGCGACTTCATCGTGGTGGCGCGCCAGCGCGTCTTCCATGTGCACGAACATGCGTTCGGCGTGCTGGGCTTCGCTCACGCCCGGCTCGCGCGCGAAGGCGTCGGGCGAGGGCACGGTGATCACGTCCATCAGCAACGGCTGGTAGATGGACTTGTAGAGCTCGACGTTGCCGACCGCCAGCGCACCGAGGGTCTCGCCGTGGTAACTGTTGGCGAGCGTGATGAAACGCGTCTTGCGCGTGCGGCCGGTGTTGCGCCAGAAATGGAAACTCATCTTCACCGCGACTTCGATCGCCGCCGAGCCGTTGTCCGCGAAGAAGCAGCGATCGAGGCCGCGCGGCGCGAGGCGCGTCAGCTCCTCGGCGAGCGACACGGCGGGTTCGTGGGTGAAGCCGGCGAAGATCACGTGCTCCAGCCGCTCGAGCTGTTCGCGCAGCGCCGCGTTGATCGCGGGGTTCGCGTGGCCGAACAGGTTCACCCACCAGGAGCTGATGGCGTCGAGATAGCGTTTGCCGGCGAAGTCCTCGAGCCACACGCCGGCACCCGAGCGCAGCGGGATCATCGGCAAGGTCTCGTGGTCTTTCATCTGCGTGCACGGGTGCCAGACGTGCGCGAGGTCGCGCGTCACCCAGCTGGAATTGCCGCTCGTCATGGCTTCGGTGCGTTCGCGTGGCGTTGGCGGGCGGTCATTGTGGCACGCGGCTGTGGCAAGATGCTGCCATGCGTGTGGATCCCGGCACCGGCCTGCTGGTCGGCGCCAGACAAGTGCTGTCACCGTTCTTCGATGCCCGGCCCGCGGGCGTGAAGCCCGATCTCATCGTGCTGCACGGGATCAGCCTGCCGCCCGGAGAGTTCGGGGGACCGTGGATCGCGCGGCTGTTCACCGGCAACCTGCCGGCCGACGCGCACCCGGAGTTCGTCGAGCGCGCCGGCCTGCGTGTGTCCGCCCACCTGCTGGTTCGCCGCGATGGCGAAGTCGTGCAGTTCGTATCGCTCAACGAGCGCGCCTGGCACGCGGGCAGGTCGTCCTGGCAGGGACGCGAGGCCTGCAACGACTACTCCATCGGCATCGAGTGCGAAGGCACCGACGACACGGCCTACGAGCCCGCGCAGTACGCCGCGCTGCGTGCGCTGCTGCCGGTGTTGTTAGACGCCTATCCGGCCATCACGCGCGAGCGCATCGTCGGGCACTCCGACGTGGCACCGGGCCGCAAGACCGACCCGGGCGAGTCCTTCGACTGGTCGCAGGTGAAATGGGGACATTCCTGATTCCACTGTCGCTTCCGGCAGCGTGCCCCGGGGCCGCCGGCAATCAGGCAGACGTGACGACGAAAATCAGGAACGTCCGCGGTCGTGGCGCCAGAGAACCTCGCTGCCATGTTCGTGCCGCGCCAGCACGCGCGCGATCACGAACAGCAGGTCCGACAGGCGATTGAGATAGCGCGGCACCTCGACGTTCACCGCCTCCGCTTCGCCCAGTGACCACACGCAGCGCTCGGCCCGCCGCACGATGGTGCGCGCGAGGTGGCAGGCCGCCGCCGCCGGCCCGCCACCCGGCAGGATGAAATCCTTGAGCGCGGGCAGGTGGTCGTTGAAGCCATCGAGTACCTGCTCGAGCGCGGCGATGCGTTCGGCCTTGATGACCTGCGTGCCTGGAATGCACAGCTCGCCGCCGAGGTCGAACAGGTCGTGCTGCACCTCGACCAGGCAGCGCGACACCTCGGGCGGAATCCCGCGTACCGCGAGCACCATGCCGATGGCGCTGTTGGCTTCGTCGACGGTGCCGTAGGCCGCGACGCGCGCGTGGTCCTTGCGGACCCGCGTGCCGTCACCGAGGCCGGTGGTGCCGTCGTCGCCGGTGCGTGTGTAGATCCTGCTCAAGCGATGACCCATGGGCGCCTCCGGCCGTTGTCGGCATCAGTCGAAGCTGTAGCGTACTCCTATGGTGTACGCGCGGCCCTCGGTGCGATACCCCTGCGCCAGCGTGTAGTCCTCGTCGAAGGCGTTCTCGATCCGTCCCTGCAGCGTGAGGCCGCCATTGACGCGGTAGCGCACCGTGGCGTTGACCAGCGCGTAGGAGTCCAGGATGACGTTCTCCGGAAAGCCGAAGTCCTCGCGATCGCCGTAGGCGGCGACGTCGAGGCCGAGATCCAGCGCGCCCACGTCGCGATCGACGGCCAGCACCAGCGCCTCGCGCGAGCGGCGCAGCAGCCGCTGGTCGGTGATCTCGTCGCGCGGATCCTGCAGGGTGAGTTCGGCGCTGGCCCGCCAGGCGTCGCCGGTGAACTGGTAGCCGAGTTCCACGCCCTGGATGCGCGCGCGATCGATGTTCTGGTTCTGGCCATCGAAGGTATCGGGATCCGTGATGACGTAGCTGATGAGGTCATGGATCCTGTTGTCGAAGGCCGCGATCGAGAGCTGGTGGCGTTGGCCGATCTTCTGCCGCAGCGAAAGTTCGTATTGCTCGGAGACTTCGGGGTCGAGGTCCGGATTGCCACCGAAGCCGAAACGGTCGGTGCTGTCCGGTGCGCGGAAGGCCTTGCCGCCCGCGAGCGCCAGGCGAGTGCCGCTGCCGAAGGCGAGCCCGAACTCGGCATTCCAGGTGACTTCGCTGCCGAATGTCTCGTGGTCCACGAAGCCGAGCGCGAGCCGCGAGGTGAGCTTGCCGACCGCGAACTGGTCCTGCACGAAACCCTGCAGGACGGTGGTGTTCTCGTCGAAGCCGGCGCCAAAGGACAGCGCCTCGGTGTTCTCGTCGCTGTATTGCGCGCCGATGCTGACGGAATGCGCGTGGATCCTGGCGAGATCCAACTGCAGGTCGACGGTGTCACGGCGCGTGTGCGCGAAGTCGGCGGTGTTGGTGAAATTCACCTGGTTCTGGTCGATCTCGTCGCGCATGCGGCTCACGGTGGCGCGCAACGCCAGGCCGTCGGCCTCGCCACCGCTCGAGCGGTAGTCACCCTCGAAGGAATACACGCTGTTCGCGAAATCCTGCGACACCGGGGCATACGGCGGATCGCTGAAGGTCTGCTCGGTGTACTCGGTGCGGCCGGTGGCGTCGAACGCGCGAGCGCGCAAGGTCAGCGATTCGCTGGCGTCGTATTCCGCCGTCAGGCGACCGGTGACGTTGCGCCAGCCGCGGTCCATGTCGTCGTCCACGAAGGTGGGCATGCCGTCGCTTTGCGCGTAGCTGCCGCCGAGACCGAAGCGGAACGCGTCACCGACGGAGAAGGCGCCGTCACCCGAGAGTTGTTGGGTGTCGAGGCTGCCGTAGGTCGCGCCCGCGGTGAAGCCGCTTTTGGCCACGCCGCGCGTGAACAGCTGCACCACGCCGCCGATGGCGTCGGTGCCGTACAGCGCCGAGCGTGGGCCCTTGACGATCTCGATGCGCTCCAGCGATTCGGGCGCGATGTTCTGCAGCGCCGCGCCGCCGATGGTGCCGGGGTTCACGCGCACGCCGTCGATGAGCACCACGGTGTGGTTGCTCTCGGTGCCGCGCATGAACAGCGAGGTAGTCTGGCCGGGGCCGCCGTTGCGCGCGATCTCGAGCCCGGCCTGTTGCTGCAGCAGCTCGCTGACGTCGCTGGCCATCGAGCGCTCGATGTCCTGGCGCGTGATGACGATGACCGGCGCGTCGAGCGCGTCGAGCTTCACCGGTGTGCGGGTCGCGGTGACCACGGTTTCCGCGAGCTCGTCCTGCGCCAGCGCGGGCTGGCACGCGCAGGCGAGGGCCACTGCACGGGCAAGGGCCAGGGCGAAACGTGAAGAATGAGGCTTGGACATTGGATGCAACCTTCCCATGCATTCCCGCATGGCCTGAGGTGTGAACACCCGGAATGCGTGGCAGGGGAAGGCGGTGCGCCTGCCCGTCGCCCACCGCAACCGGGAACATGCCGCAAGGCCGGTCTCCGGACTCTCGAACTGGAACGCGTGGGTTCCGGCGCATCGCCTTCCCGAGCCGATGAGGCTCAGTGGCATTCGATGCGCTTGGGTTTCGATTACCGTTGCGGGGGCAGTGCCGGAATCGCCATCTTTCGGTGGCTCACCGGCTTCCCGTAACCTTGCGGCGCGCGAACTGTAGCGGGATTCGTCGTCAATTGACAGGTCCCGAGAGGCTCACGCAGGCTCGCGCACCATGTCATCCGCTGAATACTCCTCTTCACCCGAACTCAGGGCCGCGCTCGACGCGGCCCGCGCGGCCGCGGAAGTCATCCGCGGCTTCTATCAACGCAATGTAAGAATCGAAGTGAAGGCCGACAAGACGCCGGTCACCGAAGCCGATGTGCGTTCGGAGGAGGCGATCCGCGACCTGCTGACCAGGCGGTTCCCCTCCTACGGCTTCTACGGCGAGGAGACCGGCAAATCGGACATGGACGCGGAAAGCGTGTGGCTGGTCGATCCCATCGATGGCACCAAGAGCTTCGTGCGCGAGTGTCCGTTCTTCTCCACGCAGATCGCGCTGATGCGCGGCGGCCGGTTCGTGCTGGGCGTGTCGAGCGCGCCGGCCTATGGCGAGCTCGCCTGGGCGGAGCGCGGCGGCGGGGCCTTTCTCGACGGCAAGGCCATCCGGGTCAGCGCGGTGCCGGCGCTCGAGGGCGCCATCGTTTCGACCGGCAACCTCAAGACCCTGGCGGCATCGCCGGCCTGGGCCCGCTTCGGTAGTTTGATCGGGGGCATCAATCGCATCCGCGGCTACGGCGATTTCGTGCACTACCACCTGCTGGCGCGCGGCGCGCTGGACGTGGTCATCGAGTCCGACGTCAACATCCTCGACATCGCCGCGCTCACCGTGATCCTCGAGGAGGCCGGCGGCCGCTTCACGGATCTCTCCGGTGCGCCGGTGGGGCTCGGCACGACCACGGTGCTCGCGACCAATGGCGTGCTGCACGGGCCAGTGCTGGAGAAAATCCGCTTCGGGAGCTGACGCATGTCCGTGTTCCTGCGCTGGGGCGTGTTCGGAATACTCGGTGTCGCCGCGCTGCTGTACGCGTACAACGCCAGCAAGCGCCTGGCCGGGTCGCACGCCACGCGGGCCGCTCCGATGAGCGCGCCGGCGCAGGCACCGGCGAGCCCACCGGCGGCCGACGCCGCGGGCCAGGAATCCCGCGCCGGACCGCCGGTTGCGGCGGTCGCCCCGGAAGTGGCCACGGACGTGTCGGCGACCTGCGAGGCGGAGCTGGTCGTGGCGCGGCGCGCGCTCGAGATGCGCAAGCAGGGCGCACCGCTCGACCGCGTGTTGCGCATGCAGGAAATCGCCTGGCAGGAATCGGCCGAACGGCGCGCGCGCCTCGAGAAAGTCGCGACTCGCTGGTTCAACTACGAGGGTGATTTCCGCCCGGAGACACTGCGGATCGCGGTGCTGAACGATTGCCGGGCGTCCCCGGCGCCATGAAGCGCCGCTCGCCGACGCGGGTCTCCGCGTACTCCACGCCGTAGAGGCGCTCGAGGTGCGCCGGTTCGAGCGCGCCGCTGCGGACCACCGTGACGGGCCCGCTGCCCGACAACAGCCAGATGCGATCGGCGAAACGCAGCGCGAGATTCGGATCGTGCAGGCTGGCGATGACCGCGCCGCCGGCCGCGGCGAGCGCGCGCATGCGCGCCAGCATGCCCAGCTGCTGCCCCGGGTCGAGGTGGTTGGTGGGTTCGTCGAGCAGGTAGATAGACGGCGCCTGCACAAGCAGGCGCGCGATGGCGGCGCGCCGCTGCTCGCCGCCCGACAGGCTGGCGAGCGTGCGCCGTCCCAGCGCACCGAGCTCGACGTCTTCGAGCGCGCGCTGCGCGCGCTGTTCGTCGTCCGCGCCGCTTCGCTCCCAGAATCCCAGGTGCGCGAAGCGCCCGAGCATCACCGACTCGAACAACGAGCCCTGCGGTGGCGCCTCCGGGTCCTGCGGCAGGAATCCGAGTCGGCGCGCAATGGCGCGGCGCGCGAGCGTGGCCAGGTCGTGCCCGTCGAGCAGCACCTGGCCGGCGGCCGGCAACCGCAGTCCGCCCAGGGTCTGCATCAGCAGCGACTTGCCGGTGCCGTTGCCGCCGAGCAGCGCGATGAACTCACCGGCGGCGATTGCATCGTCGAAGCCATCCACCAGCACGCGGCCCGCGACGGCCACGCGCAGCTGCCGCGCTTCGAGCAGCGCGGCGCTCACGGCGACCTTGCCCAGCGGATCTCGGCGGCCGTGGCGTCGCCCACCACCACGTCGGCCAGCGACTCCGGCATCTCGAAGTTCTGCGCGTCGACCGCGTAGCGGCCCGCCATGATTTCCGCGCGCGACTGCGGGTAGCGCGGCTCGCGCTGCGGCTCGGCGTAGCCGCCGGGGAACTGCGGCGCCAGCGTGACGGGGTCGTACTTGTCGGTGGCGCCGAGCGTGTGCAGGATTTCGTGCGCGATCACCACGTTGTTGGAGCGCGTCATGCTCCAGTCCGCGAACGCGTGCACCACGCCGACCAGTCCCTTCTGCAGTCCCACCGAGTGCGGCACTTCCTGCGTGAACGACGGGTCGTGGTACAGCACGAACACGCGCACCTGCGGTGGCGCGCGGCCGGCAGGATGCGAATTGCGGCGCGCGTACAGCCGCAGGCGCAGGCTCCACGCGATGTTGGACAGCGGGCCCGCGCGGGGATCGCGCGCCGGCGGCGGCTCGTTGACCGCGGGATACAGGTCGACGCGTACCGGGCGATCGAGCGCGATGCCGTGGCGATGCGCCTCGGCGTTGATGAACTGCTCGATGTCGGCGAGCTGCGCCGGTGCCAGGTCGGCGATGTAGCGCGCGCCGGCGTCACTGTTGCCGGCGTTGACCGGGAACACGCCGATCCACAGCGTCCTGTCCCAGTCGGTGGTGCTGAGCCGATCGTAGAGCGTCGAGTAGGCCGCGATGGCGAGCACCAGCAGGAGCACCGAGATCCGCAGGATCCGCCACACGTCTCGCGGCTCCTCGCGTCAGGGCTGCAGGCGCGTCGCCGCCCACGGACCGGCGCGGAAGCCCGCCCCGGCGGTAGTTAGCGAGCGGGTCCAGCGGGCGCGCTCGTGGATGCGGGACGATCCCTCGACCCACAGCTCCACGGCGTCGGCCCACACGTAGTAGCCGCCCCAGAAGGGCGGCCGCGGGATCGGTGCCTGCTGCGGCTCGTTGATGTTCTCGGCGGTCGGATGCGGCAGCGAGAACCGGTCCGCGACCGCGCGCACCGCGGCGTTCAGCTGTTCGCGCGAGTGCAGCGGCTGGCTCTGTGCGCTGGCCCACGCGCCGACGCGGCGCTGCCAGTTGCGCGTCTGGAAGTAGGCGTCGCTCTCGGTCGCGGGCGCCTTGACCACGACGCCTTCCATGCGGATCTGGCGATGCGCGTGGTCCCAGTGGAACACCAGCGCGGCGCGCGCGTTCTCCATCAGTTCGCGCCCCTTGCGCGAGTCGTAGTTGGTCACGAAGGACACCCGCCCGAGCTCGGCGTCCAGTTCCTTGCACAGCACGACGCGCGCCGAGGGCTGGCCGTCCCGCGTGGCGGTGGCCAGGACCATCGAATCGGGGTTTGGCTGCTGCCGCGCGGCCAGCGCGGTCGCGAGCCACGCCGCCGCGAGCGCCATCGGCTCGGCGGGCAACGGGTCGGGCAGCAGGTCGTTGTAGATCTCCATGGCCGATATGTTATCCGCGCGCGGCCCGTCTTGCAGTCGCGCGTCGCAGCCCGTAAAAGCTAGTTCCGATATCGTGTTTCAGGGTGATCAATGTCCTCGCTCGACGACCTGCGCCGCAGGATCAACGAACTCGACCGGCAGATTCTCGAGCTGGTCGGCAAACGGCAGGAAACCAGCCGTGAAGTGGCGCGCGCCAAGCGCGCCACCGGCCAGGCGACGCGCGACTACAACCGCGAGCGCGAGGTGCTGCTGGCGGCGCGCGAGGCGGGCAAGCAATACGGCATCTCGCCACAGGTGGCCGAGAACATCCTGCGCCTGCTGATCCGCTCCTCCCTAACTACCCAGGAGCAGGCGAGCGTGGCCGCGCAGGGCACGGGTTCGGGCCGCAGCGCGCTGGTCATCGGCGGCGCCGGCAAGATGGGCCGCTGGTTCGCGGAGTTCATGGCGTCGCAGGGCTTCGCGGTGGAGATCGCCGACCCGGCGGGCGCGCCGGCCGGCTTCGCGCACGTGGCCGACTGGCGCGAGTCGCCGCTCAAGCACGATTTCATCGTGATCGCGACGCCGCTGGGCCTGACCGACAAGATCCTGCGCGAGCTCGCCATGCGCCGCCCCAAGGGGGTGATCTTCGACGTGGGATCGCTGAAGTCGCCACTGCGCGCCGGGCTGAACGCGCTCAAGTCGCACGGCTGCCGCGTGACCTCGCTGCACCCGATGTTCGGGCCGGACACGGAGCTGCTGTCGGGCCGCCACGTGATCTTCGTGGAGGCGGGCTCGGCCGAGGCCACGGCCGCGGCGCGCGAGCTGTTCGCCTCCACCATGGTCGAGCAGGTGGTCATGTCGCTCGACGAGCACGACCGGCTGATCGCCTACGTGCTCGGGCTCTCGCACGCGCTCAACATCGCGTTCTTCACCGCGCTCGCGGAAAGCGGCGAAGCCGCGCCGCGCCTCGCCAGGCTGTCGTCGACCACGTTCGATTCGCAGCTCGACGTGGCCTCGAAGGTGGCGCAGGAGAGCCCGGAGCTGTACTACGAGATCCAGAGCCTCAACGACTACGGCTCGGAGTCGCTGGAGGCGCTGGCGCAGGCCGTGGAACGGCTGCGCTCGGCGGTGTTGTCGCAGGACTTCGCCTCGTTCGAGTCGTTGATGCGCCGTGGACGTGAATACCTCGAGGATCGCCGCTCGGTCACGGAGCGTCGTGCGTGAACCGCGCCACGCGTGATCCGTACGCGGGTGACGCGGAGGAACTGCGCGAGCGCCTGCGCGCGCTCACCGACGAGGTGCAGCGCAACGAGCTGCTGCTGCGCAAGACCCAGGCGCGCGAAGTCGAGCTGCTGCGCGCGCCGACGCTCGGCGAGCTGTTCGACCGCATCGTCACCGGGCTGCGCGATGCGTACGGCCTCGACGTGGTCACGCTCTCGCTGTTCGATCCCCAGCACGAGCTGCGCCACCTGTCCGGCAACGAGACTCTCTCCAGCACCGTCATCGACGAAGTGCGTTTCGTCGACGCGGTGTCGCCGCTGGCGCCGCGGCTGGCGCAATTCGACCGGCCCTGGCTCGGGCCGTACAGCGCCGCCGATCACGAGATGTTGGTGTCGCCGTCGCTGGCGCGTGGCAGCGTCGCGTTGATCCCGCTGCCGCGGGACAACCGCGCGATCGGCGTGATCGCCTTCGGCAGCCGGGATCCGCGCCGCTTCACGCACGACCTGGCCGCGGACTTCCTCGCGCATCTCGGCGTCATCGTCGCCATCAGCCTGGAGAACGCCGTCAACCGGGCGCGCCTGCTGCGCTCGGGTGTCACCGACTTTCTCACCGGCTGGCACAACCGCCGCTACTTCCACAATCGCCTGCGCGAGGAGCTGGCGCGCGCCGAACGTACCGGCAAGGCGCTGGCCTGCCTGATGGTCGACGTGGATCACTTCAAGGAGATCAACGACCGCTTCGGCCATCTCGCCGGTGACGAGGCGCTGAAGGAAGTCGCGCGGCGCGCCGAGGCGGAGATCCGCGCCGGGGACACCGGCGCGCGCTTCGGCGGTGACGAATTCGCCATCCTGCTCGCCGGCGCGGAGAGCGCGCATGCACAGAAGCTCGCCGAGCGCATCCACCAGGGCGTCGGGGCCTCGCCGATCCGCGTGCACGGCGGCGCGCACGTGACCGTCACCCTGTCCATCGGCGTGGCCACCGCGCGCCCGCAGCCGCGTTCACACGACTACAAGGCGCTGGCCGAGCGGCTGATCGCCGAGGCCGACGCGGCTCTGTACCGCGCCAAGAGCGCCGGCCGCAATCGCGTCGAAATCTCCGCGCACGTCATCGGTTAGCAGGCCGCGACCGCGCTGCTCTCAGGCGCGCGCCACCTCGAACCGGCGCAGCAACGCCAGGAATACCGGGACTCCCAGCAGCGCCATGATGGCCCCCACCGGGAGCTGGCGCGGGGCGGCCACGGTGCGCGCCACCAGGTCGGCGGCGGCTAACAAGGTGCCGCCGGCCAGCGCCGCGGCCGGGACCACCACGCGATGCGCGGCCGTACCGAAGGCGAGGCGCACGAGGTGTGGGACCACCATGCCGACGAAGCCGATGGTGCCGCCCTGGATGACGGCCCCTGCGGTCAGGATCCCCGCCAGCACCACGATGAGCACGCGCCATCGCCCCAGGTCGAGGCCGAGGCTCTGCGCCGTGGTTTCGCCCGTGGCGAGCACGTCGAGCGGCCGCGCCAGCAGGCTTATGAGGACGGTGCCTAACAAGGCCGCGCCCGCCATGGCCCACGGCTGCGCGGCCCAGCCGAGGTCGCCCGCGAGCCAGAACATCATGCCGCGCAACTGGCCGTTGTCCGCCAGAACCAGCACCAGCGTCACGAGCGCGCCGCAGGCGCTCGCCACCACGACCCCGGTGAGCAGCACGCGCACCGTGGCGCCGCCCCGTGACAGCGCCAGGACCAGCAGCGTGGCGGCCACGGCGCCTGCCGCGGCGGCGCCCTGCACGAACCACAGGGATGCGCCCCCCAGCAGCGCGAGCAGCGCGCCGAGCGCGGAGCCGCCCGAAACGCCGAGCACGTAGGAATCGGCGAGCGGGTTGCGAAACAGGGCCTGCAACAGCACGCCGGCCATGGCGAGCAATGCGCCGATTCCGTATGCGGACAGCAGCCGTGGCATGCGCAGCTCGCGCACGATGGTATGGGCCGGTTCGGCCGCATCGCCGAACAGTGCGGAGAACGCCGCTTGAATGCCGATGTCGCGGGATCCCGCGACCAGACTGAGTCCGATGACCACCACCGCCAGCAGCGCGAGCAGCGTGAATCGCGATGAATGTCCGGGCCGGTGGGTCACAGCGCATTCTGCTTCAAATCCGCCCTGCCTTGTTCGGCCGCGTGGCTCCCGGTAAAACGTCCTCCATGAGCGACTGGATCGACGCGGAGGGGTATCGAGCCAACGTCGGCATCGTCTTGATGCGCGACAACGGCGAGGTATTCCTCGGGCAGCGCACCGGCGCGCGTGGCTGGCAGTTTCCGCAGGGCGGGGTGCGCCAGGGCGAGCCGATCGAGCAGGCGCTGTACCGCGAATTGCAGGAAGAGATCGGCCTGACGCGCGAGCACGTCACCGTGGCGGCCAGGACTTCCGACTGGCTGCGCTACCAGCTGCCGAAGCGCTACGTGCGGCGCGGGCGCGGCCCGCTGTGCATCGGCCAGAAGCAGCGCTGGTTCCTCCTGCGGCCGGCGATCCCCGAGGATGCGCTGAAGTTCGACTTCACGCACACCAACGAACCGGAGTTCGATGGCTGGCGCTGGGCAAACTACTGGGAGCCGGTGCGCGAGGTCATCTATTTCAAGCGCCCGGTGTACATGCGCATGCTGACGGAACTCGCAGCCAGCGCCTTCCCGCAGGGTGCGCCGCCGTTGCCCGACTGGTGGCAGTCGGAGCTGGCCGCGGTCGCCGGGGCCTGATTCGACGATGCCCGGACTGCCGCCGAAACTCGTCGTCACCACCTACGCGCCGACACGGCGCTTCGTCACCATAGTGGTGCTGGTCCTGCTGGTGGCGGGCGGCATCTACGGCATGTTCGAGTTCGGGCGCTACAGCGCCGGGTTCGACGCGCTCGCGGCGCTCAGGCAGCGCGCGGAGCTGCGCAACCGGATCGCCGCGCAGGACGCGACCATTTCCGACCTGCGCGCCAAGGTGGCGCAGCTGGAATCCTCGGCCGTAGGACAGACCCGGGAGCGGGAAGAGGTGCAACGCACGATCGGTGACCTGCAGGCCCAGGTGGCCCGCGCCAACCAGGAATTGGCCTTTTTCCGCGGGATCGTCACCCAAAATGCGAACTCGGCCGAAGTAAAAATCCAGCAGGCGCGTATGTTGGCCACGGCGGCGCCAAACAAGTTTCGCATCCGCGTGACCCTGGTCCAGCCCATGAAGCCGGACAGCGTGGTCAGCGGTTCCGTCGTGCTTTCGGTGGATGGTGAGCTCGATGGCAAGCCCGGACGTGTGGATTTCGCGACACTCTCGGAAGGCAAGCGTCGTGAGATACCCTTCACGTTTCGATATCTCGAGAACATCGAAGAGGAAATCACCATGCCCCCGAGCATGAAACCCGAGCAGTTGCTCGTCGAAGTGAGATCCAACCGGCGCGGCGCCGCGCCGGTGCAACAGTCGTATTTGTGGACTGTCGATCCGCAGTGAGCGGCGCTTGGGAGACAGAGCATGTTCGGGCGACGCAAGCAGACTTCCACGCGCATTGACACGCTGCTCGGCAGGACCGCGAACCTGCAGGGCGACCTGGAGTTCTCGGGTGGCCTGCACCTCGACGGCCGCGTGAACGGCAACGTGCGCAGCACCGCGACCGAGGGCGGCGCCCTGTCGGTCAGCGAATCCGGCTTCATCGAAGGCCGCGTCGAAGTCACCAATATCGTGATGAACGGTACGGTCAATGGCGACATGCACGCGCGCGAGCGCCTGGTCCTCGGCGGCAAGGCGCGGGTGAATGGAAACGTTTATTACGGCGTCATTGAAATGGCTCCGGGCGCCGTCATAACCGGCAAACTCATTCCGCTGGGAAGCGACGCGGCCCAGGCCGACGCCGCGCCGGCCGGGCAGGAAGCCCCGGTTGCGGCAGCCAAATCCGGCGCGTAGTGTGCAGCCCATGAGCGAAACAGCCACCGAAACCCTGAAATTCACCGACGCCGCCGCACGCAAGGTCGGCGACCTCATTCGCGGTGAAGGCAATCCGAATCTCAAGCTGCGCGTCTTCATCCAGGGCGGCGGTTGCTCGGGCATGCAGTACGGCTTCGAGTTCGACGAGAACGAGCAGGATGGCGATACCTGCGTCGAGAACCAGGGCGTCAAGCTGCTGGTCGACCCGATGAGCATCCAGTACCTGACCGGCGCGGAGATCGACTACCGCGAAGGCCTCGATGGCGCCCAGTTCGTGATTCGCAATCCGAACGCGCAGACCACTTGCGGTTGCGGCTCTTCATTCTCGGCCTGACGCAAGCTCCTTGACCCGGCGCGCACCGAAGTCCGTCCCGGACGTCCTTGCCGCGGTAGATCTCGGTTCCAACAGCTTCCACATGGTGGTCGCGCGCTACACGCACGGCCAGCTGGTGATCCTCGATCGCCTGCGTGAAATGGTACGGCTCGGCGCCGGGCTGGAAGCCGATGGCCGGCTCAACAAGGAGGTCGCCGCGCGCGCGCTGGCATGCCTCGAGCGGTTCGGACAGCGCCTGCGCGACATGCGGCCCGACAGCGTGCGCGTGGTCGGCACCAACGCGCTGCGCCGCGCGCGTCGCAAGGAAGCGTTCGTCGAACGCGCGCGCGAAGCGCTCGGCCATCCGATCGAAATCGTCTCCGGCATCGAAGAAGCGCGGCTCATTTATTCGGGTGTGTCGCACACGATGCCTGCGGGCCCGGGCCGTCGCCTGGTCTGCGACATCGGCGGTGGCAGCACCGAGATCATCATCGGTGAGGGCCTCCAGCCGTTGGAATTGGAAAGCCTGCAGATGGGCTGCGTGCGCATGAGCGAGGAATTCTTTCCCGAGGGGCGGCTGTCGCAGAAGCGCATGCAGCGCGCGCGCGTCGCCGCCCGCCAGGCGATCGAACCCTACCAGGCCGCGTTCCGCCGTCGCGGCTGGGACGAGGCGGTGGGGAGTTCGGGCACGGTGCGCGCCATCGGTGACACCATCCGCGAGCTCGATCCATCCGCGACCGACATCGGGGCCGACGGCCTCGAGCGCCTGATCCGCGAGCTCGGCGGCGTCGAACACATACGCGACCTGAAGCTGGGATCGCTGACCGACGATCGCAGGCTCTCCTTCGCCGGCGGCGTCGCCATCCTCTCCGAGGTGTTCGAGCAACTGGGTATCGAGTCGATGAAAGTCGCCGAAGGGGCGATGCGCGAGGGTTTGCTCTACGACCTGCTGGGCCGCTACACCGACGAGGATTCGCGCGAGCGCACGGTGCGCAGCATGCAGCAGCGCTACCACGTCGACGCGACGCAGGCCGAGCGCGTGGAGAACACCGCGGTGGCATTCCTCAACCAGGTCGAGGAAACCTGGCAGCTCACCGATCCCAACATCGAGCTGTTGCTGCGCTGGGCGGCGCGCCTGCACGAGATCGGTCTCGACGTCGCGCACAGCGGCTATCACCGCCACGGCGCGTACCTGCTGGCGAATGCCGACATGGCCGGGTTTCCGCGCGAGGAACAGAAGCTGCTGGCCATCATGGTGGGCAGCCATCGCAAGAAGCCCGCCATCGAGGAAGCCGACGAACTTACGGCGCCGTGGGACAAGCGCGCGCCAGCGATGACCTTGCTGTTGCGCATCGCGGTCCTGCTCCATCGGGGTCGGAGCAGCGTGGCGCTGCCGGACATCCGGCTGTCCGCGCGCAGCGATTCGCTCGAGATGCGATTTCCGGCGCGCTGGCTCGACGATCATCCGCTGACGGTCGCCGACCTGCAGGCCGAGATCGAGAATCTCAAGGCCGTGGGCTTCCGGCTGCGCGTATTCAGCGCGAAATAGCAGCCTTTCAGGGCACGACGATCGGTACGCTGCCCGCCACATAGCGGGCCAGCAGCGTGGCTTGCACGTCCCGAACCGCATCGCCGTTGCGCTCGCAGCGCGTGTAGCTTCCGTTCCGCCCCAGCGCCCACGCCTGCGTATTGTCCGCCAGGTAGTAGTTGAGGTCGCGCAGGATGCGCTCGCGGTGCGTCTTCTCGCGCACCGGGAAAGCGATTTCCACGCGGCGGAAGAAGTTGCGCTCCATCCAGTCGGCGCTGGCGAGGAACAGTTCGCTGGCATCGTAGCCGGCGCCACTTCCGTTCAGGAAATAGAACACGCGTGAATGCTCCAGGAAGCGTCCCACGATGGAGCGCACGCGGATGTTTTCCGAGACTCCCGGGATTCCGGGCCGCAGCGCGCACAGGCCGCGGATGATCAGGTCGACCTGCACGCCGGCGCGCGAGGCCCGATACAGCGCGTCGATGGCCTGCGGATCCACCAGCGAATTCATCTTGGCGATGATGCGCCCTGGCCGCCCCGCCGCGGCATGGTCCGCCTCGCGCGCGATTTTCCCGACCACGGCTTCGTGCAGCCCGAATGGCGACTGCAGTAGTTTGGTGAGGCGCGGTGTCTGCGTGAGACTGGTGAGCTGCAGGAACAGCTCGTGCACATCCTGGCCGATCTCAGGATCGCAGGTGAACAGGCTGTAGTCCGTGTAGCCGCGCGCGGTACGCGGGTGGTAGTTGCCGGTACCGAGGTGGCAGTAGCGTCGAAGGCCGTCGGTCTCGCGGCGCACCACCATCGACATCTTGGCGTGCGTCTTGAAGCCCACCACGCCGTACATCACATGCGCGCCCGCCTCCTGCAGGCGATTCGACAGCTCGATGTTGGCTTCCTCGTCGAAGCGCGCCCGCAGCTCGACGATCACGGTCACGTCCTTGCCGGACTGCGCCGCGGCCACCAGCGCATCGACGATCGGCGATTCATCGCCCGCCCGGTACAAGGTCTGCTTGATGGCGAGCACGCGCGGGTCTGCCGCGGCACCGCGCAGGAAATCGAGAACCGGTCCGAAGCTGTGGAACGGGTGATGCAGCAGCACGTCCTTCTGGCGGATCACGGCCAGCAGGTCGGTCGAACCCGCCACGCGACGCGGCAGGCCGGGCGTGAAGATCGGGTACTTGAGATCGGGGCGCTGCACGACATCGTAGATCGCCGCGAGGCGATTGAGATTGACGGGCCCGGATACTTCGTAGAAATCGACTTCGCTGAGCGTGAATTGCCGCATCAGGAACGCATCGAGGTCTGGCGGGCAATCGCGCGACACTTCGAGGCGCACCGCGGCGCCATAACGCCGATGCGCGAGCTCGCCCTCGAGCGCGCGCCGCAGGTCGTCGACTTCCTCGTCGTCGACGAACAGGTCGCTGTTGCGCGTGACGCGGAACTGGTAGCAGCCGAGCACGTCCATCCCCGAGAACAGCTTCGACACGAACTGCTGCACGATGGCCGTCAGCAGCACGAAGCGCTTGTGGCCGTCGGCCTGGGGGAGTGCCACGACGCGTGGCAGCGAACGCGGCGCCTGCACGACGGCGAGGCCGGTGTCGCGGCCGAACGCATCCTTGCCCGCGAGCCGCACGATGAAGTTGAGGCTCTTGTTCTGGATGCGCGGAAATGGCCGCGCCGGATCCAGCCCGAGGGGCGACAGCACCGGCTCGACCTCACGCTCGAAGTAGCGCTCCAGCCATTGCGACGTGGCCGCGTCCCACGCGGCGCGGGCCATGAGCTCGATGCCCTGGTGGCGCAACGCGGGCAGCAGCACGTCGTTGAGGCACGCGTACTGCGCGTCGACCAGGCTGCGGGTTCGATCGTGTATGGCCCGCAGCTGTTCACTGATGGTCATGCCATCCGGTCCCGGCTGGTCGGAGCCGAGCTCGACCCGCTGTTTCAGGCCGGCAACCCGGATTTCGAAGAACTCATCGAGGTTGTTAGACGAAATGCACAGGAACTTCAGCCGCTCGAGCAACGGCACCTTCTCGTCGAGCGCCTGCGCGAGCACGCGCTCGTTGAACGCCAGCAGCGACAGCTCGCGGTTGATGTAATTCTCGGGGGAGCGGAGATCCGGCTGGTCCATGGCTGGCTCGGGTTTTCCCTATGAGAGCACAGCCCCGGCCGGATTAATGTGACACTTCGGGCCTATATCTCAGCGGGCCACCAGGATGGGCCCAACCGGCAGATCCAGCATGTTCACCAGGTCCGCCGTATTCGTCATGAATCGTTCCTGCTCCGCGGCCGGAATGGGCAGCGCATCGGGCAGCGGGACCGTCTGCGGATTCTTGTGAACGCCACGGACGCGATACTCATAGTGCAGGTGCGGTCCGGTGGCGAGACCGGTCTGGCCCACGAAGGCGATCACCTGGCCGAGCGCGACGCGCTGGCCACGGTGCAACTGCGATGCAAAGCGCGAGAGGTGGCCATACACGGTGACTACGCCTGAGCCATGCTCGAGCTCGACCACGTTGCCGTAACCACCCTGCCGACCGACGAAGCGCACGCGACCGTCGCCTGCAGCCCGCACCGGCGTGCCCACCGGCGCCGCGTAGTCCACGCCCTTGTGTGCGCGAATGGTATTGAGCACCGGGTGCCGGCGTGAGGGATTGAAGCGCGAGCTCACTCGCGAGAACTGGACCGGCGCGCGGATGAACGCCTTGCGCAGGCTCTTGCCATCAGGCGTGAAATATTCGCCGTGTCCTTGCGAGTCGACGTAGCGGATGGCGCGGAATTCGCGCCCGTCATTGACGAACTTGGCCGCCAGGATGTTGCCGCTGCGCAGGTAAGTCCCATCCTGAAACACTTCTTCGTAGACGACCGTGAAGCGATCTTCGGGCTGGATGTCCAGCACGAAGTCGATGTCGTACTGGAAGATCTCCGCGAGCTCGAATGCGATGCGCTCGTCGAGGTCGGCGTCGGCGGCGGCCTGGAATAGCGAGCTGTGGATCACCGCGCTCGCGGTTCGGGTTCGCACCTCGAGGGGATTTTCCAGCACGTCGCTGATGAAGCCATTGGCGTCTCGCGTGACCTTGAGGGTCTCGCTGTCGGACAGCTTGCGCTCCAGTCCGACCAGTTCGCCTCCGCGGTGCATGAGCCGCAGCATTTCACCGGGCTTGAGCATGTCCATCTGGCTGCGCAATTCCGGGAGGCCGCGCAACGTGGCAAGGTCGGCGAGATTCAGCTCGAAACGCCGAAACAGCCGGTCCATCGTGTCATTTCGATTGACTACGACTTCGATGGTGGAAAACGCGAGATTGGCTTCCTGGGGAGCCGCCGCGGCCGCCGAAGGCGCGGGCGCAGCCGGGGACGGTTGGACCGCGCTCACCCTCTCGGAAGTGCGGGGCAGGAACGCAAGCACGGCGACGATGGCGACGAGGGCGAGTTGCGCTATGGAGGCGGTCCGGGTCGACATCCCCGGAAGCGCGGACTTGATGAAGAACGGCACGATCTATACAACGTAACCCACGGATCGACAAAGGGTCAACGCCGGGCGACGCGAGTTGTGATGGTGATCCTGCAAGATACGCGATCCCCTCAGATGGACCCTTGGCAGAAATCAAGCAATGAACCCGGAAATGCAGCAGCAGATTGCGGAACTGACGCGCGGTACCCACGAGGTGCTCGTGGAAGCGGAACTCGTGAAGAAGCTCTCGCGCGGCAAGCCGCTGCGAATCAAGGCGGGCTTCGATCCGACTGCACCGGACCTTCACCTCGGGCACACGGTCCTCATCAACAAGATGCGGCAGTTCCAGGCTTTTGGTCACGAGGTCACATTCCTCATCGGCGACTTCACCGGGATGATCGGTGATCCCACCGGACGCAACGCGACCCGGCCGCCCCTGACGCGCGAACAGGTGGAGGCAAACTCGAAGACCTACCAGGAACAGATATTCAAGATCCTCGATCGCGAAAAAACCCGCGTTGACTTCAATTCGCGCTGGTTCGGCGGCATGAACGCCTCGGGCCTGATCGAGATCGCAGGCCGCCATACTGTCGCGCGCATGCTGGAGCGCGACGATTTCGCCAAGCGCTATCGCGGCAACCAGCCGATCGCCATCCACGAATTTCTATATCCATTGGTGCAGGGCTACGACTCGGTGGCGTTGAAGAGCGACGTCGAACTCGGTGGCACCGACCAGAAGTTCAATTTGCTGGTCGGTCGCCAGCTGCAGGAGAGTTTCGGGCAGGAACCGCAGGTGGTCATCACGATGCCACTGCTCGAAGGCCTCGACGGCGTCAACAAGATGTCCAAGTCGCTGGGCAACTACGTGGGCATCAACGAGCCCGCCGACACGCAATTCGGCAAGCTGATGTCGATCTCCGACGACCTGATGTGGCGCTACTTCGAACTGCTGTCATTCCGACCGCTCGCCGAGATAGCGGCGCTGCGCAAGCAGATCGCCGAGGGGCGCAATCCGCGCGACGTGAAGTTCGAGCTCGCAGTGGAAATCGTCGAGCGCTTCCATGGGCCCGGCGCGGGTGTACGCGCGCGCGATGCGTTCATCGCCCGCTTCCAGCAGGGCCACGTTCCCCAGGAGATTGACGAGGTGACCCTAACTACCGACGGGTCACCACAGCGCCTCGCCAATGTGCTGAAGAACGCCGGCCTGGTCTCCAGTACCTCGGACGGAAACCGCATGATCGACCAGGGCGCAGTGCGGGTCGGCGATAGTGCCGAAACCCTCGCCAAGGTCGGCGGCCGCGACCATGCGCTGCCCAGCGGCAAATTCCTGATCCAGGTGGGTAAGCACAAATACCGATGGGTTGCGTTGCAGCAGGGCTAGGGGGTTCAAAGCACCCGCTTGGTGAGGATTTAACCACCACGCGGCTGTTTGACCAGGCGGTAATTCTCATTGGATCAATGGGTTATAGGTATACCGGAAGAAGTTGTGACATTGCGTTGACAGGGCGATTTCGCTCCCTATAATGCGCGCCCTCACGCACCGAATGCCTCCGCGGTTCTCGCGGGCGGCGATTAAGTGTCTGAATACAAAGGTTGACGGAATGCGGTTCACGCCTATAATTCCGCCCCCTTCTTCGGCCCGTAGCGACCGAAGTGCTGTCTAAAAATTTGCAGGTAATTTGTGTGGGGACTCGCGTCGATGCGTCTTTGGAGGCATTAACCGAGTACCAGAAAAGTCCAGCAATGGGCCCATTTGGATACTCCTTTACTGAAGATCGATATCTTTAAGTGAAGAGTTTGATCCTGGCTCAGATTGAACGCTGGCGGCGTGCCTAACACATGCAAGTCGAGCGGTAACAGGCGTAGCAATACGTGCTGACGAGCGGCGAACGGGTGAGCAATGCTTCGGAATCTGCCCAAT
>DASSRK010000050.1:0-24039 GCA_035701825.1 Steroidobacteraceae bacterium
ACGCGTGTCGCGCTACGGCATGATCGCGTTCGCCTCGAGCCTCGACCAGGGCGGCCTGATCTCGCAGTCCGCCGAGGACGCGGCCCTGGTGCTCGGCGCCATGGCGGGCTTCGACACGCGCGATTCCACCAGCGTCGACACGCCGGTGCCTAACTACGTCGAGTCGCTGGACGCGCCTCTGGCGGGGCTGAAGATCGGACTCATCAAGGAGTTCTTCGACAAGGGCCTGGATGCCGCGGTCGAGCAGTGCATCCGCGATGCATTGAAGGTCTACGAGAAGCTCGGCGCGAAGCTGGTCGAGGTCAAACTACCAGCGCTGCCGCTGTCGGTGCCCACCTACTACGTGGTGGCGCCGGCCGAGTGCTCGAGCAACCTGGCGCGTTTCGACGGCGTGCGCTACGGCTACCGCTGCCAGGATCCGAAGGACCTCCTGGACCTCTACAAGAGGTCGCGCGGCGAGGGCTTCGGCGCCGAGGTCAAGCGCCGCATCATGACCGGCACGTACGTGCTTTCGGCCGGGTACTACGACGCGTACTACCTCAAGGCGCAGCGCGTGCGCCAGCTCATCAACCAGGACTTCAAGCGCGCCTTCGGCGAGGTCGACGTGCTGATGGGGCCGACCGCGCCCGACGTGGCCTTCCCGATCGGCGCCAAGGCCTCCGACCCCATCCAGATGTACCTCAACGACATCTACACCATCGGCGCGAACCTCGCGGGCGTGCCGGCCATGTCGATTCCCTGCGGCTTCGTGCGCGACCTGCCGGTGGGCCTGCAGATCTGCGGCCCGCATTTCGCGGAGGCGAAGCTGCTGAACGTGGCGCATGCCTACCAGAAGGAGACCGACTGGCATCGCAGGATCCCGGCCGCGTATTCGAAGGAGGTGCTGTCATGAGCCATCCTTCAGGCTGGGAAACCGTCATCGGCCTCGAGATCCACGCGCAGCTGTCGACCAGGTCGAAGATCTTCTCGGGCTCGGCCACCGCGTACGGCGCCAGCCCGAACTCGCAGGCCAACCTGGTCGATCTCGCGTACCCCGGCGTGCTGCCGGTGCTGAACCAGGAAGCGGTGCGCATGGCGGTGAAGTTCGGCCTGGCGATCGGCGCGCAGGTGGCGCCGCGCTCGGTGTTCGCGCGCAAGAACTATTTCTACCCGGACCTTCCCAAGGGCTACCAGATCAGCCAGTACGAGCTGCCGGTGGTGGCCAAGGGCCACCTCGACATCGTGCTCGATGACGGCTCGAAGAAGCGCATCGGCATCACGCGCGCGCATCTCGAAGAGGATGCGGGCAAGTCGCTGCACGAGGGCCTGCCGCGGCAGTCGGGCATCGATCTCAACCGCGCGGGCACTCCGCTGATCGAAATCGTCTCCGAGCCCGACATGCGCTCCGCGAAGGAGGCCGTAGCCTATCTGAAGAAAGTGCACACGCTGGTGCGCTACCTCGAGATCTGCGACGGCAACATGCAGGAAGGCTCTTTCCGCTGCGACGCGAACGTGTCGGTGCGCCGCGTGGGCACGGAGAAGTTCGGCACGCGCGCCGAGATCAAGAACATCAACTCGTTCCGCTTCGTCGAGAAGGCCATCAACTACGAAGTGGCGCGGCAGATCGACGTGCTCGAAGGCGGCGGCAAGGTGGTGCAGGAGACGCGCCTCTACGACCCGGACAAGGGCGAGACGCGCTCGATGCGCTCCAAGGAAGAGGCCAACGACTACCGATATTTCCCGGATCCCGACCTGCTGCCGGTGGAGCTCGACGCGGCGTTCATCGAGAACGTCCGCAAGACGCTGCCCGAGCTGCCGGACGAGAAGGCCGCGCGCTTCGTGGCGTCGCTCGGGCTGTCGGAATACGACGCCGGCGTGCTGACGTCCTCGAAGGAACTGGCCGCCTACTACGAAGACGTGGCCAAACTAGTCGGCCAGCCCAAGCTGGCCGCCAACTGGGTGGCGGGCTCGCTCGCGGCCGCGCTCAACGAGGGCAACCTCGAGATCACCGAATCGAAGATCGACGCGAAGCGCCTGGCCGGGCTGCTGGCGCGCATCGTCGACAACACGATTTCGGGGAAGATCGCCAAGGATGTGTTCGAGGCCATGTGGTCCGAGGGCAAGGATGCCGATGCCATCATCGAGTCGAAGGGCCTCAAGCAGATCACCGACACCGGCGCCATCGAGAAGGCCATCGACGAGGTCATGGCGAAGAACCCGGGCCAGCTCGCCGAGTACCGCTCGGGCAAGGACAAGCTGTTCGGCTTCTTCGTCGGCCAGACCATGAAGGCCACCGGCGGCAAGGCCAATCCCGCGCAGCTCAACGAGCTTCTCAAGAAGAAGCTCGCAGGCTGACCCATGGCCGAGTCGGACAGGGTTCGCCGCTTCGTCCTCGAACGGCATCCGATCCGGGGCCATTCGGTGCGCATGGGCCGCTCGTGGCTCGACCTGCGCGAGCACCAGGATCATCCGCCGGCCGTGCAGGCCCTGTTGGGCGAAGCCGTCGGCGCCGTGGTGCTGCTGGCGGCGACGCTCAAGTTCAACGGCACGCTGACGCTGCAGCTGCAGGGCAAGGGCCTGGTGAGCCTGCTGGTCGCGCAGTGCACCCACGATTTCAAGGTGCGCGGCATGACGCGGCACGAACCGATCGGCGACACCGCGGGGTTCCGCTCGCTGGTGGGCGACGGGCAGATCGTGGTCACCGTCGAGGCCACCGATCGCGCGTCCAGCTACCAGGGCGTGGTGCCGATCACCGGCGACTCGCTGGCGGAGTGCCTCGAGGCGTATTTCATCCAGTCGGAGCAGCTGCCGACCCGCGTGGTGCTGGCGGCGACGCCGGGGGTGGTCAGCGGCATGCTGGTGCAGCGCATACCGGGCGAGGGCGGCAAGCAGTCGGTCGATCCCGCCGCGCTCGAGTCCGCCTGGATGAAGGTGGACCACGCGATGCTCGGGCTCACGCCCGCCGCGCTGGTCCAGGACGACATCGAGCCGCGCCTGGTGCGCATGTTCGGCGACGACGAAGTGCGGGTATTCGCCGGCCACGAGGTCACGTTCGAGTGCCGCTGCTCGCGCGAGCGCGTCGCGAACGTGCTGCGGTCGCTGGGCCAGGAGGAAGTGCGCAGCGTGATCGCGGAGCAGGGCGCGGTGACCGTGACCTGCGAGTTCTGCCAGCGGCCGTACCGGTTCGATCCGATCGACGCGGAGCAGTTGTTTGCCGAGGCGGCGCCGCCGGCGTCGGGATCCATCAACTGAACGCGGCGCGGGACGTTCCGGCGGGAACGTGAACCCGCCCGTCCATCGCGCTACAGTGCGCGCAGGCCGGAGGTTCCGATGACTTCAATCTCGCGTCGATCATTCGTGCAGCACGCCTGCGCCGCCAGCTGTGCCTGCGGCGCCTCGCTGTCGGCCGCGGCGGTGGCGCCGGCCACCGCACCGCTCAACGTACCCGAACTGGGGCTGCTGCCGCGCGACGCCGTGCAACTCACGGGCGGCCCGATGCTGCGGCAGTTCACCGACCAGCAACGGCTCTATCTATCGCTCGACGACGACGCATTGCTCAAGCCGTTTCGCCAGCGCGCGGGACAACCCGCGCCCGGCGCCGACATGGGCGGCTGGTACGACGACGCGAAGGATTTCTTCGTCGATCCCCAGGACTGGAGCACGGCCAACTGGCACGGCTTCATCCCGGGGCACAGTTTCGGCCAGTACCTGTCGGCGCTGTCACGCGGCTACGCGATCACGCGCGACGCCGCCACGCGGCGCAAGGTCCAGGACCTGGTCGACAAGTACGCGGCCACGATCTCGCCGCGCTTCTTCGATGACTACAACCTGCCGGCGTACACGTTCGACAAGCTGGTGGTCGGACTGCTGGATGCCCACCAACATGCGGGCGTGACGAGCGCGCACGCCACGCTCGATCGCCTGGTGGACACGGCACTGCCGTTCCTGCCGGAGAAGGCGCTGACCTGGGAAGAGCGCCGCGCCCGGCCCCACAAGCGCGAGGCGCAGACCTGGGACGAGACCTACACCCTGCCCGAGAACCTGTTCCTCGCCGCGCGCGCCGGGCTGGGCGATCGATACCTGTCGCTCGCGCAGCGCTATCTACCCGACGCGGCGCTGTTCGATCCCCTGGCGGCCGGCCGCAGCCCCTTCAAGGGCAAGCACGCCTACAGCCACGTGAACTCGCTGAGCTCCGCCATCGCGGCTTATCGCCAGACGAAGAACCCGAAATACCTGGATGCCGCGCGCAATGGCTTCCGCTTCGTGCAGGCGCAGTCCTTCGCCACGGGGGGCTGGGGTCCGGGCGAGACGCTGCTCGCGCCCGATGACCAGGACGGGCTGCTGAAGTCGCTCGAAAACAAGCACCAGTCGTTCGAAACGCCGTGCGGCGCGTACGCGCATTTCAAGCTCACGCGCTCGCTGCTGCAGATCGAGCCCGATTCGCGCTACGGCGACAGCATGGAGCGCGTGCTCTACAACACGATCCTCGGCGCGTGGCCGACCCGCGCCAACGGCGACACCTTCTACTATTCCGACTACACGAATACGGCCACCAAGTTCTATCGCAAGGAAGCCTGGCCGTGCTGTTCGGGTACCTTCGCGCAGGTCACCGCCGACTACGGCATCAGCACCTGCCTGGTGGCGGATGGCGGGCGCGGGCTGTACGTGAACCTGTATGCCCCGTCGCGGGTGACCACCGGGCTCGGCGGGCAGCGCGTCACCGTCATCCAGGAGACGAACTACCCGGCCACGAACGCCAGCCGCTTCACCATCGAGGCTGCCAGGCCCGCCAGGTTCGCGATCTCGCTGCGCATTCCGGCCTGGTCCGGGCCCGCGACGCGGATCAGGACGAATGGCGAAGTGGTGCGCGCGCGCCCTGCGCCGCACGGATTCTGGACGCAGACCCGCACCTGGAAGAGTGGCGACGTCATCGAGATCGAATTCGACATGACTCCGCGCCTCGAGCCGCTCAACGCGGCGCACCCGGAACTCGCGGCGCTGCTGGTCGGGCCGACGGTGTTGTTCCCGGTCGAAGCGCCGGACGAGGCATTGACCCGCGGTCAGCTGCTGGCGGCGCGCAGGATTGGCGACGACGAATGGCGCGCACAGGGCGGTTCCGCGGAAATCCGGCTCAAGCCGTTTACCGCCATTGGCAGCGAGCAGTACCGGCTGTACAGCCGGCTGCAGCCTAGCTAGTCGCGGGGCACTTGGCCCGCGTGCGGGTGGGCGGGTGCGAGGCGAAATAATCGTACTTGTCGTCGCCCTTGGCGCTGCCCGCGATGCGGCACAGGATGGCGTCGAAGTTGGATTCCGCGATGCCATTCTCGCGCAGCCACTGGCGCGAGAAGTTGTCGGCCTCGGTCTCGAAGTCGCGCGAGTTCTTCGCGTTCAACAGGGTGGGCGCGGCCGTCAGGATGCCGGAGATGGAGCTGACGTCGCCCAGAAGCGCCATGGCAATGGCCGAAACCCCCGCGGCGCTCAGCAACTGGCGCAGGGCGTGGCGGCCGCGCACGTGGCCGATCTCGTGGGCCAGCACCGCCACCAGCTCATCGTCCGACTTCGACTCCTTCACGAGCTGGTCGGTCATCACCACGATGCCCGAAGGCAGCGCGAAGGCGTTGGCGCCGATGCCGTGCGCACCGTCGCGCAGCACCAGTTCGTAGTTGTGCCCATCGTTCAACGGGCGCGTCATGGCCCTGAAGCGCGCTTCCAGCTGACGCTGGCGTTCGGCGGGCAGCTGGGAGGGTTCGAACGCGACGCGATCGAGCACCTCCAGCGAACCGTTGCCGATCGCGCTGTCCATCGAGGCCGGCAGCACCTGCGCGGCCCAGTTGGCGATGGCCGGCACGCCCCAGGTGAGGAAGGCGAAGGTGATCAGCACGACCGCGCCCAGCGACGCGACCGCCACCTGCCAGCGGCTCTCCAGCCAGTTCACCACGCTGAGCCCGCGCTTCATGCCCGCGGCATCGCGCGCGCGATCGACGCCATCGTTGTCGTGGGTCTCGAACACGCCGCCACCCGGGAAGGAGATGCGGCGCACGATGTTGCCGACGCGGTCGGAAATCTCGACGGAGGCGAGCGGTGCCTCCACGGGCTGCTGCAGTCCGTGAAGGCGCAGGATGCCATCGGCGCCGAACTCGAGCGTCGCCTCGAGCGGCGCCGAGCTCTTGCCGTCGAAATATCTCCCGGCGATCAAACTACAGCCCGAAGTCCACGTCGAAGAAGTCACCGGCCTCCTGGCCGAAGGCGCTCACGCCCTGCGACGCGCTGGCCGTGAAGGCCGACAGGTTGCCGTCGGAGTCGAGCGCGGTGTTCTCCAGCTGGTAGCGGACCTGGCGTACCTTGGCCCAGGGATAGAACAGGCCCAGCGTGAAGACGATGCCCAGCAGGTTGGTCACGTAGATGCCCACGAGCGACCCCACCTCGAGGCGGGAACGGATGTAGTTGGAGCCGATCTGCACGCCGCCGAACGAGGCATTGAGGAACGAAGCCTCGTAGTAGCCGTAGATCATGAAGCCGACGATCGCGCCGGCGAATATGCCCAACCACAGCTTGAGCCCGCCGGCCAGCAGCAGGCCCGTCATCGTCGGCACGGATTGCGGGTCGATGTTGCCGAACATGAAGGGCTTGAGCACCACGAAGATGAAGACGAGCCAGGCCACCAGCGCCATGGCGAACGTGATGTAGCAGAACGCATAGAAGCGTCCCGCGCTGGTGAGGAAAGACCAGCGCTGCGTGCCATACGCGATGTTGTCGAGCGTGTACTCGACGCGCTTGCGCACCCAGGAGGGGGTCATGATGCCGAACGTGAGGCCCGCGATGAAATACCAGCCGATGAACGCGCCCATCGCCCCGCCGTAGGTGCCGTGGAAGTCGAAACGGATGTTGCGATACGAGCTCATGCGCATCTGGAACAGCCGCGAGCGCTGGATGATCCAGGGACCCAGGAAGAAGATGACCGGCAGCATGAGCAACACCGCCATCGGGGAGATCTGCGCCAGGACCAGGAAGGCGACGTAGGCGAAGAACACGACCAGGCGTCCCTTGAGGATGGCGAGCGGGCGCCCGTGGTACTCGAAGGAATGTCCATCCAGGTACGTGTTGCCGTAGAAGTAGCGTAGCCGCCGCACCTTGGCCCACGCGGAATAGATGCCGAGGGTCACGATGGTCAGCAGCAGGTTCACGATCCAGATGCGGAAGTATTCGCCACCGCTGCCGCGGAATTCGAACGGCAGCAGGACGCGTGACACGGGCCGCGGCTCGGCCGCGGCGAAACCTGCTCCTTGCAGAGCGATCGACTCGTTCATGGATATCTCCCTCGGCTGCTTTCTGGTGGCAACCTCGCCGCAAGACTAGCGCCGATCCGCGGACTGTATCCAGTCCAATCTAACCAGTCAGCGAGTCGCCTCGAGGCGGGCACGCGAGCCGGCCCTGGGAGGCTCGGTGGGATGGTCGAGCTCGTCGAGGTAGGCGGCGCCGCCGAGGCCGCGCATCTGCCCGAGGATCCAGTCGCGGCGCCTGGAGACATAGAAAGAGGGCGCCTGCGCCTTCATGCGGATCGGATTCGGCAGTACTGCCGCGAGCGTGGCGGCCTCGTAGCGATTGAGTCGCGCCGCCGGTTTGCCGTAGAAGCGTTGCGCAGCGGCTTCCACGCCGTAGATGCCATCGCCGAACTGCGCGACGTTGAGATACACCTCGAGGATGCGTTCCTTGGGCCACGACAGCTCGATGAGCAGCGTGAAGTACGCCTCGAGTCCCTTGCGCACGTAGCTGCGCCCCGACCACAGGAACAGGTTCTTGGCCACCTGCTGGCTGATGGTGCTGGCGCCGCGCACGTGCGGATGCTTGCGCGTGGCCTGTCGTTCGTTCGAGCGGATGGCTTCGCGGATCGACTTGAAGTCGAAGCCGGTATGGAACGGGAAGTATTGGTCCTCGGCGGCGATGACCGCGACGGCGGCGTGCGGCGAGATCTGCTCGAGATCCACCCAGCGATAGTCGGTGCGGTAGCCGCTCTTGCCGGAGACGCGCGCGCCGATGGCCGCATCGACCATGAACGCGCTGGTCCAGGGATCGATCCAGCGCATGGCCACCACGGTCAACACGCTCGCGAGGAACACGGAGAGCAGTCCGAGGGTGAACCAACGGACCGCGCGCCGCCGCCAGGTTTTGGCCACGTGAGCTTGCCGGTCAGGCTTTGCGGGACGCCTTGGTGATCACCACGTCGTCCGCCGGCACGTTCTGGTGGCCGGCGCGATTGGTGGTCGCAACCTTGGCGATCTTGTCGACCACGTCCATGCCCGAGGTGACCGTGCCGAACACCGCATAGCCGTAGTTGGCCGGGCCGGTGTGATCGAGGAAGTCGTTGTCGACGAGGTTGATGAAGAACTGCGACGTGGCGCTGTCGACCACGTTGGTGCGCGCCATGGCGAGCGTGCCGCGCAGGTTCTTCTTGCCGTTGGTCGCTTCGTTCTTGATCGGCGCCTTGTTCTTCTTCTGCTTCATGCCGGGCTGGAAGCCGCCGCCCTGGATCATGAAGCCATCCATCACGCGATGGAAAATGAGACCGTCGTAGAAACCTTCATCGACGTAGTCCTGGAAATTCTTCGCCGAGATCGGCGCTTCCTTCTCGAACAGCTCGACTTCGAAATTGCCGAGCGACGTTTCAAACACAATGGACACGAATTGATTACCTCCAGCGACCTTCGGTCACGCGCTCGTGCCCGGCCAGATCGCGGTGCGAGGTTACGTGAGCGAAGCCACGCGCCACAAGCGCATCACACAGGGATTTTCCCTGGTCCGTGCCATGCTCGAGCACCAGCCAGCCGCCCGGCTCGAGGTGGTCCGGGGCGCCATTAATAAGAGTGGCCAGCGCGCCCAGGCCATCCCCTCCGGGCGTGAGGGCCAGCCGCGGTTCGTGGCGCAGGCCATCGCCCTGGAGCACCGGGTCGTCGCCCGCGATGTAGGGCGGGTTGCTGGCGATGGCATCGAAGCGCCGCTGCGCGCAGGGCGCAAACCAGTCGCCGGAAAGCCACTCGATCCGGCCCGGCACCAGCCGCTCTCCATTGCGACGCGCCACGGCGAGCGCGTCCGCGGACAGGTCGCTGGCCGTCACGCGCCAGCGCGGCCGTTCGTGTGCGAGCGCGATGGCGATGGCGCCGGAGCCGGTGCCGAGGTCGGCGACCCGTGCAACCTCGGCCGAGATGTGCGCGAGCACGCGCTCGACCACCAGCTCGGTTTCCGGTCGCGGCACCAGCACCGCCGGGCTCACCTCGAGCTCCAGCGACCAGAATTCGCGCCGTCCGAGAAGATAGGCCACCGGCTCGCCGGCGGCGCGCCGGGCGCAGTCGGCGGCGAAGCGCGCCGCGATCTCGGGCGGCACCGGGTCGTGGGCCAGGGCCGCCAGCTGGGCGCGCGAGCGCCGCCAGGCCGCGGCCAGCAGTATTTCCGCGTCGCGCCGCGCGATGTTGGCCGCCGCACGCTGCAAAAGCTGTTCGGTGTCACTGACTTGCATCGAGTGGCGATTATCCCTGAGTTACGGCGAGCATCGGTATCATGGCCCGCATGAGCCGTGCGCAACCCCTCTCGCCACCGGCGGGCCTGCTGCCGCTGCCGCGGCCGCTGATGACCGGTGAAGTGCTGGACGGCGGCTTCCGCCTGTTCCGCGCCGGTCTGTTGCGCTGCCTGCCGTACTCCGGGCTCGCGGTGCTGGCGCTGGAGCTGCCGTCGCTGTACGGCACGTTCTTCCGCGCGGCCCGCGGTGCGGACACGGATCGCTACGTGATGCTCGGCATCGCGATGTTGCTGGTCGTGGCGCTGCTCGGCTTGCTGACGGTGCGCCTGCATGCCCTCTCGCGCGGACTGAAACCGCGCCTGCGCAGCGAGCTGCGCGTGGTGCTGCGACGCTGGCCCTCGCAGCTGCTCGCCACGGCCATCGCCATGGGTTGCCCCGCGCTGCTGGTGGGCGTGGCCTGGATGATCAGCCCGGGCTCGCCGACGCCGTTGTTGCTGGTGCTGGAATTCCTGGTGATCTGGCCCTCCGCCTTCCTGGTGGCGACGCTGCCGGCATTCTGGTGCGACGGGCTCGGGCCGATCGCCGCCATCGCGCAGTCGCTGCGCGTCTCGCGGCGGCGCTTCTGGCGCATGGCCGGTGCCATCCTCGCCATCGGTTGCATCGTGCTGGTGTTCTTCGTGCTCGCGGCCATCGGCGTCGCGCTGTTGCTGCGGATCCTGGGCCGTGCCGACCTGTTCCTGATCGCGGCCATCGAGTCCATGGCGTGGCTGGTGGTGGGCGCCGTGGGCGTGCCGCTGCTGCTGTCGATGCTGATCGTCGCCTACGAGGACCTGAAATTGCGCGACGCGCAGCGGCGCGGGGTCGCGACGTGAAAACGTGGTGGCTGATCGCGCTTCTGTGGACAGGCGTGGCGTACGCCGAGGATCCGGCGCTGCGCATCATCGACGAATGCCGCGCGCGCCTCGATTCCGCCACCGACCTCGGCATCGAACGCGTGAAGCGACGCTGCCCCGAGCTCATGCCGGCAATCGAGAAGGCGCCGTGGCGCAACCTGCTGCCCCAGGGCTTCGGCCAGCGCAAGGAAGAAATCTCCGCCGAGAGCCTGCGCGTGCTGGCGGAGCTGGTGCGTCACACCACGGATGCCGGTGCGCAGCGCGCGAGCCCCGATACGAAGGCGCTCGAGCCCATCCTCTCCGAGCTCGGCGCGCAGCACAAACCGGGCATCACGCGCTGGGAGCGGTTCAAGCGCTGGCTGCAGGAGAAGTTCGAGAAGCGCGACCGTCCCGACAGGCCGGGCTGGCTGGACAAGCTGCGCAGCGAGCTGCGCACCAGCGAAGGGGTGGCGCGCCTCATCAATTACCTCGGCTATGCCATGCTCTTCGCGCTGGTGCTCTACGTCATCTGGTCGGAGCTGCGCGCGTTGGGGCTGTTCGGCGGCGTGCGCCGCGCCGCGCGCCGCGCCGAGGCGGCCGAGTGGCGCCGTCGCCTGATGCTGGCGGACGTGTTCGAGGCGCCACTCGCCGAGCGGCCCGGCATGCTGCTCAAGTTGTTAGGGGAGGCGCTGGTGCGCTCACGGCGCCTGCCCGCGGCCGACGGCCTCACCGCGAGCGCGCTGGTGCGCAAGGCCGAGATCGAGCTGGAGGCGGATCGCGCCGCGCTGGCGCGCGTGGCCGGCACCGCCGAGCAGTTGCGCTACGGCTCGCAGGCGCCGGGCGACGAGGCGCTGGAAGGCGCGGTCACGACGGCGCGCGAGCTGCTCGGCAAGTTCTCGCACCCGCCGGGGAAGAGGGCCTGATGCGCGAGCGCGGCGTCACCTTCCTGCTCGCGCTCGGCGCGCTGGCCGCGTTCTATGCGCTGTGGATGCAGCCGCTGCCGGACCTCGGCGATGACGCCCATTCGGCGCGTCCCACCAGCAACGAGCGGCGCGGCAATGGCTACTCGGCGCTGCGCGACTGGCTGCAGGCGTCGCACGTGGACGTGCGTTCATGGCGCGAGCGCTATACCGCGCTGCCCGACGCCAATCTCATGCCGCGCGGCAACCTGCTGGTGCTCACGCTGCCCGGGGTCGAGGGATTCAAGCACGCCGAGTTCAGCGCGCTCGACAAGTGGGTGCGCCGGGGCAACACACTCCTCATCAATGCGGCGCTGCTCGACCAGCCGGCCTGGGCATCCGGCTACGAATCGGGCGTGCTCGTCGACGTGGAATCGCTGACCTCGGTGGAATTCGAAACGACCAAGGCACGCGACGAGCGCCTGGACGACACGCCGCTGTCGCAGCGCGTGCGCGAGGCGGATGCGCGCGAAGCCGAGCGGAACAAGGGCAAGAATGGCAAGAATGGCAAGAACGCCACGGACGAGGACGAAGACACGGAAGATGCCACCGTGCAGGCCTACGAAGCGCCCGAGAAGATCGAGCTGCACGCGACCGGGCCGCATGCGCTGCTCGAGGGCGTGAAGACCCTCGGCCTCGAAACCGACTTCGAGCCCAAGGAGTGGTCACTGCGCATGCCCTACGACAATTTCGTGTTCACGCTGGCGCGCACCGGGAGCGGCGAGGGCGCCGTGTTCGAGCAGCGGCTCGGCGCGGGACGCATCATCACGGTGGCCGGCGGCACGCTGTTCTCGAACCGCGGTCTCGGCAACGACGACAACGCGCGCTTCTTCGCGAACCTGGTGGGCATCGCGGTCGCGCCCGACGGCGCGGTGCTGTTCGACGACCTGCGCCAGGGTGTCTCGGCGAGCTACAACCCGGCGCGCTTCTACGAGGATGCGCGGCTGTGGAAGACCGTGGGCATCCTGCTCGCGCTGTGGTTCGTGTGGGTGCTCGGCAGCACGCGGCTGCGCGTGCCGCCCGCGCCGGCGCCCGATCCTTCCGAGGCCGAGCTGGTGCGCAAGGCGGGCGGTCTGATCGTGCGCACCGTGGACTCGTGGAACGCGGCGCTGACGCTGTTCGACCAGTTCTTCGTGCGCGTGTCGCGCACCATGCGCGGCGCCACCGGCGCCCAGGCGCCCGAGCGCGGCGAGTTGTGGCAGTGGATAGAACGCCATGCCGCCATCCCGCCGCAGGAGCTCGACCAGGTCAAGGCGTGGTACGCCGACGCGCATTCCTCGCGCAAGGTGCCACTGGTGGATCTGCAGAACCTACTCGACAAAACGGAGCGACGACTCAGAACATGAACACCACGGTCGCAACTTTCGAACAATCGGTCCAGCGCGAACTGGCACGCACTATCGTGGGAGCCGAGGACGTGGTCCGGGCGCTGTGCATCGCGCTGATCGCGCGCGGCCACGTGCTGGTGCAGGGGCCGCCCGGACTCGGCAAGACATTGCTCGCCAAGACACTGGCGCGCGTGCTCGGCGGCGAATTCAAGCGCGTGCAGGGCACCGCGGACCTCATGCCCAGCGACATCGTCGGCACGCACGTGTTCGACTCCTCGAAGAACGAATTCGTGTTCAGGCGCGGCCCACTGTTCGCCGACGTGCTGCTGGTGGACGAGATCAACCGCACGGGGCCGAAGACCCAGTCGGCGCTGCTCGAGGCCATGGAAGAGCGCCACGTCTCCTCGGAGAACGACAGCTTCAGCCTGCCCGAGGATTTCCTGGTGCTGGCCACGCAGAACCCGCGCGATTTCGAGGGCACCTATCCACTGCCCGAGTCGCAGCTCGACCGCTTCATGCTGCGCATCGACATGAGTTACCCGGAGCGCGCGGCGGAGGGCGAGGTGTTGCGCCGCTACGGCACCGAGCTCGAGGCGCGCGAGGCCATTCCCGCCGACATCGGCGGCATCGACCGCGCGCTGCTGCACCAGGCGCGCGCGGCGGCGAGCGCGCTGCACGTCTCCGAGGCGCTCTCCGATTACGTGCTGGACCTGGCGCGCGCCACGCGCGAGCACCCGCGCGTGGCGCTCGGCCTGTCCACCCGCGGCGCGCTGGCGCTGCTGCGCGCGGCGCGCGTGCACGCCGGACTGCGCAACGGCGATTTCGTCGCGGCCGACGACGTGCAGGCCGTGGCGCGATGGGTCATGGCGCATCGGCTGGTGCTCAAGCCCGAGGCCGCGCTGGATGGCGATACGGATCTCGGCGTGGTGGGCGCCATCCTCGAAGCGACACCGGTCCCGAGATGAAGAGATAGCCATGCACTTCGCCGTCCGCGGTTACCTGCTGGTCGCGCTGACCGCCTTGCTGGCGATCGCCGGCACGTGGGCGGACGATTCGAACCTCGCCGGGCTGTGGCTGGTCCCGGTTTTCCTGCTGCTCGCGGGTCTCGCCATCGAAGCCTGGTACCTGCGCGGCACGCGGCTCACGGTGAGCATGCGCGTCGACGCGCGCCTCAAGCTCGGACGGCGCGTGCGCGCCGCGTTCGCGTTCGCGCACAACCGGGGGCGCGAGCTGCGGCTGCAATACGCGCGCGTGCTGCCGCCGGCGCTGCGCCAGTCCGACGAGGTGCGCGAGATCGACCTCGAGCCGGATGAAGAGACGCGCGACGCCATCGAACTCATGCCGCTGCGCCTCGGTGCCGGGCGCTTCGAGGCCGTGCCGGCGAGATTGTTAGGCAGGTTCGCGCTGGCCTGGTGGCCGCGCACGCTGCCGCAGGAGGCGCGCTTCACGGTCGCGCCCGATACGCTGGCGCGCGGCGCGCGGCCCACCGCCGGTGAATCGGCCGGCGAAACGCCGCGGCGCCTGCCCGGGGTCGGCGTCGAGCTGCTGCAATTGCGCGACTACGTGAGCGGTGACGCGCTCTCGCGCATCGACTGGAAGGCCACCGCGCGGCGCGGTTCGCTGGTGTCGCGCGAATACAGCGAAGCGCAGCACCTCGAGATCCTCGTGGTCATCGACGCCAGCCGCGCCAGCCGCGTGCGCGCCGGCGATCTCGACCGCCTCGGCCTGTACGCCAATGTCGCGGCGCGGCTCGCCGAGCATGCCGTGACCGCCGAGGATCGCGTCGGCATGCTGGTGTACGCCGAGCGCACGCTCGCCGCGTGCCTGCCGGATCGCGGCGTGCGCGCCGTCACGCGGCTGCGGCACGCGCTCGAAGTGCTGGAAACACAGCGCGGTGAACCCGATCCGGTCGCGGCCGCCATCGAAGTGCGCCGCATGCTGCGGCATCGCGGCCTGGTCGTGTGGCTCACCGATCTCGCCGAGCCGGCGCGCAACGACCAACTACTTCAGGCGGTGAAGGCGCTGGTACCCCGGCATCTGCCCATCATCGCGGCACCGGACGCCGCGGAAATCACGCGGCTGGCCGAAGCGCCGGCGAAGGAATGGCGCGATCCCGGGGTCGCCATCGCGGCGCGCGCGCATCGCGAGCGCGCGCAGCTGCAGGTGGCGACGCTGCGGCAGCGGGGCGTGGTGGTGCTGAATGAGCCCGACGACAAGCTGGACCAGGCCGTGCTGGACGCGTATCTCAGGTTGCGGCGGCGACGGAGAGTCTGATGAGAAAGTTGCCGACGGCGGGCTGGAGTCGTGGGAAATCATGCAGATCGCCGAGTAGTTGGGCGCCGCGCGGATGAAATCAGCCTTGGCCACGGCGGCGTCGATGTCGACGCGCGCCGTGGCCGGCGATCTCAAAGGGCAGGCAACAGCCGCGCATTCATCACGGCGACCGACATGCGCCCGTTGACGCGCGCGACTTCCTGCTGGTCGTAGTAGGTGATGAAAGTCGGGAAGCCCTTGAGCGGCCCGATCTCCGCCAGCAACGGATCCTTCCACATCGGATCGTCGTAGTCGCCGGCGACGCGCACGAACGTCGCCTTGCCGGCATTGCGGCTCGCGAAATCCTCGAACAGGGCGAAGGAACCGTCGCAATAGCCACAGCCCTTGTTTTCCCACACGGTGAAGTGCACGACCACTTTGCGGGTCTTGTCGGCAAACAACTTCCTGAGATCGGCGAGACTGATATTGGGGATCTTGCCGCCGGCATTCGCGGCGGCCGGCGTGGCCACGGTACCGGTGCTCGCGACGCGCGGCGCGTTGGTGCTCGTCATGCGCAGCACCTGCATGTTGCCGTTGCCGATACCCCAGATGCTGCCGTCGCGCGCCATGGCGATGCCGCCGTTCATGCCCTTGCAGCTGAACGTGTCGGTGGTTCCATCGGGCTTGACGCGGATCAGGTTCCCGCCGACGTCGCTGAGCCAGATTGCGCCGTTGTCATCCAGCATCACCGTGCGCGGCGCGACCCCGTTGGGACCGACGTTGACCGTCGAGAACACACCGTTCGGCGCCAGACGCCCAAACTTCTTGGTGGCGGTCATCGTGAACCAGACGGTCCCGTCCTTGGCGACGACCAGGTCGCCGGGATGGGCTCTGGGCTCGGGAATGTCGTAACGCTTGTACTTGAGCGAATTGACGTCGAGCTTCCACAGTGCGTTCTGCCCGAGATCACTGATCCACAGCGAATTGTCGATGCCGCGCGCCATGGCGCGCGGGCCGAAGGGGTTGAGCTTCGGCGGCGGCTCGACGACCGTGACGCTGCCGTCGGCGGCCACGCGCCCGAGCTTCTGGTGCACGGGGTCGAAATACCACATCGCGCCGTCGGGTCCGAGCACCAGGTCCTGCGCGTAGTCGTTTTCCGGGGGCAGCGCGTACTCGACACCTTCGCCGCCCGCCATCGGAAACTTGCCCACCGCGCGGCCGTGCGCCTTCGAGTACCAGACGTTGCCGCTGTCATCGAAGGCGATGCCCGAGAGTCCACCGGTGCTGCCGTTGACCGGAACGAACGGCGTTTCCTTGAAATTATCGTCCATCCGCACGATGCGGTTGCCGCTGATGTTGGCGTACCACATGGCGCCGTCCGGCGCGCGCAGCGGGCCGACTTCCTGGCCGCCTTGCATGCGTGGATAGGACTTGCATTGCTGGGCCTGTGCACCAGACGCGAGCAACGCCGCGGCCAGCACACCGAGGTGAACTGATTTCATCCTGAGACTCCCTTTTTTCGCGTTCTTCTGTCACGAACGGCGCGTGACTGACAGGCATTCTGCCGGACGGGGATGAACGGAGAATGAACCGGAGGCGAATACCGGCCTGCAAACTACCGCGTTCAGGCCGGGACGGCCTCGCCACCGCGGCTCCGGCCGAACACGTAGCCGCGCAGCAGCGACACCATGAAGAACCAGTAGCCGAGGCCGATGGTGACGCGCGCCCAGCGCGGCACCTCGGGATCCGGCGACACGTATCCCTCGATGAACCCGCACACGAACAGCAGCAGCACGACGACCACCATCACCTGCACCGCTTCGCGCGCGGCGATGCGGAACGCCTCGCTGCGCGTGCGCGAGCGCGGCCGGATCAGTGCCTCGCCCATGTAGGCGCCGGCGGCGCCCGCAATGCAGATGCACGACAGTTCGACGCAGCCGTGCGCGGTCACGAAGTCGAACAGTTTGCCGGCGAGGTCGTGCTGCGCGGTGAACGCGAACAGCGCGCCCAGCGAGAGCCCATTGAGGCCGACCATGTAGAACGTGCCGAGACCGAACACCAGGCCGGAGCAGAAGCAGAACAGCGACACCACGATGTTGTTGGTCAGGATGCTGACCGACAGCTCCGGCGCGGGCACCACGTGCAGGATGCCCTCGGTCCAGAGCTCGCCGCGTTCCACGGTCGCGATCAGGCTTTCGCTCGCGAACATCTGGATGAGGTCGGGATAGGTGTACACCAGCCACCAGCCGACGATGGCCGAGGCGACGAACAGCAGCGTGACCGCCATCAGGTGCACGCGCATCTTGCGCAGGATCGCGGGCACGCGGTCGCGGAACAAGGACCACAGCGAGAGCCACGCGCGGCTCGCCGGGCGGTGGATCACATCGTGCAGGTCCGCGTAGGTGGCTTCGGCCAGTTCGGCCTGCGGCGCAAGGCTCGCGCCCGCGATGCGCGCCGACCCGACCGCGCGCGCCATGGCGCGATAGTCGTCCACCACGCCGAGCGCGTCGTGCACCTCGGGATGCCGCCGCCGCTTGAGCGCGGCGGCACGGCGCCGGACGTCGAACCAGCCGGCGTCCGGCGATTCCCCACTGCGCTTCGCGGCCAGCTTTTCGAAGAACGGTGCGCGCTCGACGGCGAGGACCGTGCCGGCCGCGAGGTCGCCGATCCGCAGGTGCCGCTTGCCGAGCATGGTCGCCAGCAATCCGACCACGTAGAGCACCGGCATGGAGTCGACCAGCCGGAACACGTTGCGCGTGATGAGCGCGCCGACGCCGGGCACCAGGCCTTCGGGCGTCAGCACGCGCAGGCCGATCATGCGCTTGCCGGGCGTGCGTCCCGACATCAGCGGCTCGAGCACCATGTGATACAGGAAGTAGATGGCCAAGGAAGGGATGACACCGGCCAGGTACCACAGCGTCTCGCGCTCGGAGGTCACGTTGAAATCGAGGTCGCCGAAGATCAGCAGCGCCGCGGCAAGTAGATAGACCACCGACAGGCTGGTGCGGATCAGCCAGTCGAGCACGAAGGCCAGGGAACGGGCCGCGGGCCCCGCGAGCACCACGCGCGCTTCGACTCCCGTGGCGCTCGGCACCGCGATGGCCGCCGGCTGTGCCAGCGCCAGGGCGCGGGCGTCGGCGGCCGCGGCGTTCACGCGGCGCCCCGCTGTTCTTCCTCGGCCAGCTGCTCGGCCTGGTGTTCGTGCTGCAGCGAGTCCATCAGCTCGTCGAGCTTGCCGTCCATGATGTCGGCGAGCTTGTAGAGCGTCAGGTTGATGCGGTGGTCGGTGACGCGTCCTTGCGGAAAATTGTAGGTGCGGATGCGCTCGGAGCGGTCGCCGGTGCCCACCTGCAGCTTGCGGTTGCGCGCCACTTCGCTGTCGCGCTTTTCCTGCTCGGCGGCCATGAGCTTGGCCTTCATGAGCGCCATGGCGCGCGAGCGGTTCTTGTGCTGCGAGCGTTCGTCCTGGCACTCGACCACGATGCCGGTGGGCAGGTGAGTGATGCGGATGGCGGAGTCGGTCTTGTTGACGTGCTGCCCGCCGGCGCCCGAGGCGCGGTAGGTGTCGATGCGCAGCTCGGCGGGATTCAGGTCGACGGCCTCGACTTCGTCCGGCTCGGGCAGGATCGCGACGGTGCACGCCGAGGTATGGATGCGGCCCTGCGCCTCGGTGGCCGGCACGCGCTGCACGCGGTGCACGCCGGACTCGAACTTGAAGCGCGCGAAGGCGCCCGGGCCCGCGATGCGGCTGATGATCTCGCGGTAGCCGCCGTGTTCGCCGGGGCTCTCCGACAGCACTTCGACGGTGAAGCGCTGCGATTCGGCGTAGCGCGCGTACATGCGGAACAGGTCGCCGGCGAAGATCGCGGCCTCGTCGCCGCCGGTGCCGGCGCGCACTTCCAGGTAGATGTTCTTGTCATCGCGCGGGTCGCGCGGAATCAGCAGCATCTTCAGGGCGCCCTCGGCGAGCTCGATCTGCGGCGCGAGGCGCGCGACTTCCTCTGTCCCCATTTCGCGCATGCCCGGATCGCGATCCGCTTCCATCTCGCGCGCCGCGGCCAGCTCGCGCTCCAGGCCGAGGAAGGCGCCGAACTTCTCGGCCACCGGGGTGAGGCGGGCATATTCCACCGACAGGTCGCGGAACTCGCGTTGTCGGCCGATGACGGCAGGGTCGGCCAGCGAGCGGCCGATTTCCTCGTAGCGGTCCACCATTTTTTCCAGGCGCAGTCGGATCGAGTCTTTCACGCGAACCATTGTAAGGGGCGCGGGTCCAGATATAGTGCCCGCCATGCGCAGAAATACCGCTTCGCTCGTCGTTTCACTGGTCCTGGCCGCGTTGCTGCCGGCCGCGGGACATGCCCTGTCCGCCACCAACTCGGACAAGGCCGACCTCATGCTTGCCGACATGGCGCTGTCGCGCGGCGATTGCCGTGGCGGCACGGAGCGCTATCTCAAGGCCGCGCAGGCCACGAGCGATGCGAAGATTTCCGAGCGTGCCAACAAGGTCGCCTCGGATTGCCAGCAGGTCGAGGCCAGCGCCAAGTCGGCACGACGCTGGCTCAAGCTCGAGCCGGACCGGGCCGAGGCCGCGGCCGCCGTGGCGCTCGCCGCCGTGCGTCTCTACAAGGTTTCCGAGGCCGAGAATGCCATCCTGCTGACGCACAAGCTCGGCGGCGACGAGGCGCTCACCAAGCTCATCGCCGAGCTGAGCGATGCGGGCGGCAGTGCGATCACGCTCGCGGCCATCCGGCCGTTGCTCGACTCGCCCGACGTGTCCGACAAGCTGCTCACCGCGGGCACCGACCTGGCGCTCGAGAACTTCGACTTCGCCACCGCGCACAAGTACGCCGATCGCCTGCTGGTCAACGATCCGGCCTCGGGCGATGCCCGCGCGCAGCTGGCGCGCGTGCTCACCGCGGAAGGCGACGCGGTCGCGGCCATCGCGATTTCCCAGGAAGCGGGGCAGCTCGAGCCCGAGACGCAGCGCTTCGCGTACGCCGACACCCTGATCCGGCTGGACCGTCTCGACGAGGCGCGCGCGGAGCTCGACAGCCTGCGCACCGACACCGCGTTGCGCGACGAGGCCGACCTGCGCCTCGGCAAGCTCGCCTACCAGGCGGGCGACATGAGCGAGGCGGGGCGCCGTTTCGGTAGTTTGCTGTCCTCGCCGGAAGTGCAGGGCGAGGCGTTCTTCTATCTTTCTTCCATCGCCGAGCGCGAAGGCCGCAACGATCTCGCGCTGCAGGGCTATACCGAGCTGCTCGAACACGACGCCGGCGGTTTGCTGGTGCGCGGGCGCGCTGCCCGGCTGCTGATGAAGAAGAACGACCGCAAGGCGGCGTTCCAGCTGCTGGACGAGTTCGCCAGCAAGGAGCGCTCCGAGTCGCTCAACGTGGAATTCACCAAGGCGGCGCTGCTCGAGGACCTCGCCTCGCCGGGCGAGGCCATCGCGCTGCTGCAGCTCGCGCTCGAGCGCTATCCCAATCACCCGGGCGTGCGCATGCAGATCGCGCTCACGCAGGAGAAGGCCGGCAAAACCAAGGACTCGCTGCGCAATTTCGAGGCTCTCCTCAAGGACCGGCCCGACGACGCCAGCCTGCAGAACGCGCTCGGCTATTCGCTGGCCGACCACAACCAGAAGCTGCCGCGCGCCGAGCAGCTGATCCGCAAGGCGCTCGAAGCCTCGCCCGACAACCCGGCGTTCCTCGACAGCCTGGGATGGGTGCGCTACCGCCGCGGCGATGCGCCGGGTGCGATTCCGCTGCTCGAGAAGGCGTACCGGATATTCCCGGACCCGGAGATCGCCTCGCACTGGGGCGAGCTCCTGTGGGTGAGTGGCAAGCAGGCCGAAGCGCGCGCGCTGTGGGCGCGGGCGCTGGCGCGTTCACCCGACGCGAAGGCGTTGCGCGCCACCATCGAGCGACTGACCGGCACCAGGCTCGAGCCGGAGAAGCCCAAGGCATCCGGCGAGCCCGGCGAGCCCGCCGCGCCCGACGACGAGGCGCCCGGCGACGAAGCGCCCGGCGATGCCGCACCCGACGACGAGACGCCCCCCGAGCCCGTTCCGACCCCTTCCGTCACGGGTAGTTAGTCGTGGCGCCGCGCCTCGCGCTGCTCGCCGGCATCGGCCTGCTGGCGCTCGCGGGTTGCCGCACCACGCAGGTTCCCGCGCCGATCATCGGGCCGGGCCCGGGTGCGCCCTGGGCGGAGCAGCGCGACATGCTGGGTAAAGTCGACCACTACTCGCTCGGCGGCCGGGTCGCGGTCGCGGCCAACGGCCAGGGGTTCTCGGGCGCACTGCGCTACCAGCAGAAGGAACGGCGCGCGGAGCTCGCCATCGACGGGCCGATGGGCGTGGGCGGCGTGCGCGTCACCCTGGACGGCGAAAGGGTCAGCATCTCCAACAGTCGCGGCGAGACCTTCGACGGTCCCGCGGCACGCGCCGAGCTCGAGCAGCGCCTGGGTTTCACGCTGCCGCTGGCCGAGCTGCGCTGGTGGTTGTTAGGGCTGCCGGCGCCGGGCGAAGCCGCGCTCGAGCAGGATCCGGTCACCGGGGAGATCCGCGCGTTCCAGCAGGACGGCTGGCGGGTCAGCATCGACGCGCGCGCGGCGGCCATGGGTTTCGCGCTGCCGCGGCGCCTGGTGGTGGCGCGCGAGGGCGCGCGCATGAAGCTGTTGGTCGAGAGCTGGCAGCCGTGAAGTATTCCGCGCCGGCGAAGCTCAACCTGATGCTGCACGTGGTGGGCCGGCGCGCCGACGGCTACCACGAGTTGCAGACGGTCTTCCAGCTCATCGACCTCTGCGATCGCATCGAAATCTCGGTGCGCGAGGATGGCGTTCTGGCCCGGCCCGAAGGCCCCCCTGGCGTCCCCGAAGACCAGGACCTGGTCATCCGGGCAGCCCGGGCTTTGAAGGCCGCTACCGGCACTCCGCTCGGGGCGGATATTTCGGTCCGGAAGGCCATCCCCATGGGCGGCGGCCTGGGCGGCGGGAGCTCGGATGCCGCCACGACGCTACTGGCTCTCAATAAAGAGTGGGGAACCGGGCTCGACTTCGGCCAGATCGCGGCAATTGGCGCCAAATTGGGAGCGGATGTACCGGTTTTCATCGCAGGAAGGCCCGCCTGGGCCGAGGGAATCGGCGACCAACTGACCCCGGTCTCGCTCGGGACCGATTCCTGGTACCTCGTGATCTTTCCGGGAATCCCCGTGCCGACCGCTGCCGTATTCCAGGCTCCTGAATTGACACGTAATTCCGCCCCCACGACAATGCGCGGCTTTTTGGAAACGGGCGGGCGAAACGATTGCGAAGCGGTCGTGCGCGCGCGCTTTCCTGCGGTGGGTGAGGCACTGGACTGGCTCGCGCGGCATGCGCCGGCGCGACTCACCGGGACCGGCTCCTGCGTGTTCGCGCAGTTCGCGCGCGCCGCGGATGCCGAACGCGTCGCGGCGCGGGTCCCGGACGAATGGCGCGCGTACGTGGCGCGCGGGCTCGAGCGTTCTCCGTTGCTGGAGGAGCTGGCCCGCTGATCGAAGAGTTAGGCCGTTGGGGTGTCGCCAAGTGGTAAGGCAGCGGGTTTTGATCCCGCCATTCGGAGGTTCGAATCCTTCCACCCCAGCCACATTTTGTTAGGCGCCGGTCTTTCGGGAGGGACGGGTGGTTGATTCAGAGACGCTGACGCTGTTCGCGGGCAACGCCAACCCGGCGTTGGCACACGACATCGCGCGTCACCTGACGACCCCGCTGGGCCGCGCCTACGTCGGAAGGTTTTCCGACGGCGAAGTGAACATCGAGTTGATGGAGAACGTGCGCGGGCGCGATGTGTTCATCGTGCAGCCCACGTGTCCGCCGACCAACGATCACCTGATCGAGCTGCTCGTGATGGTGGACGCCTGTCGGCGCGCCTCCGCGGCGAGGATCACCGCGGTGGTGCCGTACTTCGGCTACTCGCGCCAGGATCGCCGGCCGCGCGCCACGCGCAGCGCGATCACGGCGAAGCTGGTGGCGAACATGATCCAGAGTGCCGGCGTCGACCGTCTGCTGACGATCGACCTGCACTCGGACCAGATACAGGGATTCTTCGACATCCCGGTGGACAACGTGTACGCGTCGCCGGTGCTGTTGGGCGATGCGTACCGGCAGAGATACGAGAACCTGATCGTGGTTTCGCCGGACGTGGGTGGCGTGGTGAGAGCGAGGGCGCTGGCCAAGCGGCTGGACGACGCGGAACTCGCGATCATCGACAAGCGCCGGCCGCGGCCGAACGAGTCGAAGGTGATGAACATCATCGGTGAGGTGCGCGGCAAGACCTGCGTGCTCATCGACGACATGGTGGATACCGCGGGCACGCTGTGTGCGGGCGCGCAGGCGTTGAAGGACGAGGGTGCGCTCAAGGTGGTGGCGTACATCACCCACGCGATCCTGTCCGGCAACGCCGTGGAGAAGATCCAGAAGTCGGCGCTCGACGAGCTGGTGGTGACGGACACCATCCCGCTTTCGGCCGCCGCGAAGCAGAGTGGACGCATCCGGCAGTTGTCGGTTGCGGGGTTGCTGGCCGAAACCATCCGTCGCATCCGCGACGAGGACTCCGTCAGCAGCCTGTATTTGGATTGAGGGGGACATTCCTCATTTCGGTTGTAACAATCGGATGGTCCGCCGGAGGCCCGGTGCTCCGGACGATTGTTACAGCCGAAATGAGGAATGTCCCCATTCTTGGTGGCGGCACTGGTCGCGGTGTCCGCCGTGTTAGTTAGTCAATTTGGAGTCATGCCATGAAGATTTCTTTCGAACTCGGCGCCGAGTTCCGTGATGGCCAGGGCAAGGGTGCGAGCCGCCGCCTGCGTCATGCGGGCCGCGTGCCGGCCATCCTGTACGGGGGTCACGTCGAGCCCCGTGCCATTTCACTCGATCACCAGAAGCTGATGACGCTGGTCGACAACGAGAAGTTCTACTCGTCGATCATCAACCTCGTGGTCGGCGACAAGAAGCAGGCCGCGATCGTCAAGGACCTGCAGATGCACCCGGCGCGCAACGCCATCGTGCACGTCGACATGCAGCGCGTGTCGGAGAACGAGAAGATCCGCATCCACGTCCCGATCCACTTCAAGGGCGAGGCCGCTTCGCCCGGCGTGAAGACC
>DASSRK010000051.1:0-94471 GCA_035701825.1 Steroidobacteraceae bacterium
TCGTCGCGAGCCTGTGCGCCACCTGGGGTGGCCGCCTGCGCGATTCGTCGGTACTAGCTACCTGACCCGGAGACATCCATGCGTTCCATCCTGTTGTGGCTGCTGGGCGTGCCCATTCCGATCATCATCCTGATCGCATTGTTGCGCTAGCTCGAGGCTTGCGGCGACCTCGCGCGTATACGGATGCCCGGGTCCCATGACAGTACTTGATCCGGACGTGAAGGGTCAGCGCCTGAGCGATTCCTCTCCTTGCGCGAACGCGGCTTAGCACCCGATGGCCGGCGGGCGGCTCGACCAAAGCGGACGCAGGGCTGCTGCCTAAGTTCGCGAGCTAGTTAGAAAAAGTTGCCACGCGAAGTGCTTCTGTGCGCCAAATCACGCGTATGCGTATTCGAGTTCCTTCTTTGCTTGTCGCCTACGAATGTAGACACGCACGGTAATTGGCAAAAGCAGGCCTAGTGCAAAAGTAGCAGTTGGCAGCATCAATGTTCTGTACCACGGAGCAGGCCGCATCCGTTGCAGCTTGACACTCACATCGTCAGCGATTTGAGCAGCGGTAGTCTTTGTCACAGACGGATCCATGGTCATTGCGAGCTGAGCGCTTGCGATTGCAACTGTTGCTTGTGACTCTGCATACGCCCTGCGTATGACGGCGAGTTCTTGACTGAGCGTCAGCCGCTTGGCGCTCAGATCAGCGACAAGTTGCGCCTCACGCGCAAGTTTATTTGTGAGCAAGTCATTCTCGGCGCGGAGGCGTGCAAGTTCCGTCGGCTCTTTCGGCTTCGCGACAAACTCGATATAGGCTTTGTAAATTCCAATCGCTGCCGTGCTGACCGCGGCAATGACGGCAAGCCAAAAAAGTGCGAACTGTAGGGCAGTGCCGCGTTGGCGAATCATTGTTCTTCTCCACATGGCGGACATGGCAGGGTCGCTCTATAGCACCACGTTTGGATACTAGCTAGAGAAAATTTGATCCCGAATGAATGCGCCGCAGCATTGAGCTTCGCTGCTGAACCAAGGACGGGCGCCAACTAAAGCCGCCTGCGTCAGGCAACTGCATACAACTGCAAACTTGCCGATCAACCTCACCGACTCGCTGAGCTCGCCGATTCAACGTCTTGGCTCGTTGCGCGGACGGATTGGCGAATTTTCTGTTGACATCCGTTGTGCGCATGAACAGCGTTTGGGCATGACAACATCCTCGATTCGAGTTTCGATACTCTTGATTGCGCCCCTATTCAGTGCCTGCCTAGCGCACGCCGACGTTCCATTTCAGGACTTAGCGGGCTGGTGGTCCGCGGACCCCACGCACGGCGGTGAATCCGCCCACGTGGCGCTGCAGTTCATCGAGAAGGATGGCAAGCAGGAAGCGCATCTTTCGTTGCCGACCATCGGCGCCTACGACATCAACCTCGGCGAGGTGGCGATTTCCGGCAATTCCATTGAAACCCGGGGCTTCAAGTTCCCGCTCACCTGGAATCCGGACACCAGGACGCTGAGTGGCCACCTGCCCGCGGACGCGGCTCCTATCTACGACATTCCTGTCACGTTCAAGCGCGGCGAGCCGCTGGCAAAGAAGCCGCCGGGCGACTGGAAGGCGCCGCGCCCGACACCGGTGTGGACCCTCGATACCGGCGCGCCGGTGTGGGCCGGCATCGAACGGCACGGGGACAGCGGCACGCTGTTCGTCGGCAACGAGCTCGGGGTACTGCACGCCATCGATTCGCGCGGCAAGCTGCGCTGGAAGTTCGAGACCGGCGCGCCGATCCGCGCGCAGCCGAAGGTGATCGGCGGCGACGTGTTCGTGTCTTCCGACTCCGGCTATCTATACAAGCTGTCGATCGGTACGGGCGCGGAGGCCTGGCGCGCACGTGTCGTGGCCGACGCGCCAGCGCGCATCCCTACCGACAACGAGAAGACACGCTGGGATCGCTTCGGCTCGAGCGTGGTCACCGATGGCAAGCGGCTCTACATCGCGAGTCGCGACAGGAATCTGTACGCGTTGGACATGACCGGCCACGAGCTGTGGCGCTTCGCCTCCGGCGACATCATGACCGCGACGCCGGCACTGTACGGCGACCTCGTGATCATCGCGGACTTCGCCGGCACGGTGCGCGCGCTGTCCACGAAGGACGGCGCGCCGCGCTGGAGCTACGACGCGAAGCTCGGCGTCGGCGGCGACGTGGTGGTGGCCGGCGATCGGGTGCTGGTCGGCAGTCGCAGCTACGATCTCATCGCATTGAATGCGGCCGACGGCAAGGAGCTGTGGAAGCACTACTACTGGTTCTCGTGGATCGAGTCGCCGCCCGTGGTGCGCGATGGCGTCGTGTACACCGGTTCGTCGGACGCGACGAATGTCTACGCCATCAACCTGGCGGACGGGTCGCTGCGCTGGAAGACGCCCGTGCCGGGTTACGCCTGGCAGCGGGTCGCCATATATAAGGAGTGGCTGATAGCCGGCACCGTGGGCCAGGGCAAGTTCCCGGGCCCGCGCGCGGGGTCGTTGATGGCACTCGATCCCGGGAACGGCGCGGTTCGCTGGATCTACCTGGATGCTCCCACCGGGGAGATGGCCAAGTCGCGCGAGAACTGGGGCTTCGGCGCCGCGCCGGTGGTTGGCGATGGCGCGGTGTACGCGGTGGACCTGAAGGGCAGGGTGTACGCCTTCGAATTGAAGTAGCGGTGCCCTGCGATCACTGCTCGCGCAAGACCGGGAACCGCTTCTCATGATGGTCCGTGATGCCCGAGGCTTCGAGCTGCTTCGGGAACATGGCCTACATTAACAATAGACCCGTTCCAGCGCCCAAACCCCGTAACCTACCGCCCGTGGAGGCCACCGCGGTCACTGCGCCCGAGCGCTCAGCGGTCATCCGTACGGCAACCGGGATCGTGGCCGCGGGTGTGATCTATTACTTCGCCACCCGCATGGCGTGGCTGCTGACCTTCCCGGACAGCACGGTGTCGCTGTTCTTCCCGCCGCACGCGGTGATGGTGTCCATCCTGCTGCTGGTCCCGACGCGCCGCTGGTGGACCTATCTACTGGCGGCCGTCGCGAGCCACTTCATCGCCACGCAGCATGCGGACTGGCCGCCGCTCTTCGCATTGCAGTCCGAGGCTTTCGACGCGCTGAAGATCGTGCTCACGGCCGCGGGCATACGATTCTTCATCCGCACGCCGCTGCACCTCATCAACCTGCGCGAAGCGGTTCTTTTCGTGCTGGTCGCCGTGATCTGCATCCCGCTGGCGGCGGCGCTCTGGGGGGCGTCCGTGACCATGGCATTCCGCTTCGGCGCCGGCTACTGGACCGAGTGGCGCAACCTGGCGATCTCCAACGCGGTGACGACCATCGTGCTGGTGCCGGCAATCATGATCGGCGTTCATCTCTTCCGGACGGGCATCAGGGGCGGCCTGGTGCGCTACCTGGAAGCCGGGCTGATCGCTGCCGGCATCGTCGGCGTGGGGTGGCTCGCGTTCGATCACGCGCCCGCGGGCCCGGACACTTCGCCGGCACTGCTCTACGCGCCGATCCCGCTGCTCATCTGGGCGGCGTTGCGCTTCGGTCCCGGTGGAATGAGTGCATCGGTGTTGCTCATCACCATGATCGCGATCTGGGGCACGATGCAGGGCAACGGTCCGTTCCTGACGCAGACGCCGACCGACAATGCGCTGGCGCTGCAATTGTTCATCCTGTTCGCCGCCACGCCGCTGTTGCTGCTGGCCGTGGCGATCGAGGACGAGCGCCGCTCGACGGAAGCGCTGCGCGTCAGCGAGCAGCGCATGACACTCGCGGCGGAGAGTGCGCAGCTGGCGCTGTGGGATTGGGACCTCGCCGCCGACGTGGTTTACGTCGAGGACCAGGGCCTGTTCGGGTTTCCGCGCAACACGCCCATCGATCACGCCACGCTCGGCGGAACGGTGCATCCCGACGATCGCTCGTTGCGCGACATCGCCATCGAACGAGCGCGCGCCAATGGCGGCACCTACGATTCCGAGTTCCGCGTCGTCCTGCCCGACGGTTCGGTACGCTGGATTGCCGCGCGCGGCCGCAGCCCGGCGCCCATGGTGGACGGTCGTCCGTCGCGCATCCTGGGCATCGCCATCGATACCACCGGGCAAAGGAAGGCCGCGGCCGATGCGCAACTCGAGCGCGAGGAACTGGCGCACCTTTCCCGCGTGGCGACCATGAGCGCGCTGTCGGTTTCGCTGGCGCACGAACTGAATCAGCCGCTCACCAGCATCCTGGTCAACACGCACGCGGGCCAGAGCATCATGGCGCACGAGCGCCCGGACCTCGCGGAGTTGCGCGCCATATTCCTGGACATCGACAGCGCAGCCAGCAGCGCCGGTGAAATCATCGAGCGCCTGCGCACGCTGTTGCGCCGCGGCCAGGTCGAGTTGAAGCCGGTCGACGTGAAAGCGAGTCTCGCGGAGTTGCTGCTGCTGTTGCGCACCGAGTTCATTGCGCGAGGCGTATCGGTGAGTGACCTGTCCGGCGGCGAGCTGCCGCGCGTCAGGGCGGACCGCGTGCAGCTGCAGCAGATCCTGCTGAACCTGATCAAGAACGCCTGCGATGCGATGCAGGGGAATCCGCCGGAAGAGCGCCGGCTCACGCTCACCACCCGGGCGGGTCCGGACGAGCTGTGCATCGGTGTCCTCGATACCGGCGTGGGGCTGCCACTCGACATCGACTCGATCTTCCAGCCGTTCCATTCGACCAAGCAGGGCGGGCTTGGCATGGGGCTGTCGATTTGCCGCGCGCTGGTGAGCGCGCATGGCGGCCGGCTCTGGGCCGAGCGCCGGGAAGGACGCGGCGCGGCCTTCTACGTGGCTTTGCCGGTCTCGCGCTCCGGCTAGTATCATTTCGCGCCATGATGGAACCGCTGACGGCCACGGAATACAGGCTGATCGTCGAACACTCGCCGGTGATGAGCTGGCGGTCGGGCCTCGACGCCAAGTGCAACTACTTCAACGAGACCTGGCTGTCGTACACCGGGCGGACGCTCGAGCAGGAAATGGGCGATGGCTGGGCCGAGGGCGTGCATCCCGACGATTTCGATCGGTGCGTGCGCTACTACCTCGACCATTTCAGCCGCCGCGAGGCATTCGAGATGGAATACCGCCTGCGCCGCCACGACGGCGAGTACCGCTGGATCTTCGATCGCGGCGTTCCCTTCACCGACGACGCGGGCGTGTTTGCCGGCTTCATCGGCAGTTGCGTGGACGTGCACGAGCGGCGCCTCGCGCAGATCGCGGAGCAGTTGCACAACGAGGAGCAGCTGGCCCTGGCGCGCGATTTCGAACGCTGGATCCTCGCGATCGTGAGCCATGACATCCGCAACCCGCTGCATACCATCGCTCTCGCGGCGCATGGTCTGAAGCGCCTGCCGGATCCGCAGGGCGCCGTGCATCGGCACGCGGACATCATGACCCGGGGCGTCAAGCGCATCGAGCACATCGTCGGGGACCTGCTCGACCTGTCACGCGTGCGCGAGGGTTCCGGGATCGCGGTCGAGCCGCGCCCCGCGGACATGCGCGCGCTGTGCCGACAGGTGATCGACGAGCTGGAAGGCATCGCGCGCGATCGGGCCTTCAGCTTCGATTGCGAGGTGGACGGCGCGGGTGCCTGGGATGAGCACCGGGTGTTGCAGGCCATTTCCAACCTGGCGTCGAACGCGGTGAAGCACGGCACGCCCGGTACCCCGGTGCGTGTGCGCGTGACCGGCGAGCCGGGTCACGTCGCGGTCGAGGTCCACAACCGGGGCGCGATTCCCCGCGAGGTGCTGCCGCGCATCTTTGAGCCGTTCCGCGCGAGACACCACCACGGCAATCGTGGCGATGGCCTCGGGCTGGGCCTGTTCATCGCCAAGGCGATCGCGCAGGCGCACGGCGGTTCGCTGGAAGTCGACGCCGCCGAGGAGGAAACGGTGTTCCGGCTGATCCTGCCGCGGCACACGGCCAGTTCCGCCGCGGCCTGAGCCCCGCTTCGCTGCGGGACGCATACCATTCGCTGCATGCGAGGCCACACCCGGACCGCGGCCGCCTAACATGCCGACATGAAACACATCCTCTTGCTGTCCCTGTTCCTCGTGCGCGCCGCATCGGCCGCCGAGCCCGTCATGTCCGCCACCGAATGCCAGGTGTGGGAGCGCGAGCGCAGCTTCGCGCAGAGCGTCGCCAACCATGACAAGCAGGCCTTCGCCGAACACGTCTACGAGGACGCGGTGTTCTCGGCGGCCACCGATCACACCCAGCGCGGCCGCGACACCATAGTCGCCAAGTGGAACGACATCATCGAGGGCAAGAAGGTGAACCTCGAATGGCGCCCGCAGTACGTCTCCATTGCCGCGGACTCGAACGTCGCCATGAGCCGCGGCCCGTACGTGTTCTCGGGCAAGGACGACAAGGGCGTCACCAAGTACGCCATCGGCGACTTCGTCTCCGTGTGGGTGCGCAAGGACGCCGCATCGCCGTGGCAGGTCGCGCTGGACGGCGGCGGGCCGCCGCCGAAGGAAGCGACCGAGGAAGAAGCGCGCCAGCACCTGGCGCAGGCGCCGGCTGCGTGCCTCAGGTCTCCTTGAAGGCGGATGCTTTCAGCCCCGGGCGCAGCGGATCATCGCCTCGAGGCTGCGCTCCACGTCCTCGTCGCGCGTCGCCCACGACGTGACGCTGATGCGCAGGGCCGTGTGTCCCTGCCACACAGTGATCCCGGCCCAGCAGGTTCCGTCCGCCTGGATGGCCTCGATGCCCTTGCGCGTGCGCTCGGGTTCACCAAGCCTTACCACCACCTGGTTCAGCACGACCTCGTTGAGGATCTCGAAGCCCGCGGCCTCGAAGCCCGCGGCGAAGCGCCGTGCCTGCGCGCAGTTGCGCTCGATCATCTGTGCAAGCCCGCTGCGGCCGAGGCTGAGCAGCGCGGCGTACACCTCGGTGCCGCGCGCGCGGCGCGACAGCTCGGGCGTGAAATCGGAGGGCGCGCGCCGGCCGCCGGTGGGCGGAAGGTACTCGGCGGTGATGGCCATGGCCGATTGCAGCGCCTGCGCGTCGCGCACGAAGGCGAGGCCGCTGTCGAAGGGCACGTTGAGCCATTTGTGGGCGTCGGTGGCCCAGGAGTCCGCGAGCTCGATGCCGCGGGTCAGCGAATCGAGCGTGCGCGAGCCGCGGGCCCACAATCCGAAGGCGCCGTCGACGTGCACCCAGGCGCCGGCTGCACGCGCGAGCGCGCACAGCTCCGGGAAGGGATCGTAAGCACCGCTGTTCAGGTTGCCGGCCTGCAGGCAGAGGATGGCGGGCCCGCCGAGCTTCGGTAGTTTGTCGGGACGCATGCGTCCCTGCGAATCCACCGGCACGCGTGTCACGCGGTTGCGCCCGAGCCCGAGCATGCCGAGCGACTTGAGCAGCGTGGGATGGCATTCGTCACCGACGACGATCTGGATGGGCGGTGCGCCGAACAGCCCGTCGGCCTCGACGTTCCAGCCGGAACGCTTGAGCACGGCGTTGCGCGCGGCGGCCAGCGCGGTGAAGTTGGCCACCGTCGCGCCGGTCACGAAACTGATGGCGCACTCGCGCGGCAGGTCCAGCAGCTCGAGCAGCCAGCGCCGTGCGATGGCCTCGAGCCGCGCCACGCCGGGCGTGGCGGAATCGAAGCAGGTGTTCTGGTCCCAGGCGGTGGCAAGCCAGCTCGCCGCCACGGTCACCGGCAGCGCTCCGCCCATCACGAAGCCGAAGAAGCGCGGGCCGGCGCTGGCCATGGTGGCGGGCGAGACGTAGCGATCGAGCTGCGCCAGCACCTCGGCGGGCGGCGTGGGACCGGGCGGCGCGGGGACGTCGAGCTCGTCGAGTCGCGCCACGGCGGCGGGATCGGGCCTGACCTGGCGATGTTCGAGCGAATCCAGGAACGCCATGGCGCGGCGTGCGGCGTCTTCGAGAAGCTGCATGAATCCTCCGGCTAGCCCAGCACGACCTCGATGCGGTCGAGGTGTTCCTCGAGCCGATGAAAGGCGTCGTCGCCGATCTCGGCGGTGTCGCGCAGCGCGAGCAGCGCGCGGCGCTGCGAGGCGACGATGCGCTCGCGCAGCCGGCGGCGTGCCTCGCGCCCCGTGGCGTGCGGCGCGTCGAGCTCGGCGACCTCGGTGGTCACGAACTCGTCGCGCAGCGTGCGCGCGGTCTCGGTGTCGTCCTCCTCCAGGATCTCGAGCGCGACCAGCGCGAGCACGTCCTGCGCGCGGCGCACCTCGCGCTCCACCGTGCCGTCGTCGTCGACGCGCAGCGCCAGGATCAGCGGCCGCAGCGTCATGCCCTGGATGACCAGCGTGCCGACCACCACGCTGAAGGCGCACACCAGCGCGAGGTCGCGGTGCGGAAAACCCGGCGGCAGCGCGTAGGCGGTGGCGAGCGTCACGATGCCGCGCATGCCGCTCCAACCCACGATCAAACTACCGGCGATGGTCGGCTTGTAGCGGGCGAACCTGTTCGCCAGCCGGTTGTAGATCATGACCCACACGATGCGCACACCGATGACCATGCCGAGCACCGACAGCGCGATCTGCAGGTAGTGCACGCGCTCGTGCGGCACCAGCGACTCGTACACCGGGCGGATCTGCAGGCCGATGAGCACGAAGGCCAGCACGTTGAGCACGAAGACCGCGGTCTCCCACACCGCGTTGGTCGGCAGGCGCAGCGCGGCGGGCTGGCTCACGGGCGCGAGCCGGGCCGCGGTGATGGCGTACGCCACGATGGTCACGATGGGCGAGAGGCCGATCTCCTCGGCCAGGATCCACACCCCGAAGGTGCTGACGAACTGCAGCACGATGGCGCTCGGCGCGTCGGTGATGTGCCGCATCACGCGTATCATCACTTGCGCGAGCGCGAAGCCGACGAAGCCACCCGCGATCATGGCCACCGAAAGGATCGCCGTGCCCGTGCCGCTGAACGTGGCGCCGAGGGTCACGCTCACGGCGATGCGGTAGATGAGCAGCGCCGTGGCGTCGTTGAGCAGGCTTTCGCCCTCGAGGATCACCAGGATGCGATGCGGAATGCGCAATCGCCGCATCACCGCCGAGGCCGCGACCGCGTCGGGTGGCGCGACGATGGCGCCGATGGCGATCGCGGCTGCCCACGGCATGGCGGGAATCATCTCGCGCAGCAGCCAGGCCACGGCCAGGGTGGTGATACCGACCACCACGACCACCAGCGTGATCACCGGCACCCAGTAACGCTTCAGGTCGCGCAGCGAGGTGTCGAAGGCCGCGTCCAGCAGCGCCGGCGCGACGAACAACGCCAGCGTGAGCGTCGGGTCGAGCGTGAACGAGGGCGCATGCGGGAAGAACGCCAGCACCGTGCCGCCGAGCGCCAGCAGCGAGGGGTAGGGCAGCTTCAGGTAACGCGCGCAGGCCGCGAGCGCCACCGCGCACACCAGCAGGATCAACAAGGACTGGAACAACGCCATGCCGCGATGTTACCCAATGTAGGACAACGCGCACGGTGGGAACCTACAACGCCTTTGGGTGCCATCCGGCGCAACGCGACCGGCCGATGTAGGAAGTTCTCTCCTGCATGAACAACCTGAAAATCCCGTCGATGGCGCTGGTCAGCGCGCTCCTGCTCGTCGGATGCGTGAAGAGCGAAGTGACCACCCGCAGCCAGAGCGGCGAGATACTGACCGTCGACCCGCCCACGCCCATTCCGGTGCCGCCGCCCGCGCCGCCGCCGACGCCCACGCCACCGGCCACCACGGTGCCGCCGCTGTCGCCCGTCATCGTCGACATCAGCGACAACCCGCCGATCGGCACGCCGCACTGGGTGAATGGCGATACGCCGGTCGGAGCGCACGGCGATCCGATGGCGGGGCTGGTCTGCTATCCCGGCGCCGATGCGCCGAGCGCGTACCACGTGCACTCGCACCTCTCGATATTCCTGGACAACGTGCAGCTGCAGTTGCCGAGCGTCATCGGCATGATCACGCTGGCCGACGGCTCGAAATGCACCTACTCGCTGCACATGCACGACCACTCGGGGAAGATCCACGTGGAGGGGCCGGCGCCCGCGGTGTTCACCCTGGGCCAGTTCTTCCAGATCTGGGGGCAGCCGCTCGAGCCCGACAACATCGCCGGCCTGACCGGCAAGCCGGTCGTCATCTATGTCACGGACAACAATGGCGTCGTGACGGAGGCCTCCGGCGACTGGCACGACATCGAATTGATCTCACATCGCGAGATCACCATCCAGGTGGGCACGCCGATCGACGAGATACCCAACTACACCTGGCGCGCGAACTGATCATCCGCGCGAGCGGCAGACGACTCCCCACGGCTTCCCGCCGGTGTGCACCCGCGCGCGCAGCCGCAGTCGCGGCAATTCGAACACGCTGAGATCGTCGGACGGCCCGTTGGCGGCATAGAGCTCCGCGCCATCGGGACTGATGGCGAGATCCCAGGGACGCGCGCCGGATTCCGCGCGCGCCAGCACTTCCCCGCTGCGCGCATCGAGCGCCAGGACCTGGCGGCCGCGCCCGGTGCTCACGTACAGCGGCGACCCCGAGGGCGGCAGCACCACGCGCATGGGCAACATTCCGCTCGGCAGCGCGAAGGTGCGCGCGATGCGCAGCTCCGAGGTGTCGATGACGCTCAGGCTGGCGCCGGCTTCGTTGGCCACGTAGGCGAACGCGCCGTCCGGCGCGATGCCGGTGGAGCGCGGCCGCAGTCCCACCTTGATACGCCGGATGGCGGCCGAGCTCTTCGCATCGAGGATGGTGAGCTGGTTGTCGGCTTCCGAGGTCACGAACACGCGCAGCCCGCGCGGATCCATGTCGACGCCTTCGGCTTCCGCGCCCACCGGCGTGTGCGCCAGCACCGCGCCATTGGCTGCATCGAAGGTGATCACCTCGCCCTGGTCCTCGCTGGCCACGAACAGCTTCGCGCCATCGAGGCTGACCGCCACGCGCTCCGGGTCGGAAACTCCCTGGATGACGCGCGTCAGGCGGCGCGTGTCGAGATCGACCACGCCGATGCCGTCGGCCGCCTTGTCGGGCGGCGGCAATTTCGATTCGTCCACGCCGGGGCCCGCGGGCGGCGAGCCGCTCAGCGCCACGAACAGGTGTGCCTGGTCGGGCGACAGCGCCATGCCGCGCGGCCGCTTGCCGACCACGATGCGCGCGGCCACCTGCGCGGTGGTTGGGTCCACCACGGCCAGGTCGCCCGACATCTCGTTGCTGACGATGACCTCGCGGCACGACGACGCGCCCAAGGCGGCTTGCACCAGGAGCGCAGGGAGAGCCAGCAACGCGGCGAGCGCGACGGGTGGGCGGGCGCGCACGCTAGCGCAGGCTCTGTAGATAGGCCACGAGCGCGCGCAGGTCGGGCCCGGACAGCTGGCGCATGCTCGGCATCTGCGCGCCGGGCTTCATCGACTGCGCGTCGGTGATCCAGGCCGCGAGATTGGCGGCGTTGTTGTCGAAGGAACCGCCCGCGATGCGCGCGCGGCCGCCGACGTGCGTGAGGTCGGGGCCCACGGTCCCGGCCGCGCCGGTGCCGCGGATGGTATGGCAGGCCGCGCAGGCCGCGGACAGGAACACCTCGCGCCCGTGCACGGCGTCGCTGGCTTCGGGCTCGTCCGCCGGGGCGCGCTGCCGGGCGAGCCAGGCGGTGTAGAAATCCGGCGGCTCGGCCACGATGTCGATGCGCATGTGCGCGTGCTGCACGCCGCAGAACTCCGCGCACTCGCCGCGATACGTGCCGGGCACGTCGGCCATGATGCGCACGTGGTTCACGCGCCCGGGCACGAGGTCGACCTTGCCCTGCAGCTTGGGGATCCAGAACGAGTGGATGACGTCGCGGGTCTCGAGCTCGATGTCGACCGGCTTGCCCACCGGGATATGCAGTTCGGTGGGCACGTGCACCCACTGGTCGAGCCGCGCGCCCTGGTACACCGCCTCGAACCACCACTGCCGCCCAACTACCCGGATGTCGGCGGGGTGGTCGCCGTGCTGGTGCGCGGTCGAGGCCATGGGCGCGAACATCAGCCCGAAGAACGTCAGGAACACGACGGCGGGAATCGCCAGTCCGCCGATCAGGATCCAGGAGCGGCCCTGGTCGTCCTCGGCGGGCGCGTGCTCGGTGAAGTTGCCGTCGTCATAGCGCATGGCGAGCCGCACCAGCAGCAGCCATACGATGGCCGCGGCGATGCAGAACACGATCAGCACCCAGCCGCCGAAGCCGGCGATGGCGCGGGCCGCGGGACTCGCGGCGTGCATGTAGTCCTGCGGCATCATTGCGGCGGGTCCGGTTCCTGCGGCGTGCGCATCGACTGGATGTAGCCGACCAGCTGCCAGATGTACTGCGGCGGCAGCATCACGCCCCAGGCGGGCATGCCATGCGCGCGTCCCTGCGAGATCGAGTTGAAGATGTCGCCGGCCGTGTTGCCGTAGATCCAGTCGTCGTCGCGCAGGCTCGGGCCCATGCCGCCACCGGCGTGGCCGCCATGGCAGCCGGAGCAGTTGAAGGCCACGAACAGCTTGCGCCCGGACTGCAGCGCGGCGTCGTCGCTCTTGTAAGGGTTCATCACCAGCGTCTCGTTCTTGTCCGGGCCAGGCCTGGGGCCCACGGGTTTGACCGACGGCGGGGTCTGCGCGGCGGTCAGCAGCGGTATCGACAGCGCGAGCAGGATCAGGGCTCTCATGACTTTTCCTCCGGCGGCTTCACCAGCGGCACGTGGTATTCGCGCAGCACGCCTTCGATTTCAGCGTGTCGCGAGGCCAGCACGCGCTCGACCGCGGACTTGAGCGCGTCGTCGCCACGCCGCACGCCGGCGGAAATCGAGAACTGCATGCCCGGATCGCGCGCGTCGATGGCCGCGATCTCGAGCGGCACGGGCTCGCGCGCCGCGAAGTAACCGGCCAGCGGGCCCCAGGCGATGGCGACGTCGACTTCGCCGCGCGCCACGGCGTCGATCAGCGCGCGCGGCGGATCGGGCCGCGAGTAGTCGCCATAGATGCTGTAGCCACGGATGTTGCCGACCATGCCGCGCGCCGCCAGCGCCTGGGCCGGCGGCACGTTGGCGTAGTCGTCGCCGATGGCGTGCAGCCCGATGGACAGCCCGCGCAGGCGCGGGTCGTCGAGGCTGTGCAGGTCGAGCTTGCGGTCGGCGCGCATCACGAACACGTATTCGGAGCGGTAGTAAGGCGCCGTGGGTTCGGCCATCTCGAAGTTCGCCGGGATTCCCATGACCAGGTCGCAGCGGCCGCTCTTGAGCGTGTTGCGGATGAAGCCGCGGCGTTGCGGCCACCAGGTGTACTCGAGGTTGCGCTTCAGCTCGCGCGCCAGCATCAGCGCCAGTACGTTCTCGAATCCTTCGCCCCGCTGGTTGGAGAACGGCAGGTTGTTGGGATCGGCGCATACGCGCAGCGGTGACGGCTCCCCGGGCGTCGCCGCGTGCGCGATCGGGATCAGCGCGAGTCCACCGGCCGCCGCGGGACCCTGGCGATTCCACATCTCGATGTCCATCGCGCCGAGCGCCACCACGGCGACGGCGAGCGACAGCAGCGCCTTGCTAGCGTCCGAAGACATAGAGCGCTCCTCCGGGCGAGGTGTACTGCTTGATGTCCTTCATCGCGCCCACCACGCCGAGCGCGGCGTACGGATCGTCGGTCGAGATGGCCGGGAAGGCGACCGCGCCCATCCACCCGCCGACGCCGGAATACACCGCGACGTATTGCTTGCCGTCGGGCCCGGTGAAGGTCATCGGGTTGCCGACGATCCCCGAGCCAGTCTTGAACTTCCACAGCGGTTTGCCGCTGCGTGCGTCCACGGCCTTGAACCAGCCGTCCATCGTGCCGTAGAACACCACGTCACCGGCGGTCGCGAGCACGCCGCTGTACACCGGGAATTTTTCTTCCTTCGCGCCCCACACCTGTTTGGCGGCCACCGGGTCCCAGGCCACGAGCTCGCCCTGGTAGCCGCCGGGCCCGGGATACATCTTCACATCGGCGCCGAGATACGGTGTGCCCGCGATGTAGTTGGCCTCGATGCCTTCGTAGTCCATGCAGGTGTTGTGCGCCGGGATGTAGAGCAGCCCGGTGCGCGGCGAAAACGCGGACGGCACGAATTCCTTCGCGCCTGTGGAGGACGGGCAGATGCCCTTGGTTACCGCGCCGAACTTCGTGCGCTTGTCCGCGACCTCGCGCGGCTTGCCGGTCTTGAGGTCGTAGCCGTCGGCCCAGTTGGTGGACTGCTGGAATTTCTCCGCCGACAGCAGCTCGCCGTTGGTGCGGTCGAGCACGAACATGAAACCGCTGCGCCCCGGGTGCAGCAGGAGCTTGCGGGGCTGGCCGCCGATGTTCAGGTCGACGAGCACGTTCTCCATGATCTCGTCGTAGTCCCAGGCATCGTGCGGCACGATCTGGAAAGCCCAGCGCGCGGAGCCGTCGTCCGGGTTGCGCGCGATGATGCTGCACGACCACTTGTTGTCGCCGGGGCGCAGGTCCGGGTTCCACACGCCGGGATTGCCCGAGCCGTAGTAGATGAGGTTCAGCTCCGGGTCGTAGGAGATCCAGCCCCACACGGTGCCGCCGCCCAGCTTCCACTGGTTGGCCGGCCAGGAGCTGACGCCGAGATCCTTGCCCTGGTCCTTGGGATAGAACGCCTTGAAGCCCGGGCCTATCTTCACGTCCACGTCCGGACCGCTGTTGTAGGCGCGCCAGAGCTCGTGGCCGTCGGCGACCGACAGCGCCGCGACGTAACCGCGCACGCCGAGCTCGCCGCCGGAGTTGCCGACGATGACTTTGTCCTTGACCACCAGCGGCGCCATGGTGATGGTCTCGCCCAGGTTGATGTCGCCGACGCGCGTCTTCCAGGCGAGCTTGCCGGTCCTGGCGTCCACCGCGACGGTGTGCGCGTCGAGCGTGTTGTAGATGATCTTGCCGTCGGCGTACGAGGCGCCGCGATTCACCACGTCGCAGCAGGCGATGCCGACCGCGCGCGGATCGGGATGCGGCTCGTACACCCACTTGAGCGGCCCGTCCGGCTTGCCGAGATCGATGGCGATCAGGTTGTCGGGGTAGGGCGTGACCACGTACATCGTGTTGCCGACCACCAGCGGGTTGCCTTCGTGGCCGTTCGGGATCCCGGTCTGCATGATGTTCACCGGCTTGAGCTCGGCGACATTGGCGGGCGTGATCTGCGCCAGCGTGCTGTAGCGCGTGTTGGCGAAGTCGCCATTGGGCAGCGTCCACTCGGCGCCCGGGTAGCTCGCGGGCGGCTGCGCCGACACCGCCGTGCACAGCGCGGCGGCGAGTAGATAGGTAAGTCGGATACGCATGTCGGTCGCCTCAGTGCAGGGTGTACAGGTACGCCGCGATGTCGCGCGCGTCGGCCTCGCTGACGCCGAGGCGTGGCATGGCGGTGGCGGGGATCAGGCCGGGCGCATCCATGATCCAGCGCACCAGCGTGTCCGGCGTGTTGGGCAGTTCGCCGCCGATGTAGGTCCGCTCGGCGAAGAAGTCGAGCGGCGGGCCGACGCGGCCGCGCGCGCGGCGGATGCCCGGCACCGTGTGGCAGGCACTGCAGGAATACTGGACGATGAGCTTCGCGCCGCGGCCCGGGTCGCCCGGCAGCGTGCTCCTGAATTCACCGGTGTTCGGTGGCCCGCCGGCGCCGACGCCGACGCCCGCGCCGCCGCCGCAGCCCGCCAGCCAGGCTGCCACCAGGAAACCGGGGACGGTGGCGGCCTTCATGCCTGCCACCGCGGCAGTAGATAGAGGATGAACACGATGAAGATCCACACGGCGTCGACGAAGTGCCAGTACATCGTGGCCGCGTGCAGCGGCTTGTGCGGCGAGCGGTCGTTACCCGGGCCCGGGTGCGGCAGGCAGGCCACGTAGGCCAGCATCAGCACGCCGATCAGCACGTGCAGGCCGTGGATGCTGGTGATGGTGTAGAAGATCGAGCCGTACGCATCGGTGGTCGGCAGCACGGCCTCGAGGCGCTCGCGGTACTCGAGCGACTGCACATACAGGAACGCCAGGCCGAGGATCACCGCGGCGAACACGGCGAGGCGTGCCGGGCCGGTGCGCTGGCGCTTGCCGAAGTGCCGCGCCACCTCGAGCATCCCGCTGCTGACCAGCAGGATCACCAGCATGATGAGCGCCAGCTCGAGCTTGGGCGGCGCGTCCAGTGGCCAGTGCGGGTTGTTGTCGGCCAGCAGGAAGTAGGCGAAGAACAGCGAGACGAACAGCAGCGCCTCGGTGACGATGAGCCAGCCCATGGCCTGCGTGCCGCGCTTCTCGTCCCAGCCCAGGGTCTGGATCAACGAGAGCGAGCCGCTGCCGGGCGAGCTCGAGACCGGCTTCGGCCAGAGCCAGTACGCGATGCACAGCAGCGTGAGCGCGAGGAAGCCGCCCACCCAGCCGGGTGCGTGCAGCAACGCGGCCGAGAACAACGCCGTCAGCAGCAACGCCAGCACCAGCGGCGCCAGCGTGTCCTCGGGCATGCGTGCCACGCCCTGCGGGGTGGCGTAGCGCCAGTCGGTCGCCAGCGTGAGGCGGCCCTGGTCGAGGACGCGCTCCTGCTTCGGATCGCCTTCCTCGTCGTGCCGGTCCCAGAGCGGGTTGCGACTGAGGACGGTCGGGATGTGCACGGTTCCGAACGCGGGCGGGGGCGAGGAGACCGCCCATTCGAGCGTGTCGGCGCCCCAGGGGTCGGCCGGCGAGCGCGTGCCGCGCAAACTACTCAGGAGGAAGTTGAGGGCGTTGACCAGCACGCCGATCGCGAACACCCACGCGCCGATGGTGATGACCAGGTTCCAGGTGTCCCAGCCCATGTCGGCGGGGTAGGTGTAGATGCGGCGTGGCATGCCGGCGAGGCCCACCAGGTGCATCGGGAAGAACGCGAGGTTGAAGCCAATGAACATCAGCCAGAAGCCCCAGCGCCCGGCCGTCTCGTTCATCAGGCGCCCGGTCATCTTCGGCAACCAGTGATAGAACGCGGCCAGCACCGGGAAGACGTTCGCGCCGATGATCACGTAGTGGATGTGCGCGACCACGAAGTAGGTGTCGGTGATCTGCCAGTCGAACGGGATGAAGGCCGTGACCACGCCCGACAATCCGCCGATCACGAACAGCGCGATGAATCCGAAGATGAAGCGCAACGCCGAGGTCATGATGGGCTTGCCGTGCCACAGCGTGGCGATCCATGCCAGCACCTGGATGGTGCTCATGATCGAGATGCCGATGCTCGCCGCGCTGAAGAAACTCATGGTGTGAGTGCTCATGCCGGTGGCGAACATGTGGTGCACCCACACCGCCAGGCCGAAGGCGCCGGTGAGCACCGTGGCCGCCGCCACCCAGGCGTAGCCGGTGATCGGCCGGCGCGCGTAAGCCGGCAACATCACCGAGATCATGCCGGTGGCCGGCAGGAAGATGACGTACACCCACGGATGGCCGAAGAACCAGAACAGCTGCTGCCACAGCAGCGGCGTGCCGCCGTGCGAGACATCGAAGAAGTGCGTGCCCCATTGCCGGTCGAGCAGCAGGAACAGGCAGGCCGCGGTGAGCGCCGGGAGAGCGAGCACGATGAGCAACGAGGTGGTGCCGGTGCTGTACATGAGCAGCGGCATGCGCGCGATCCGCATGCCGGGCGCGCGCATGCGGAAGATGGTGACCAGGAAATTGATCGCGCCCGCCGTGGTCGAGATCGTCAGGAAGATGAGCCCGAGCGCGTAGAAATCCATGCCGATGCCGGGCGAATACTCGCGCAACGTGTAGGGCGCGTAGGCGAACCAGCCCGCGTGCGGCACCTGCCCGACGAAGAAGCCCGCATAGATGAAGAGACCCGAGAGCAGGAACGACCAGTACGTGAACGCGTTGGTGCGCGGCAGCGCCATGTCGCGCGCGCCGAGCATCAGCGGCATGAGGTAGTTGCTGAAGCCGGAGAGGATGGGCGCGGCGTACCAGAAGATCATGGTGATGCCGTGCATGGTGAACAGCCGGTCGTAGGTCTCCGGGTCCAGCACCTTGAGCTCGGAGCCGCTGAGCTGCAGGCGCAACAGCAGTGCCTCGACGCCGCCCGCCACCAGGAACACCAGCGAGGTGACCAGGTAGCGCATGCCTATCTTCTTGTGGTCGACCGTCGCCAGGCTGCCCCACAGCGAGCGGGGCGTTTCCCACAGCTCGAGCAGGCGGGCGGCTACGGCGGATTCGGACACGCGGCATCTCCAGCGTTTTCACGGCGGCGAACTGGGAAAGCAAATCGCGTGCCACCGCGTAACGCCTGCAGCGCCTAGCAGGAATGGAGATTGCAGGCGGCGACGAGCCAACAACTACATTACGGCCGCTTCAACTTACAAAAGTGCATGGGTACCCATGCATCCGCGGACTGCGGGGATAACTTGCGTTAACGCGCATCCGCGCCCCACGCCTACAGGTTGGCGCGGTGGGCGTCGCTATGATGGGCTCATCGTGAAGACACGAGTCACAAGCCACGAGCGCCTGCGGCTCGAGGTGCTGAAGCAGTTCCGCGTGGTGTCCGGCGTCGTGCACCGGCATTTTCGCGCCATCGAACGACGCTGTGGGCTGTCCGGCGCCCAGGTGTGGATGCTGCACGAACTCGTGCGCACGCCGGAAATCGGCGTCACGGAGCTCGCCGCGCAACTCTCCATTCACCAGTCCACGGCCAGCCAGCTCATCGAGAAGCTGGTGCGTTCCGGGTACGTGGAGCGCGCCGGGCATGCCGTGGACCGGCGTCGCGTTCACCTGCGCCTCTCGCGCCGCGGCGTCGCGCTCACGCAGCGACTGCCGCGACCGGCGGAAGGCGTGCTGCCGAACGCGCTCGATCGGCTCCCCGATGCCTCGTTGCGCGCGTTGCGGACGCAGTTGTCGCGGCTGATCGCACACATGGAAGGGCCGTGAGCAAGCCGTCGGGAAAGCGCGTGGTCAACGCCGCGATCCTGGCCAACGCCGCCATCGCGGTCGCGAAGTTCATCGTGGCCGCGGTCAGCGGCAGTTCGGCCCTGCTCTCCGAGGGAATCCACTCGACGGTGGACACCTTCAACGAGTGCCTGCTGCTGCTCGGCATCCGCCGCAGCAAGCTCGGCGCGGATGAGCAGCATCCCTTCGGGCACGGCAAGGAGATTTTCTTCTGGGGCCTGATGGTGGCCGTGCTGCTGTTCGGCATCGGCGGCGGCATGGCGATCTACGAAGGCATCACGCACCTGATGCATCCGCGGCCCGCGGCCGACATCGCGTGGATGTACGTGGTGCTGGCGGTGGCCGCGGCCTTCGAAGGCTATTCGTTCACCGTGGCACTGCGCACGCTGCACGCGCAGCAGGAGAGCGGCGGCCCCGACGTGAGCTGGTGGCGTCGCGTCCGCCGCAGCAAGGATCCTTCGGTGTTCACGGTATTCGTGGAGGACCTCGCGGCGCTCACCGGCATTTTCTTCGCGCTGCTCGGCGTGACGCTCGGCGCGCTGTTGCACGATCCGTTCTTCGACGGCGCGGCCTCGCTGCTGATCGGCGCGACGCTGACCACCGCCGCGCTGGTGCTGGCGCACGAGTCCCGCAAACTGCTGATCGGCGAGAGCGCGCCGGCCGACGTCGTGCGCAGCATCCGCGAAGTGGTCGAAGGCGAGCGCGCGGTGTGCGCCGCCGAGCCGCCACTCACCATGCAGCTCGGTCCAAACCAGATTCTGGTCAACGTCGACCTGCAGTTGCGCCCCGGGCTCTCGGGCGAGGAGCAGGTCGAGACGCTCGCGCGCATCGAGCGCGGCATCCGCGCGCGCCATCCGCAGGCGATGCGCGTGTCATTGCAACCGCGGAGATGGATAGAGGAGACGACGTGATGAACCAGCTGACTCGATTCGACAAGGGACTGTCCACGGGACTGGCGGTCTTCAGCCTCGGCCTGGGCGCGGCGGAACTGCTCGCGCCGCGCCTGGTGTCGCGCGCGGCGGGCCTCAAGGCTTCGCCGGGCACGGTGCGCGCGCTCGGCCTGCGGGAGATCGCGGGCGGCGTCGGCATGCTGGCGCGACCGGCGTCGGCCGCGGGTCCGACGGCGCGCGTCGCCGGCGACGTGATGGATCTCGCGGTGCTCGGCGCCGCGAAGCGACGCAATTTCGGCGCGCGCCGGCTGTTCGCCGCGATCCTGGTGGTCGCCGCCGTGGCCGCGGTGGACCTGCTGGCCGCGCAGCGCTTCGCGCGCCGAAGTTAGGACAGCAGCCGCTGGATTTCTTCCGGCTGCGCGGGCTTTGCGAGATGCGCGTCGAAGCCTGCTTCCAGGCAGCGCCGCACGTCGGGATGGCAGGTTCGAACCCGCGCCAGGGCGCACATGCCGTTGTACGCGACGTTCACCTGGTGACCGGCGTGGCGCAACACATCCGCCAGCGAATCCGCCGCGTCTTCGTTGTCGTCGACCACCAGGATGACGTGCTGCACGCCGAAGAAGCTAAACCCGCGCTGGCTGCGCCGGTGTAGAAGGTGCCGCGCGGCGGCGCGCATGTTGGCGGGTTTGGCGGCATTTTCGGCGCGGCGTCTCCCGACCGGGGACGCCGCGCCGGCCGCTTACTGGCCGCTGGGCGGCGGGGGATTCGTCGGCTGGGTGCTGTCACCTGCGGGCGGTGTGGTGGTATCGGCGGGAGGGGTGGTCGTGTCCGGCGTCGTGGTATCGGCCGGCGGTGTCGTGGCCGGCGGCGGCGCGCTGGTTTCGGGCGCGGTCGTGGTGCTCGACGGGGTGGTGTCTTGCTTGTTGTTGCACGCCGCCAGCAACGCGGCGGCGGCGCACAGGGCAACCAGGATTTTCGCGTTCATAAGTGCTCCATGAAATATGTGGCGGGCACACCGTACTCGCGCGACCACGCGCTGGGAGTCAGCCTGACGAGAACATTGGCGGTGCCGATGTCCGACCCTCCGTTGTGCACGATCGAGCAAGAAGCGCGGACGCAAGGTCATTCTAGGGATTTGGCGACACCCTTAGTCTGTCCGGGCAATTTCAATTCACGGAGATGATCAAGATGAGTGCGAATCGCTACATGATCCTGAGGACGTTTCCCGCCGGAGCGCTCGATGGCGTGACCCCCGAGGTGAAGAAGGTGGTCAACGACAACAATCGCGAGCTCGGCGTCACCTGGGAACACTCCTACGCCAATGCCGACAAGACCCGTACCTTCTGCGTCTATACCGGGCCGAGCGAGGCTGCGATCCGCGAGGCGGCCAGGCGCAACAACCTGCCGGTCGATGCCGTGATCGAGATCCCGAACACGCTCTATCCGAAGTGATGGTGATCGGGGAGCAAGGTGCGTGTGCGGCGCTCGCCGCGCACGCGCCTTGCTAGTGCGGCGCGTGCCTCGTAGGCTTCGCCGCCATGAAACGATTCAAGCCTTTCCTACCGTGCCTCGTCGCCGCCATCGCGTTCACCGCGGCCGCGGCGGCTCCTTCCAATACGCCAGCGACGGCCGCTCCCGCCCGGGTGACGCCCATGACCCCCGACGTCATGGACAACTACGAGCAGGTGCTGCCCGCGGCGGATTTCATCCGCCGCGAGGCGATGGTCCCCATGCGGGACGGCGTGAAGCTGTACACCACCCTCGTCATGAAGAAGGGCACGAAGAACGCGCCCATCCTGCTGTCGCGCTCGCCCTATGACGCGCACCACTCGACCCACCGAAACGCGAGCCAGCGCGGCGTCGACGTGCTCGAGGTGATGGACGCGGAGTTCTTCGATGACGGCTACATCCGCGTCTACCAGGACATCCGCGGACTGCATCGCTCCGAGGGCGAGTGGGTGCTGAACCGGCCGCTGTCCGGGCCGCTCAATCCCAGCGGCATCGACGAGTCCACCGATGCCTACGACACCATCGAGTGGCTGGTGAAGAACACGCCCGAGTCGAACGGCAACGTCGGCGTGATCGGCTCCAGCTACCTTGGGTTCACCACGCTCATGGCCGAGATCAATCCGCATCCGGCGCTCAAGGCGGCGGTGCCGCAGAGCCCGATGGTCGACGGCTGGATGGGCGACGACTGGTTCCACAACGGCGCCTTCCGCATCAGCGGCCTCGAGTACGTGGTGCAACTGTCCACCAAGAAGGGCGAGGGCAACGGCGACTTCGCGCTCGGCGCGGCCGACGACTACACGCGTTACCTGGAAGCCGGCTCCGCCGCGGATTTCGCGCAGATGCTCGGCATCACGCACTACCCGGGCGTGCACAAGTTCCTCGAGAACCCGGCGTACACCGACTTCTGGTCGCTGCAGGCCGTGGACAAGTGGATGGCCGCGCAGCCGCTCAAGGTGCCGACGCTGCTCGAGGTCGGGCAGTGGGACCAGGAAGACAGTTACGGCGCGCCCGCCGTGTACCGCGCCATGGAGCCCAAGGACAAGAACAACGACCTGGTGTCGCTGCACATCGGTCCGTGGCGCCACTCGGGCGCCAATCACTACGGCTTCGATCTCGGCGCGCTGACCTTCACCGGCGACACCGCGCGCGAATGGCGCGTGCAGTACGTGAAGCCGTTCTTCGATCATTGGTTGAAGGGCGGGCCCGATCCGAAGACGCCCCCGGTGCTCACTTATGCGACTGGCATCAACCAGTGGCAGAAGTCGGATCGCTGGCCGATGGGCACGCCCAAGCCTGTCTACCTGGCCGCGGGCAACGTCGCGACCTTCGACAAGCCGGCCAGCGCGGGACGCGAGGACTACATCAGCGATCCCAGGAAGCCCGTGCCATTCATCCCGCGTCCGCTCAACATGGGCGACGCCGACCAGTGGAAGCCGTGGCTGATTCGCGACCAGCGGTTCGTCACCGACCGCCCCGACGTGGCGTCGTGGAAGAGCGCGCCGCTCGACAAGCCCGTGCACATCATGGGCGCGCCCGAGGTCGAGCTGTTCGCGTCCACGACCGGCACGGACAGCGACTGGGTGGTGAAGCTGATCGACGTGTACCCCAACGACATTCCCGAGGGTTCCTCGCAGGGCGCGAAGCCCGGCATGGCGGGTTACGAGCTGCCGATCGGCATCGAGATCTTCCGCGGGCGCTATCTCAAGAGCTTCGCCCAGCCCGCGCCGCTCAAGGCCAACAAGGTCGAGCACTACCGCTGGGCGCTGCCCAACGTCAACCATGTGTTCCTGCCCGGGCACCGCATCATGGTGCAGGTGCAGTCGTCGCTGTTCCCGCTGTACGACCGCAATCCGCAGACGTATGTCGAGAACATCATGTACGCCAGACCCGCGGACTATAAGAAGGCGACGCAGAGCGTGTGGTTTGGTGGCGCCACGGCGAGCGCGGTGGTGCTGCCGGTGGTGCCGTGACCCGTTAAAAAAACTCCCGCCAGGTGAGATAGCTCCTCCGCTGACTACAGCTACTAGTTAGCGGTGGCTGCCGCAGTGCGCCAAGCGTAAGCCGTCCGTCAGGAGGGCCGTGCGAGCGTGCCGGCTGTCATTTACAGGGAGGTCTCACCATGGCGGACGAAATCCTTTTCAAGATGTGGACCCACATTCCAAACGGGTCCTCGCTGGTCATCTCGGTCAAAGGCACGAAGTCGGACAAGCTGGTCATCAGCACCTTGGACGGCATCGAGACGCTGCCGACGGGGGAAATCCAGAGGAAGATCACGGGCATTCTCGATACGGTCTCCGGCAAGCCGGAAGACATCACGCTGCGGACGCCCAAGATCTACACCGTCGACGTGGTGAACACCTTCATCACCGACGCGGAAGCGACCGTCCACGCGCACGTCGAAGGACCGGACGGCAAGCAGATCGACGACGCGCTCGACACCAAGCTGAAGCGCAAGAAGCAGCAGGTGGAGGCGGTGACGCTGATCGTCGCCACGCGCAAGGGAGGCGCCAAGTGAATGCGCTCAGAGGGGTGGCGTTCGCCTGCGCGTTGCTGGCCTCCGCCGCGGCGCAGGCGGACGACGTCAAGTGCGATCCGGCGAAAGACATCAACGATTGCCTCAATTCGCAGGTGTTCGTCTACTCGAGGACGCTTCAAGGGTCGGCGCTGGATGACGCATCCGCCGGCGACGGGAGCCTGGAAGTGGCGAGCGCGGCGAATGAAGCAGTCGAAGAGAAGGATCAGCCCGGGACGGCTTCCGCGGGTGCCCAGACTGCTTCGGCCTTCACTGACCTGATTCCCTGGGCAAACATGCTCGGGCTGCTTAGCGACTCCGACGAGAGCGATGGAACCATCGCACTGGATCTCAACTTCCTGCTGGGGCTCAAGCGTACGGACGTGCAGCACGACTCCCAGCTGAAGTGGGAATTCGACGTTTCCCCGACGCTCTTCGATCCGCTCGCACAGGCGATCCCGGAGGATGTGCGCGACGAACGGTCCAAGGATCTGCAGAAGAAGATCGGCGATACCGCGGACTCGACTCTCCAATACACCTATTCATTCATCACGAAAAGCTTCGGTCGAGACTTCAAGCGGCATCAAAAGGAATTCGCTTCGCTGATTGCCCCGCGCCTGTATTTCGCCGCCCGAGCGACTGCGGCTGCGGACGTGGGTCCGGCATTCGACGCCAAGCGCAGCAGGTTCGCGATGGACCTCGCAAACCTTCTCGATGGGATGCGAGCTGAAGGTGACGCCCGGGGGTTCGTCAAACCGCAGACCTTGTTTGGAGCTCTGGATCCGAGGGAGCAGGACCTGGTGCTCGCGTTCCTGGCCCAGGCCCGAAGTGGCTTTGCACAGGACATGGCCAAACATCTCGATGCGCTCAAGGCCGAGGTAGCCAGTCCGCGAATCGAACAGATCGCGGATCTGGTGCTGAAGCAGCCACAGCTGCTCTTTACAGCCACGAGATCGATCCGGGACGAATTGGTTGGACCAGAGTCCTGGGGTGCGAAAGTGACCTACGAGCAGAGTTTCGTCGACTTCAATGGCTTCAGGAAACACGCGAAGCAGAAGGCAAGGGAGGCGGGGATCGCGGCGGTCACCGATTGGTGCGCGATTCTCGACCAGACTTCGGCGCTCGACACGGCCGCGGCATTTCTTGCCTCCGACAAGTGTCTCGAAGCGCTCGATTCCTATGTCGATGAAAATGCCGAGCAGATCGAGAACGACAGTCGCTGGACTGCGTCGCTCGAATACAAACAGGTTGATGACTGGCGCTACGCGCTGCCCGACGATGGGGTCGACCTCAATCTACCAAAGCACGATCGCTTGATCGCGTCGGCAGGATTCGGCCGCGCCATCAAGCGCTCGACTGACCGCGTCGACTTCGAAGCCGCCTACGACAGCAACATGGGCGATGACGACACCTACAACAGCCGCTTCGTCGTCACGCTCACGTATACCCGCCGCATCATGGACATGGACATGCCCATAAGCATCGTCTACGCCAACAAGAGCGAGTTCCTCAATGACACCGACAAGCAGATAGGCCTGCATATCGGTATCAAGTACCGGGCTCTCGACAAGGAGAAGTAGGAGCATGCTATTTTGCGCCCACCATGGCGGCAGTCGTCCCCGACAAGAAGCGCATCAAGCCCTTCGCATCGGCCAAGGCGCTCGAGACCTGGATGCGCGCCAACCACGCCAAGGCGCCCGAGCTCTGGCTCAAGATCCACAAGAAGGATTCGGGCCTGGCCAGCGTCACGGCGGCCGAGGCGCTCGACGTGATGCTGTGCTGGGGCTGGATCGACGGGCTGCGCAAGGGGTTCGACGACAGGTCCTTCCTGCAGCGCTATACGCCGCGGCGCGCGAAGAGCATCTGGAGCCAGGTGAACCGCGAGCACGTCGCGCGCCTGACCAGGGCGGGGCGCATGACCCCGCACGGCCAGGCGCAGGTCGACGCGGCGAAGAAGGACGGCCGCTGGGGCCGGGCATACGCCCCGATCCGCAAGTCCTCGCCTGACAACCTGCCGCCGGACCTGCTGAAGGCGATCCGGGCCAACCCGAAGGCGCTGAAGACCTTCAAGTCCCTCAGCCGCATGAATCTCTTCGCGCTGGCCTTCCGCACCAACAACATGAAGACGGCGGCAGGGCGCGCGCAGAAGATCGCCGCGCTGGTGGCAATGCTGGCTCGCGGGGAGACCATCGTGCCACAGTCGGCGTGTAGGACGATGCTGATCGGACCAACGGCTGATCTGCGTTAGCCTCGCATGCTCCATTCGGCGCGGGCTGCGATATCCAGAATGAATGATGTAGTCATGGCGCACCGCGACGCTGAGGAATTGCGCAGTCGACTGGCGGCCATCGTGGCCTCCTCGGACGACGCGATCATCAGCAAGAATCTCGACGGTGTGATTGAAACCTGGAACGAGGGCGCGGTCCGCATCTTCGGGTATCAACCCGAGGAAATGATCGGCAAGTCCATCACGCTGCTCATCCCGCCCGATCGGCAGGACGAGGAGCCCGCGATCCTGGCGCGATTGCGCGCCGGTCAACGCATCGATCACTACGAGACTGTGCGGGTGCGCAAGGACGGCACCCTGATCGACGTCTCCATCACCGTTTCGCCGCTGCGCAACGCCGCCGGCGAGATCGTCGGGGCGTCGAAGATCGCGCGCGACATCACTGTGCAGAAGCGCGCCGAAGAGGCGCTGCGCCAGAGCAACCAGCGCTTCCGCCTCATGGCGGACTCCGCGCCGGTGCTGATCTGGATCGCCGATCGCTTCAAGGCGCGCAACTGGTTCAACCGCGGCTGGCTGGAGTTCACCGGCCGCACCCTCGAAGAGGAGAGCGGCTTCGGCTGGGCCGAGAACGTCCATGAGGCCGATCTGGCGCGCTGCCTCGAGGCGTATGGAGCCGGGTTCGACGCGCGGCGTCCCTTTTGCATCGAGTACCGCGTGCGGCGCGCCGACGGCATGGCGCGTTGGCTGATCGAGCAGGCGACGCCGTTGTACGAAGGGCCCGCGGGGGAATTTTCCGGCTTCATAGGCTCGTGCGTCGACATCACGGAGACCAAGCAACTGCAGGCCGATCGCGAGGAGACCTTGAAGGCCGAGCGCGCGGCACGCGAGGAAGCCGAGCGCCTGGGGCGCCTGAAGGATGAATTCCTGGCGACCGTCTCCCACGAACTGCGCACTCCGCTCAATGCGATCCTCGGCTGGGCCAACCTGTTGCGCCGCCTGAATCCGGGCAGCGACGACCACGCGCGCGGACTGGAAACCATCGAGCGCAACGCGCGCGTGCAGGGGCAGATCATCGCGGACCTGCTCGACATGAGCCGCATCATCTCGGGCAAGGTGCAGCTCGACGTGCAGCCCATCGACCTCAACGAAGTGGTCAACGCGGCGCTCGATGCAGTGCGCCTGTCCATGGAGGCCAAGAAGCTGCGCGTGCGCGTGACCCTCGACGCCAAGGCCGGCCGTCTGCGCGGCGATCCGGGCCGGCTGCAGCAGGTGTTCTGGAACCTGCTGACCAACGCGGTCAAGTTCACGCCCTCGGGCGGGCGCATCGACGTGGTGATGGAGCGCGTCAATTCGCACGTCGAAGTGTCGGTCGAGGACAGCGGTGTCGGGATCAAGCCCGAGTTCCTGGCCTTCGTGTTCGATCGCTTCCGGCAGGCCGACTCCTCGACCACGCGTCGCCACGGGGGCCTGGGGCTGGGATTGTCGATCGTGAAACACCTGGTCGAACTGCACGGCGGTTCGGTGCGAGTGAAGAGCCCGGGCGAAGGCCTCGGCGCCACCTTCGTGGTGGCGCTGCCCATCTCCGTGCTGCGCACCGAGGAAGCTCCGCGTCCCGCGGAACGCGCGGCGTTCAGCGACGTCGACGTGAGCACCCTGGAGCTGCCGGACCTCGCGGGAGTGCGCGCCGTGGTGGTCGATGACCAGGACGATGCGCGCGTGCTCATCTGCCGGCTCATCACCGAGCACGGCGGCCATTGCACGCTCGCGGCCAGCGCCGGCGAAGCGCTGGAAATCCTCAAGCGCGAAGACGTGAACATCCTCATCAGCGACATCGGCATGCCGGATGTGGATGGCTACGGGCTGATTCGCCAGGTGCGCGCGCTGGATTCGGCGCGCGGCAAGTTACCCGCGATCGCGCTGACGGCATATGCGCGGGCCGACGATCGACAGCGTGCACTGCTCGCGGGCTACCAGATGCACGTCGCCAAGCCGGTCGAGCCGCGCGAACTGATCGCCGGCATCGCCAGCCTGCTGAACCTGCGCTCCCGGCATCCCCATCCCGCCTGAGCCTCCTGGCGGGCCCTGTCTCGACTGTCCGCGAATTCTTTCGCGCGCACGGCGGAACCGGGGCGGGGCGAACATGAGCAGTCCCGGTACGGTCTGACTACCTTATTTCCTGCACCAGACAGGCGTAAGTTACGGCATCGCTCGATGCCAGCGGACTTGCGGGAAGACCAGAAGCCAACCGACAAACACCAAGGGGGTTTCCGTGAAGATCACTGCCAGGCACGGCTCGAATGCCGTGAGGTATTGCGTTGCAGCGGCCCTGGGCACGGCATTCGTGGCCGTTCCGGCGATGGCCGACGAGGACTCTCTCGAAGAAATCACGGTGACCGCGCAGAAGCGCGAACAGAACGTGCAGAACGTTCCGATCGCCATCACGGCGATCACCGCGGACACGCTGCAGTCGAAGAGCCTCGGAGACATCGGTTCACTGACGCGACTCGCGCCGAACGTGAATCTCGACACCGGTTCGCCGTTCTCGGGCGACAGTTCGGTGCTGTCGGCTTCGATTCGCGGCATCGGCCAGGATGACTTCGCCTTCAACCTCGACCCCGGCGTCGGCGTCTATGTGGACGGTGTGTACCTCGCGCGCACCATCGGCGCCAACCAGAGCCTGCTCGACGTCGATCGCATCGAGATCCTCAAAGGTCCGCAGGGTACGCTGTTCGGCCGCAACACCATCGGTGGCGCGATCAGCATCGTCACCCACCAGCCCGGCGAGGAGAAGCGCTTCGTCGCGCAAGCCACCACCGGCAGCTACAACCGGCGCGACATCGCGCTGACCGCGGACTTCCCGCTGGCGAGCAATTTCCTCACGACGATCAGCTTCTCCTCGCAGGTCCGCGACGGTTACCAGGAAGTGATTCCGTTCCCGACGGACAGCGAGCTCGGACAGGTGGCGTGGGTCGTCGATCCGCAGACCGCCTTCCCGAAGGCGGGCTATGCGACCGCGGACACCAAGGGTGGACAGAACCTGCAGGTGTTGCGCGGCAAGGCGCTGTGGAAGGTCAACGACAAGTTCAACATCACGTTCTCGGGGGACTACTCGCACCAGAACCAGTCGTCGACGCCGACGACGGTGCTCGAAGTGTTCACGCCGGCGGGGGACAACCTGCCGACGCCCTTCGATGCATGGCCGCCGCCAGGCCCGGGCGATGCGCGACCGCGCGGCGGCTGGGGTTTCATGGGCGCGCTGTATAACTACTGCATCAGCACGCCGGCCTCGCTGCTCGACGACCCGGGCGCGTTCATCGGCGCGACCGGGGCGCCGCCGCTGTTCGGCACCGGCGTCGGTGCGATGTGCGGACCGCGCGCCCAGGGCCTGGACCTGGCACCCGGTGGTGCGCCGCTCGGCGGTGCGGGTTACGTCGGCGGCCCGGTGGCCTACACGCCGGGCGGCGTCGCCGGGAATCCCTCCGGTTCCACGCCGCGCATCTACTGGAATCTGGCCAATACCGATACGGGTGACATCGACAAGACCTACGCCACCGGCCCGAGCTTCGCCAAGTACTCGGCCTGGGGCGCGGCGATCACTCTCGACTACGCGATCAATGATTCGATGTCATTCAAATCGATCACCGGCGCGCGCGGCATCGACTGGAAGGTCGGCGTGGACCTCGACGGATTGCCGGAAACCATCCAGGAAGTCTCCGACCACCAGAACCAGGACCAGTTCTCGCAGGAGTTCCAGCTCACCGGTAATGCGATGGACGGCAAGCTCGACTACGTCGCGGGCCTCTTCTACTTCCAGGAGGACGGCTTCGTGCACGACTTCGTGCCCTTCGGCAGCACGCTGTACATCTACGACGTGGCCAACGACGTCGACACCCAGTCATACGCGGCCTTCTTCCACCTCGACTACAAGGTCAACGATGCCTTCGGACTCACGCTCGGCGCGCGCTGGTCGAAGGATGACAAGAAGTTCGAAGGCGGCCAGGCGGATCTCGATGGCTACAGTTACAAGTCGGTGGGATGTTTCGACCCGGTCACCGGTCCGGACATGGACTGCTGGGCGGCGTTCGCGATTCCGAACGGATTGGCGCCGTTCCCGGACCCCGACAACCCGTATCGCTATTTCCCGCCGGGAGAGCAGAGCCAGAGCTACGACGTGTTCACGCCCACCGTGGGCGCGCAGTACCACTTCAACGAAGACTCGATGCTGTATCTCAGCTACTCGAAGGGCTTCAAGGCCGGCGGCTGGACCACCCGGCTCTCGCTGCCCATCGATGACATCGCCGACGCGGCTTTCGGGCCGGAAGAGAGCGAGACGTACGAGCTCGGCCTCAAGTCTCGTTTTCTCGACAATCGGGTGCAGGCCAACCTGGCGGTGTTCTGGACCGACTACACCGGCATCCAGCTGCAGATCCAGGAGGGCCCGTCGCCGGTGTCGCAGAACGCAGGTGATGCGGAACTGAAGGGCGCGGAGCTCGAACTGGAGGCGATCATCGGCGGCGGCTTCTCCCTGAACCTCGCGGCGGGCTACATCGACGCCCAGTACACCGAACTGCGGCCGACAGTGCAGGGCATCACGCTCGACTCGGCGCTCCCCAAGACGCCGGAGTTCAAGGTGACGGTGAGTCCGACGTGGGACGTGAACCTCCCGGACAACCACGGCAAGCTGCGCTTCGCGGCGGACTACACGCACACCGACGAGATGTTCAACGACTCCCTGAACACCCCGTTGCTCGCGCGTCCGGCCACTGACTACCTCAATGCATCGGTTCACTGGCTCTCACCGGAGAACAAGTACGAGGTGACGCTGGGCGGCAGCAACCTGACGGATGAGCGCTATCTCACCGTCGGCTCGCTCAACAGTGCCGAGGGCGAGACGGTGGGAACATACAACCCGCCGCGCCAGTGGTACCTGAGCCTGCGCATGGCATTCGAATAGAGCAGCGCACCGGGGTGTCGGTGGCCAGGAAGCGCGCCGAGCGCGCGGACCTGCAGAAGCTTGCCCACCCGCAGCCGTCGGGCAGCGAGGGAGCGTCTCGATGAGCGAGCGGCGGAGGCAGGGCCAGCGCATTCGAGGCGCGAGTCCGCCTAGGACTACGCGCGTTGGGGTCGCTGGCCGCTTCGGAGCGGCCCGTGCGCGGTCGTAACGTGGGGTCGCAATCATCGCAAGGAGCGCGATATGGATCCCGAAGGGCCTAACTTTTCGCGCCGCCAGGCGGTCGGGGTCGTCGGACTCGGCATGGCCGCGGCGGTGACCGGCGCCGCGCTCGCGCAAGACGGCTCAACCCAGGTTAGACCGGGAACGGGGGAACCCACCATGCAGGATCCACGCACCAGGTTCCCCAAGCCGCCGTTCCCGAAGCAGACGCAGGCCTGGCCGGGGTTGGCGCGCGACATGAAGCCGAAGCCGGACCACGGCGAATCCAGTTACCAGGGGTCCGGCCGGCTCGCGGGCCGCAAGGCGCTCATCACCGGCGGAGATTCCGGCATGGGGCGCGCCGCCGCGATTGCCTACGCACGCGAAGGCGCGGACGTGGCCATCAACTATCTACCGGCCGAGGAGGCCGACGCGAAGGAAGTGCTCGACCTCATCAAGCAGGCCGGGCGCAAGGGCGTCGGCATCCCGGGCGACCTGCGCACCGAGGGATTCTGCAAACAGCTCGTGGCCGAAGCGATCCAGAAGCTCGGCGGCCTCGACATCCTGGTATGCAACGCGGCTCGCCAGCAGGCGAGGCCGTCGATCCTCGACGTGTCGACCGAGGACTTCGACGCCACGATGAAGACCAACATCTATGCGCCGTTCTGGCTGATCAAGGCCGCGCTGCCGAGCCTCAAGGCCGGCTCGGCCATCATCGGCACGACTTCCGAGCAGGCCTACGATCCGTCGCCCGATCTCTACGACTACGCGCAGACCAAGGCCGCGACCATGAACTACGTGAAGTCGCTGGCCAAGCAGCTCGCGGGCAAGGGCATCCGCGTGAACGGCGTGGCGCCGGGGCCAATCTGGACACCGCTGCAGATCAGCGGCGGGGCGTCGGAGCAGAAGTACCAGAACTTCGGCAGCGACACCGTGTTCGGCCGTCCCGGCCAACCCGTCGAGCTGGCTTCGATATACGTGCAGCTCGCGGCCAACGATGCAAGTTTCGCCACCGGCAACATCTACGGTGCCGGCGGCGGCAAGGGTCAACCGTAGGAGGTTCACCATGGAAGCCAGGGCCAAACTACTCGGACATCCCATCCACCAGATGCTCATCGTGTTCCCGCTGGGATTGCTCGCGATGGGCGTGATCTTCGATCTCGTCTACTTCAGCACCGACGAAGGCGTGTTCGCCGCGGTCGCGTACTGGATGATGGTGGCCGGCGTGATCGGCGGTTTGCTGGCCGCGCCGTTCGGTTTCATCGACTGGCTGGGGATTCCGCGCGGCACGCGGGCGCGGCGCATCGGCGCACTGCATGGCGGCGGGAACCTGGTCGTGGTCGTGCTCTTCGTGATCAGCGTGTGGCTGCGCACGAATTCGCAGTTGCCGGAACCGACCGCCGCTTACGTGTGCTCGTTCCTGGGCGCGGGACTGGCACTGATCACGGGCTGGCTGGGCGGCGAGCTGGTCAACCGGCTCGGCATCGGCGTGCATTCGGACGCCAACGTGGATGCGCCGAGCTCGCTGCACGGCCACCATGCTCCCGTGCAACGCATGCCCTGAGTGGACTTGTCCGGGCGATTAGGGCAGCGTGGGCGCCATGCGCCACACGCCGCGTTCGCGCGGGCGCTCGATCCACACTTTCTTGACGGGATGACATGCGACAACTGCTGACCTGCCTCATTGCCTGCCTTGCCATCGTTGCGCACGCGCAAGACCGCCCGACGCCACCGACGCGTGCGCCGGATGGACCGGGCGCGCCGAAGTTCAAGCGCATTCCCTCCGGCGGCAACGCGCCGGTCAATGCCAACGGAAACTTCGTCATCGGGCCTGACTACCCGGCGCCTCCGGAGCTCACCGTGGTCGAAGGCGTGCCGCAAGGCAAGGTGCAGCAGTTCGAGATCTCCTCGGCCGACAGCCGCTTCTATCCCGGCATCGCGCGCGACGTGTTCGGCACCGTGGATCCCAACAACCCCAAGACGCTGATCGTCGAGACACACTCGGCCGCATGGCGGCGTGCCATCACGGTGTACATCCCGGCGCAGTACCAGAAAGGCAGCGAGGCGCCCCTCATGGTCACGCACGACGGGCCGAAGATGGGCTCGCCCGACACGACGCTGCCGCGAATTCTCGACAACCTCATCGCGCAGAAGCGCGTGCCGGCGTTGATCGCAGTCTCGATCCAGAACGGCGGCGGCGATGCGCAGGGCAGCCAGCGAGGCCTGGAGTACGACACGCTGTCCGGCAAGTTCGCCGAGTTCATTGAGGCCGAAGTGCTGCCGCAGGTGGAGAAACACTACGGCGTGAAGCTCACGCGCCAGCCGGAGGCACGCGCGGTCATGGGTTGCAGCTCGGGCGCGGCGGCGGCCTTCACCATGGCGTGGTTCCATCCCGAGTGGTACCACCGCGTGGTGAGTTATTCGGGCACCTTCGTGAACCAGCAGTGGCCGTTCAATCCCGAGACGCCGGGCGGCGCCTGGGACTATCACCAGACCTTGATCCCGGACAGCAAGCCCAAGCCCATCCGCATCTGGATGCACGTCGGCGACCGGGACCTCTACAACCCGAACGTCATGCGCGACGACATGCACGACTGGGTGGCGGCCAATCATTTCATGGCGGCCGCGCTCAAGAAGAAGCACTACCCATATCAATATGTGTTCGCGCTCGACTCCGGCCATTGCGACAGGGCGGTGCGCGAGCACACGCTGCCGGAAGCACTCGAGTGGGTGTGGCGCGGCTACAAGTAGGCAGGCGCCGACAGCATTGAATCTTGCTAGGTGAAGATTCAAACTCGCGCTCCCGCCGGATCCAGGAGCACGCACATGCAGCACGCAGTCAGCAGTCGGTCGTTGGTCCTCGCATTGATCGCCGCCACCGCGCTCGCCGCCTGCTCGAAGCCGGAGCCGCCGGCTGCCGAAACCGCACCGCCTCCGGCGCCCGCGGCGGAAACACCGCCCCCGGCGCCGAAGGAAGCCACGTTCAAGGCGTTCTCCATCGGCGAGTTCTCTGCGACCGCGCTGCGCGACGGCAAGCTCGAATTCCCGAACGACAACAAGATCTTTGGCCTGGGCAAGACGCCCGAGGACGTGGGCGCGCTGTTGAGCGCCGCGGGCCAGCCCACCGACAAGATCCACCTCGACCTCGATCCGCTGTTGGTCAAGAGCGCGGATCGCGTGCTGCTGTTCGACACCGGCGCGGGCGCCAACTTCGGCCCGGATGCCGGCAATCTCATGACCTCACTCGGCGATGCGGGCGTCGATCCGGGCAGCGTCACCGACATCTTCATCTCGCATGTGCACGGCGATCATGTCGGCGGACTGGTGAACGCCGAAGGCGCGCTCAACTTTCCGAACGCGAAGATCCACATCTCGAAGCCCGAGTGGAAATTCCTGACCGGGCTGGGTGCCGAGAAAGCCAAGCAGATCGGCGTGCAGAACTTCGACGCGCTGGTGGCGGCGATGAAGCCCAAGGTGGACGCGTTCGCGCCGGACGCGGAGCTCGTTCCCGGCGTCGTGAAGGCCGTGGCCATCAAGGGCCATACGCCGGGGCATTCGGGCTACCAGATCACCTCGGGCGCGGAGTCGCTGCTGTACATCGGCGACGCCATGCACAGCTCCATCGTCTCGGTGCAGAAGCCGGACTGGCCGATGGCTTTCGATTCCGACCAGAAGGCCGGTGCCGCCAGCCGCGCCGCGTTGCTGGCCGACGCCGAGAAGAACGGAACGCGCATCTATGCCGTGCATTTCCCGTTCCCCGGGGTGGGGAAGATCCAGAAGCAGGGCGCGGGTTACGCCTGGGTACCGGAATGAATTCGACATTAATTCCTGCCCTTTTGTCCGACTAGGAATCTCTCATCCCCCGGTGTCAGATGGCGCAGATGCAGGGGGACAGCGCAGACCTTCTCCGAGTCTTCATCGACCAGGCGCCGGCGCCGATCGCGATGTTCGACATGGAGATGCGCTACATCGCGGCCAGCCGCCGCTGGGTGAGCGACTACCACCTGGAGAAGCGCGAGTGGCGCGGCGCGTCGCACTACGAGGTGTTCACGGACCTGCCCGATCGCTGGCGCGGCATCCATCGCCGCGGCCTCGCGGGCGAGGTCATCGACAATGCCGAGGACCGCTTCGATCGGGCCGACGGTACGGTCCAGTGGCTGCGTTGGGAAGTGCGGCCCTGGTTCCGGAATGACCGCCAGGGCGGAATCATCATCTTTTCCGAGGACATCACCGAGCGAAAGCAGGCCGAGGAGCGCGTCCTGCAGCTCAACGCGGAACTCGAGGAGCGCGTGCAGGAACGTACCGCGCAGCTCGAGCAGAGCATCCACCAGCTCGAAGACGCGTTGGCCGCGGCCGAGGAACTGCGCAGGGAATTGCGCGAGCAGGCCATCCGCGATCCGCTCACGGGCCTCTTCAATCGCCGCTTCCTGGAAGAGTCGATGAGTTTCGAAGTGGCGCGCGCGCATCGCAGGCACTCGAGCCTCGGCGTGCTGATGCTCGACATGGACAGATTCAAGGAGCTCAACGACAACTTCGGCCACCTGGCCGGTGACTCACTGCTGCGCGCGGTGGCGCAGGCGCTGCTGTCGAACATCCGCGCCGGAGACGTGGCCTGCCGCTTCGGTGGCGATGAATTCATCGTGCTGATGCCGGGTGCGGATCTCGACGACGTCACCCGCCGGGGCCACCAGCTCTGTACCTTGCTGAACTCCTTGTCGCTCGAGTACGAGCACGTGCAGCTCCCGCATCCCGGATGCTCCATGGGAGTCGCGGTGTATCCGGGCAACGGGGTGACGGGCGCGGAATTGCTGCGTTCAGTGGACCTCTCGCTGTACCGCGACAAGGTGCACGGCCACCACTAGCTTTCAGTGCTTCGCGGTCTTCTCCGCCAGCATGTCGGCGTGCCTCGTCGATGGGATGCACCGGTGGACCCGCAGCCTGCGCGCGGGTTCCTGTCAGAGACTTCCGAGCCGGACCTTCTTCCGCCAGGCGAACATCTCGAGGAACTCGCCGAACACGCGCTCGCTCACGGCGCGTGCGTGCGGCGCGTGGCCATGCGTGTCGCGCAGGATGTGCTCGAGCTGGTGCTGCGGGCCGGAGGCTTCCGCCTCGGCGCGATACTCGGGCACGTGCAGCCAGCGCTGGATGAGCTCGTGGTCCGCCTCCGGATGGAACTGCAGGCCGTATGCCTTGTCGCCGTAGCGGAACGCCTGGTTGGGACAGGTGGCGGTGCTCGCCAGGTGCACCGCGCCCGGCGGCAGGTCGAACGTGTAGGCGTGCCACTGGAACACGTGCTGGCTGCCGTCGAAATGACGGCACAGCCGGTCGGATTGCGCGTGCGAGGTGGGGTGCAGCCGGTACCAGCCGATCTCGCGCACCGAGTGCGGGCGCACGTTCGCGCCGAGCGCCGCTGCGAGCAACTGCGCGCCGAGGCAGATGCCGAGGATCGGGATGTCCCGTTTCAGCGCTTCCTGGATGGCGCCTATCTCGGCAGTGAGATGCGGATAGCGGTCCGACTGGTCTACGTTCATCGCTCCGCCGAGCACCACGAGGCCGTCGTAGCGGCTGACGTCCGGTTGCAGGTCGGGCTGGCGGGAAAAGTTGAGGTAGCGGATGCGAAAGCCGTGTTGGCGCAGCATCGGGTCGAGGATTCCCAGCGGTTCACGAGCGGAGTGCTGGAAGACGAGGAGCTTGCGCATGGAGAGGAGAAACTAGCAGATGGCAAAGGCATATTGGGTGAATGCATTCCGCGCGGTGCGCGACCAGGACGCGCTGATGGCGTATGCGAAGCTCGCCGGACCGGCCATGCAGGCGGCGGGCGGGCGCTTCCTGGCGCGCGGCATGCCCGCGGAAGTATTCGAGGGCGGGCTCCTGCAGCGGCTGACGCTGATCGAATTCGACAGCGTCGCGCAGGCGAAGGCGGCGTATGAGAGTCCCGCCTACCAGGAAGCGCTGCGCGCGCTGGGAGATGCCGCGGATCGCGACCTGCGCATCATCCCTGGCGTGGACTGATCAGGCCGTCACCCGGCCCACGAGCTTGCGCACCCACGGCGCGATCAGCGTCACGGTGGGAAAGGCGATCGGCCAGGTAGTCAGGCAGCTCGAGATCCAGCGCGAGGTGAACCCGGCGTCGATGCCGCGCGAGGAGGCGAGCACCGCGGCGGAAACCACGGCCACCATGATGGCCGAGAGCAGCGCGCCGAAGACGATGGGGGCAAAGCGGACGGGGATTCGCATGTCAGGCTCCTTTGAATGAGTGGACCAGGAGGCCGCCGGCGTACAGGCCGAGGCCGAAGATGAAGTGGGTGGTGAGGCTCTGCAGGCGCGCGGCGCCTGGCCGCGGTGTGCGGCTGGCGGCGATGCCCGCGCCCATGGCGGGCTGCATCACGAGGAATGGCGCCGCGACGGAGGCGATTCCTGCCAGCAGCGCGGGCCACGGCGTCGGGCGCTCGAACCAGGCGGTGCCGGCCACGGCCGCCAACGTGAATGCGAACGCGACCCCGACGAGGTAGTGAGTAGCCCAGCCGACGAGGCTTTCGCCGCGCACGGCTGGCGCCTTGCCAACCGACTCGTGCACGAACCGGCCGCGCGGCATGTGCGCGATCCAGCGTCCCACCAGGCGGTAGTTCGGCAGCGGCGTGCCGAAGAGGGCGCGGCGCACCAGCGCCCAGGCGTCCATCAACAAGGTCGCGAGGATTCCGCACGAGATGATTGCAGTGAGCTGTTCCATGGCGCTAGAGTGCCACCTCAAGTCAACTTGAGGTCAAGAGGATGGAATACCTCGACATCAACCAGGTCGCGAAACGCTCGGGATTGCCCGCCTCGGCGCTGCGCTACTACGAGGAGAAGGGCCTGGTGGCGAGCGTCGGCAGGCGGGGGTTGCGGCGGCTGTTCGACGAGCGCGTGCTCGAGCGGTTGTCGTTGATCGCGCTCGGCCGCGAGGCCGGGTTCTCGCTCGACGAGATCGCCAGCATGTTCGCGCCCGATGGCCGGCCGCGCATCAACAAGCAGGTGCTCGCCGACAAGGCCAGGGAACTGGACGTCACCATCCGCAAGCTCACCGGGCTGCGCAACGGGCTGCGCCACGCCGCGTCGTGCCCGGCGCCCAGCCACATGGAATGCCCGAAGTTCCGCCGCCTGCTCGGCCTCGCTTCGCAGAAGAGTCGTACAAAAAGGAAAATCGCATGAAGACCTGGCCGCTGTTGATTGCACTCTGTCCCGCCATCGCCTGGTGCGCGCCGCTCAAGATCACGGCGACCGACCAGGGCTTCGAAGCGCCGGCCAGCGTGGCCGCGGGCACGCGCCACGTGCTGTTCGAGAACCACGGCAAGAACATCCACGAGGTGATGTTCGTGAAGCTGCCCGCGGGCATGGATGCCGCCGGGTATCTCGCACGGGTCAATAGCGGCGTGCTGTTCCCGGAAGGCGCGCTCGACTATTCGGGGCCGGGGCTGACCTCGCCCGGCGAGGGCACCGAGGTGTGGCTCAAGCTCGATGCGGGCAACTACGTGCTCATCTGCTGGCACCACTCGCGCACTTCGGTGCGGGCGCTGACCGTGCGCGCCACGAACGAGCCCGACGACGTGCCGCCCAAGGCGGACGTGGTGCTCAAGCTGCTGGACTTCCGCTTCGTGCTGGAAGGCGAGGTGAAGAAGGGGCCGCAGGTCATCCGGGTCGAGACGCCCGGGCCTTCCATGCACGAGTCCGACATCTTCCGCCTGCTGCCGGGACACACCGCCGCGGACGTGAAGCGGTGGTACGCGGAAAACGACCTCGAAGGCCCGGCGCCGGCCGTCGCGCTCGGCGGCATCCTCGACAGCCACTCGATCGCCAACGTGGTGTACATCCGCAAGCACTTCGTGCCCGGCCAGTACGTGCTCCAGTGCGCCATGCCCATGACCACCGACGCCAAGTCGGGCGACGAGCACGTGACCCATGCCGATGCGGGCATGATCACCACGTTCGAAGTGAAGTAATGACGCGGACCTAGGGCGGCAGGCCGGACTCGTCTTCCCACACCGGGCCGGTCTGCCAGTTGAAGCGGATGGTCAGCACGCGCGCGACGAAGAACACCGCGACCGTGAGCCACGCGGCGCGCTCCGGCGCGACGCCGAGCTGCAGGGTCGTCAATAGATAGACGCCGCAGGCCGCGAGCAGCGTCAACGTGGAGAACTGGCCCGGGCGCATCAGTGTCGGCACTTCGCGCACCACCACGTCGCGCAGCAGGCCGCCGGCGACGCCATTGGCCACGCCGACGAACACGATGGCGATCAGCGGCAGCCCGGCGTTGTCCGCGAGCTGCATGCCGAATACCGCGAAGGCCGGGGTGCCGAGCGCGTCGATGTAGTCGACGATCTTCTGCACGGTCTCGCGGCCGATGAGGTTGCGCAGGTAGCGCGCGAATACCGAGGTCACGATGGTCGCGCCCACGATCAGCGATAAATAGGCGGGGTTCACCAGGAACACCGGCGTGCGGTTGAGGAACACCGCATCGCGCAGCAAGCCGCCGCCGAGGGCCGCGAGCAGCGCCACCACGAACACGCCGACGATGTCGAAGCGCCGCCGGATGGCGACGATGGCGCCGCTGACCGCCCAGGTGAACGTGGCGACGTAATCGAAGGCGATGGGGACCTGGAAGACGGTGGCTGACATGGCCGGCGGATTGTCGGCAGAATCCGGGGGCCGCACCAGTTGCAGGCGGCTGTCGAAAGCAGGGGGCGCCGTTCGGCTACTGACCATGAACATCAAAACCATCGACCGGCCGGCGGTGACGCTGGTCGGGCTGCAGATCAGGACCCGGCCCCAGTCGCCGGAAATCCCCGCGCTTTGGCCGAAGTTCGTCGCCCGCATCGGCGAAATCCACGGCCAGTCCGAGCCCAAGGTGACCTACGGCGCCATGTGGCCGGGCAAGGAGGGCATGCACGTGCTGCACTACATGGCCGCCGTGGCGGTCGCCGGGCCGGTGCGCGTGCTGCCGCCAGGCATGGATTGCATCGTCCTTCCAGCGGGGATCTATGCGAGTTTCAGCTACCCACTGTCGGGACTGGGGAAAGGCTTCGCCGAGATCTTCGACACGCTGCTGCCGAATTCCGGTTACGAGCAGGTTCCGGGGGTCTTCTTCGAGCGCTACGACGAAGCCTTCTGTCCCGACGACGCCAACTCCGCCGTCGGCATCTGCCTGCCGGTGCGGCGGCGTGGCGCCCGAGCGGGTGCACGCGGGCTGAGCGCATGAACGCTTCGCCGTATCGTTGGGTCATCGTGGCGCTGGGCGGCCTCATGGGCTGCGTGGCGCTGGGCGCGATGTTCTCGCTCGCCGTGTTCCAGACGCCCATGTCGCAGGAGTCGGGGTGGTCGCACACCGGCATTTCCTTCGCCATGTCCATCGGCCTGCTGGTCATGGCCTTCGGCTCGTTCGCCTGGGGCGCGGCCAGCGACCGCTGGGGCGCGCGGATCACCACCTTGTGCGGCTCGGTGTTGTTAGGCCTGGCGTTGACGCTCGCCAGCCGTACCACCTCGCTACTCTCCTTCCAGCTCACGTACGGCATCCTGGTCGGCGTGGCCGCCAGCGCGTTCTTCGCACCGCTGATCGCGACCGTGACCGGCTGGTTCACGACCCAGCGCAACCTCGCGGTGTCGCTGGTGTCGGCCGGCATGGGCATGGCGCCGCTCACCATCTCGCCGTTCGCGAACTGGCTCATCACGCACTACGGCTGGCGCTCGGCGATGTTCTCCATCGGCGTGATGGCATGGGTGTTGCTGATTCCGGCGACGCTGTTCGTGCGCCGCCCGCCGGCGAGCGACGCGGCGGGCGATGGGCCCGCGACCAAGCCGGGCAAGGGTGAAGTCGGCGCCGCGCTGACCTCGCCGCAGTTCCTGGTGCTGGGCTTCACGTTCATGTTCTGCTGCATGGCGCACGCGGGACCGATCTTCCACGTGGTGAGCTACGCGCAGTATTGCGGGCTCGGTGCGGCGGCGGCCGTGAGTGTGTACAGCGTCGAGGGCCTCGCCGGGCTCGGTGGCCGCGTGCTGGTCGGCCTCGCCGCCGACCGCTACGGCGCCAAGCGCGTGCTGGTGGCCATGCTGTGCGTGCAGGCGCTGGCGATCTTCGGCTACCTGCGCGTGCACGAGCTTTCCCAGTTCTACGCCATGGCGGTGGTCTTCGGCATCGCCTACGGCGGCGGCATGCCGCTGTACGCGTCCATCGCGCGCGACTACTTCGGCCAACGCATCATGGGCACGGTGTTCGGCGCCGCCACGATGCTGTCCGCGCTCGGCATGTCGCTCGGGACGGTGGGCGGCGGTTGGGTGTTCGACACCTTCCACAACTACGCGTGGATGTACATCGCGTCGGGCGCGGTCGCGGCGGGCGCGGTGATGATGGCGTTGCTGTTCCCGAAGCCGGCGCCAGCGCCGGCGATGGCCGCCTGAAGACGCCTCACGGCGTTTTGGCAATCTTCTCCGCCAGCTGGTCGACGCAGTCGTTGACCGCCTTTTTGTACGACGGGTCGTTCTTGATGATCATCGTCGTCGCCTGGATGTGATACGGGATGCTCACCGAGGCGTCGATCGGCTTCGAACCCAACTCCCGGGTTGAATTCACTTCAGCCACCTCGATCGCGACGCAGCGAGTCGAGGGCGCGCAGCGCCGTATGGGGCCTAACTATCTGGGCAGCCAGCCGTGCGGCATTCGATGCGTCGACGCGGACCGCAGCACGGAGTCTCCCTGGTAATTCACGGGGCGGACTTCAGCACGCGACGCCTGACGGGTCAACGCGACGCCGCGAAGGGGCGGTTACCCCGCGGCGTCGAACCCCCAGGGTGGGGTCGATTCGGCATGTTGGTCCGCTGTTCGCGATCAAGGGTTTATGCCGTTCCGGCCCTCAAAAGATATTCACTCACGTGTGAATGAGTATTGACAGCGCCCCTCCGCGGTGGCTCACTCCGCCACGGGGCGCCGTGATCCACGGCGCATGAGGGGAGAGCGCATGAACAAGAAAATGCTCACCGCGGCGCTTGCCGTCGTGCAGTTGGCGACCGCAGGACCCGCGATCGCGCAGTCACCAGTCGAAGGCCAGGGCAGCGACGAGCTCGGCGAGATCGTCATCACCGCCGAACGCCGCCGCACCGACCTGCAGAAGACGCCGATCGCCGCGACCGTCATGACCGGCGAGAAGCTTGCGGCCAACGGTGTCGCCGTGGTGGACCAGTTGCAGTTCGTCACGCCCTCCGCGGTGGTCAACAACTTCGGCCAGGGCATCGACTTCAACATCCGCGGCATCGGCAAGGCCGAGCACAACTCGCAGACCACCACCGGCGTGATCACGTATCGCGACGGCGTCGCGACCTTCCCCGGTTACTACACCGCCGAACCCTACTACGACATCGCCCGCGTCGAAGTGCTGCGTGGGCCGCAGGGGACCTTCGTCGGCGAGAACGCCACCGGCGGCGCGGTGTTCGTCAGTTCCAACGACCCGATCATCAACGGCGGCCACTCCGGCTACCTGCTGGCCGGCCTCGGGAGCTACAACGGCCTGGCATTGCAGGGCGCGGTCAATCTACCCGTGGGCGACACCTTCGCGATGCGCGCGGCTATCAACTGGGACCAACGCGACAGCTTCTACGACATCACCGGCCCGCACACCGGTGACGGCGGCGTCAATCGCGCCAGCGGCCGGCTCGGCATGCTGTGGGCGCCGAATGACAAACTGACCACCTCGCTGAAGCTGGACTACAACTACCTGGACCTTTCGGGCTACCCGGCGGACCCGGTGCTCTCCACCAACGACCTGTTCGACATCACCGGCAACGCCGACTACCACGCGCTCGACCGCTTCGGCCGCGCGGTGCTCAAGGTCGATTACGAATTCGACAATGGCACCATCCTGCGCTCGGTCACGGGCTATCAGGACGGCCAGACCGAATATCGCACCGACCTCGACGGGTACAGCGATCCCGCGGTGGTCAATGGCACGGACGACTGGACCTTCGGTGACGTCGCCCAGGAGAGGATGTACTCCGAGGAGATCAACCTCATCTCCTCGGACGCCAACAACCTCAAGTGGATCCTCGGCCTCTACTACCAGCACGACAAGACCAACTTCCGCCCGGGCGATGGCTTCTTCATCGGCGTGCCCGCGCCGTTCGTGGTCTACACGCTGAGCGGCACCAACGTGCGCGAGAGCATGGCGGCCTTCGGCCAGCTGAGCTACGACCTGCCGGCCGGCTTCCAGGTCTCGGTCGGCGTGCGCTGGTCGGATCACAGCACGACCAACGACCTCGAGATCAACCAGTACGGCACGCCGCTCACGCAGCAGCAGAAGGAGACCTTCGACAACGTCTCCGGCAAGGTGACGCTCAACTGGGAAGTGAACGAGCACAACTTCCTGTACGGCTTCGTGGCCACGGGCTTCCGTCCGGGCGGCCTGAACGTGCCCGTCGGCCTCGGTGAGCCGCCGGCGTTCGAGGAAGAAGAGGTGACCAACTACGAGATCGGCTGGAAAGCCGGCTGGTTCGACGGCCAGCTGCGCACCCAGGTCGACGCGTACTACAACGACTACGAGAATTTCCAGGTGATCGTCGGCTATCCGCAGATCCCGGTGTTCGGCATCGAGCTGAACAATCCCAATGCGTCGAAGATCTACGGCTTCGAGGGACAGCTCGAGGCGGTGTTCGGGGCGTTCTCGATGGATGCGGGCATCGGCTGGCTGAAGAGCGAGCTCGGCACCTTCTACGCGGTGGATCCGCGCATCGACAGCTTCGGCGCCTGCGACCCGGAGACCGGCCCCGAGTCGGCGGCGTGCATCAACCTGGAAGGGCACGAGCAGACCTACGCGCCGGAGCTGACATTCAACATCGGAATGCAGTACACCTTCGGCATGGGCAGCGGGAACGAATTCACGCCGCGCGTCAACTTCGCGCACGTCTCGGACCAGTGGGCCACGCTGTTCCAGGATGAATCGCAAGGCGACAAGGTCGAGGCGCGCAACATCCTCAACGCGCAGTTCTCCTGGAAGCATGCGGACCTGGTGACGACGCTGTACGGCACGAACCTGACGGACGAGCACTACGTCGGCGCCGTGAATTCCGGCCTGCGCTTCGCGGGTGCGCCGCGCGAGTACGGCCTGCGGCTGATGAAGACGTTCTGAGATGGCGGCGGTGACGAACACGAGTCCGGCCGCACCCGCGGTGCGGCCGGACGCACATGCCTGGTTCGTGCTGGGCGTGCTGTGCTTCGTCTACGTCATCAATTTCCTCGACCGGCAGCTGCTGTCGATCCTGGCCAAGCCCATCCAGGACGAGCTCGGGGTCACCGATGGGCAGCTGGGCCGGATCGGCGGCCTGTATTTCGCCTTGTTCTACTGCGTGCTCGCCATCCCGGTGGGCTGGATCGCCGACCGCACCAACCGCGTGCGGCTGCTGTCGTTCGCCTGCGCGCTGTGGAGCGCGGCGACCGTCGCCTGCGGCATGGCGTCCAACTACCCGCAGCTGGCGGCGGCGCGCATGGCGGTGGGCGTGGGCGAGGCGGGCGGCGTGCCGCCGTCGTACGCGATCATCTCCGACTACTTCCCTTCGGGTCAGCGTGGCACGGCGCTGAGCATCTACAACTTCGGCCCGCCCATCGGCATGGCGCTGGGCATCGCCTTCGGCGCCTCGATCGCGGCGGCCTACAGCTGGCGCGCCGCGTTCATGTTCCTCGGCGCCGTGGGTGTGGTGGCGGCGCTGGTGGTGTGGTTCCTGCGCGAGCCGGTGCGCGGCGGCCTGGACGAACCGCGCGCGGGAGCCGGGGCCGTGCCGGCGCGCGCGCCGTTCTGGCCGACCTGCAGGAAGTTCTTCGCGAGCCCGGTGCTGCTGCGCCTGTCGATCGCCTGCGGCGTGACGCAGATCGTCACCTACGCCACCCTCAACTTCACCACGCTGTTCCTGATGCGCGAGAAGGGCATGACATTGCCCGAGGTCGCGGTTTACTACTCGTTGCTGATCGGCATCGCGGTGAGCGCCGGCATGCTCACCTCCGGGCGGCTGATCGATCGATACGCAGCGCATGGCAAGACCGCCTACGCTGCGCTGCCGGCGCTGGCGCTGACGATCGCCATCCCGTTCTTCCTCGGGTTCATCGCCGCGCCGTCCTGGCCGGTGGCACTGGCCTTCCTCGCGGTGCCGACCTTCTTCAACTACTTCTATCTGTCGCCGGCGGTGACGCTGGTGCAGGAGGAAGTGCCGCCCAACGAGCGCGTGCTCGCGGGCGCGCTGCTGCTGCTGGTCATGAACCTGGTCGGCCTCGGGCTGGGTCCGACCTTCCTCGGCGCGATGAGCGACTGGTTCAGGCCCGCGCATCCGCAGAATTCCCTGCAGCTGGCGTTCTACACGCTGGCGCCTTTCTACGCGCTCGCGGTGCTGTGCTTCGTGTGGCTGGCGCGCGCGATCCGGCGCGAAGAGGCCGCGCGCAGGAAGGAACACATCGGAGTGGCGTCATGATCCGACTCATTGCCTCTGTGTCAGTCGCCTTGTTGCTGTGCCTTCCGGCGGGTGCGGAGTCGTCTCCTCCCGTCGTTGCCGCGCCCGCCGGCAAGGTGCAGGGCGAGGCGGCCGGCGACATCCGCGCGTTCAAGGGCATTCCCTACGCGGTGCCGCCGGTCGGCCCGATGCGCTGGAAGCCGCCGTTGCCCTTGCCGAAGTGGAACGGCACGCGCGACGCCACGCAATTCGGCGCGGCCTGCGTGCAGCCGCGCCCCAGGCCCGAGAGCATTTATTTCTGGTCGCTGCCGAAGACCAGCGAGGACTGCCTGTTCCTGAACGTCTGGGCGCCCGCGAAGGCGAGCAAGGCGCCGGTGTTCGTGTGGATCCATGGCGGCGCGCTGAGCGGCGGCTCGGGTGGTGAGCCGCTGTACGACGGCACGAAGCTCGCGGAGCGCGGCCTGGTGGTGGTGACCCTCAACTATCGGCTGGGGCCGCTGGGATTCCTGGTGCATCCGGCGCTGAGCGCCGAATCGCGGCGGAACATCTCGGGCAACTACGGGTTGCTGGACCAGGTGCTGGCGCTCGAGTGGGTGAAGAAGAACATCGCCGCGTTCGGCGGCGATCCCGCCAACGTGACCGTCGCCGGCGAGTCCGCGGGCGGACTCAGCGTCATGTACCTGATGGCGGCGCCGGGCGCACGCGGGCTGTTCGCAAAGGCCATCGCGCAGAGCGCGTACATGATTTCCGCGCAGGAGCTGCGCACCGCCGGGCATGACGCGTATTCCGGTGAGGCGCTCGGCGTGTGGCTGCAGGGCAAGCTCGGCGCCGGAGACCTGGCGGCGCTGCGATCCATGGACGCGCAGCAGATCGTCGACGGTGCCGCGGCGGCGGGCTTCTTCCCGTTCTTCGTCATCGACGGGCGGGTGCTGCCGCGCCAGGTGGTCGACGTGTTCGATCGCGGCGAGCAGGCGAAAGTCCCGCTGCTCGCCGGCTTCAACCAGGGCGAGATCCGCTCGCTGCGCGTGCTCGCGCCGCCGGTGCCGGCCGACGCGGCGACTTATGAAAAGGAGATCCGCGAGCGCTACAAGGACCTGGCCGATGACTTCCTGAAGCTCTATCCCTCGAGCAACCTGCAGGAGAGCATCTGGGCCACCACGCGCGATTCGCTCTACGGCTGGACCGCCGAGCGGCTCATGGTCAAGCAGCGTGCGCTCGGCGTGCCGTCGTTCCTCTATCTATTCGACCACGGCTACCCGGCCACCGACGAGAAGGGCCTGCACGCCTTCCATGCCAGCGAGCTGCCCTACATGTTCGGCAACGCCGGGCGTACGCCGCCCAACTGGCCGAAGGTACCCGACACGGCGGCGGAAAAGGCGCTCTCGAGCGCCATGGTGGACTACTGGGCTTCGTTCGCGCGCAGCGGCGCGCCGAGCGCCGCGGGCCAGCCGCAGTGGCCGGCGTACGGCGACGCGCGCAACTACATGGCATTCGAAGACGTGCCGAAGCCGAAGACCCACGTGTTCCCCGGCATGTACGAATTCAACGAGCAGGTAGTTTGCCGGCGCCGCGCCGCGGGCGGCATCCCGTGGCACTGGAACGTGGGCCTGGCCTCGCCGCCGCTGCCTCCCGAGGCCCACTGCAAATGACCGACGGCCCGATGCAGCCCTATGCGCTGACGCTCGACAAGTTCCTGCTCCACGCCGCCAAGTGGCATCCGCACGCGGAAGTGGTGACGGGACGCGAGGGCGGGCGGGTCGATCGCATCGGCTACCACGAGCTGTGCCGGCGCGCGCGCAAGGTGTCGACGGTGCTGGAGAGCTTCGGCGTGCGCCAGGGCGATTGTGTCGCCGTGCTGGCCTGGAACACGCAGGCGCACGTCGAGGCCTGGTATGGCATCACCGCCATGGGCGCGGTGTGCCACATGATGAACACCCGGCTCAACGGTGCACATCTCGCGAGCACGGTGGTGCAGTCGGGGGCGCGCATCCTGGTGGTGAGCGCGGACCTGTTGTCGCTGGCGCGCGAGATCGCCGCGGGCGCGCCGGCGGTGGAGCGCATCCTGGTCATCGACAAGACCGCCGAGGTCGCGGAGGTGGCCGGCAATCCCTCGGTGTGCGCGCTCGAGCCGTTGATCGCGCGCGCGCAGGTCGAGAAGGCCTGGGGCGAATTTCCCGAATCCACGCCCAGCGGCCTGTGCTTCACCTCGGGTACCACCGGCGCGCCGAAGGGCGTGCTGTACACGCATCGCTCCAGCTACCTGCACACGCTGCGGATATTGCAGGCCGACGTCATGGCCATCACCGCGCGCGACAGCGTGCTCACCGTGGTGCCGATGTTCCACGCCAACGCCTGGGGCATGCCGCTGGCGGCGCCGGCGGTGGGCGCGAAGCTGGTGCTGCCCGGGCGGCATACCGACGGCGCGACGCTGGCGAAACTGATCAACGACGAGGGCGTGACGGTCGGCGTGGGCATCGCCACCGTGTGGCTGGGCCTGCTCGAGCACGTCGATGCCACGGGCAGCGAGCTGGCGACGCTGGAGCGCATCATCGTGGGTGGCGCGCCGCTGCCGCCCGCGCTCATGGATCGCATCGAGCAGCGGCTCGGCGTGCACATCCAGACCAGCTGGGGCATGACGGAGCTGTCGCCCTCGGGCACCGTGTCCTCGCGCGAAGGACCCTCGCACTCGGCGCATCTTTCCGGGCGCCCGGCGATCGGTGTCGACCTGCTGCTGACCGATGCCGAGGGGAATGCGCTGCCGGAACAGCGCGGCACCGAGGGCCACCTGCGCGTACGCGGCGCGGCGGTGATCCAGCGCTACTTCGGCGAGGAGCAGCTCGCGACCGATGCGAATGGCTGGTTGCCGACCGGCGATCTCGCGCGCATCGACGCCGAAGGCAATCTCATCATCACCGGCCGCGCCAAGGACCTGATCAAGTCCGGCGGCGAGTGGATCAATCCCGCCGAGATCGAGGCCGTGATCAGTACGCACCCGCAGGTGTCGCTGGCCGCGGTCATCGGCCGCCAGCACCTCAAGTGGGGCGAGCGGCCCGTCCTCGTGGTGCAGATCCGCGGCACCGAGCCGATCAGCGACGAGGCGCTGCTCGCGCCGTTGCGCGGCCGGGTCGAGCCCTGGTGGATACCGGACGAGGTCATCCGCGTGCCGCGCATGCACCTGTCGGCAACGGGTAAGATCGACAAGGCCCGCCTCAGGACCGAATTCGGCGGTGGGGTGTGAGAGGAAAGGCAGTGTCGAAGAACGCGAAGACGCGGCGCAAGCCGACCAAGCTGCAGCAGCGCGCCGAGAAGATGGAGCAGATCCTCGACGCGGCCGAAGACCTGTTCTCCAAGCACGGTCTCTACGGCGTCACGCTCAAGGACGTGGCCAAGCGCGTCGGCGCGCACCACACGCTGCTCAACTACTACTTCGTCGACAAGAAGAAGCTGTTCGACGCGGTGTGCGCGCGGCGCGCGGTGGTCACCAGCACGCTGCGCATGGACGCGCTCAACCAGTACGACGCGGCCACGAAGGGTAAGCCCACGGTGGAAGGCGCGTTGCGCGCGTTCCTCGACACCGACCTCGATCTCTACATCCGCGGCGGCGAAGGCTGGCGCAACTACGGCGCGCTCGGTGCGCAGGTGGCCAACAACACCTGGGGCGCCGAGATCATGCACGTGCACTTCGATCCGGTGGTGCTGCGCCTGATCGAGCTGCTGAAGAAGGCCTTGCCCGGCTGCGCCGAGGAAGACATCTTCTGGGGCTATCACTTCGTGACCGGCGCGCTGATGCTGACGCTGGCGCGTACCGGCCGCATCGACATGCTGTCGAACGGCGCCTGCAAGTCCGAGGACTTCGCCGCGGTCAAGCACCGCATGGCCTCCTTCATGGCCGCCGGGTTCCTCGCGATCTGCAAGAAGAAGAAAAAATGAACCATTCCCTCGAAGGCCGGGTGGCAATAGTCACCGGCGCGGGCGGCGGCCTGGGCCGCGAGCACGCCTTGTTCCTGGCGCGCTGGGGCGCGCGCGTGGTGGTCAACGATCTCGGCGCGGCCGCGGCCGAAGCGGTGGCCGCGGAAATCGTGCGCGACGGCGGCGTCGCGCTGCCCTTCGCCGGCTCGGTCACCGATGAAGCCGCGGTCGACGCGATGGTGAATGCCACGTTGAAGGAGTGGGGCCGCGTCGACATCCTGGTCAACAACGCCGGCATCCTGCGCGACAAGAGCTTCGCGAAAATGAGCCTCGAGGATTTCCGGCTGGTGGTCGACGTACACCTCATGGGCGCGGTGATCTGCAGCAAGGCGGTGTGGGAACCGATGCGCGTGCAGAAGCACGGACGCATCGTCATGACGACCTCGTCGTCGGGCCTGTACGGCAACTTCGGCCAATCGAACTACGGCGCGGCGAAAATGGCGCTGGTGGGCCTGATGCAGACGCTCGCGATCGAGGGCGCGAAGTACGGCATCCATGTCAATTGCCTCGCGCCTTCGGCGGCCACGCAGATGACGCAGGACATCCTGCCCGCGGAGAGCCTCGAGGCGCTGAACCCGGCGCTGGTGAGCCCGGCGCTGCTGGCGCTGGTGGTCGCCGACGCGCCGACGCGCGCCATCGTGTGTGCCGGCGCCGGTCACTTCGCGCGTGCCTACGTGACGCTCACGCAGGGCGTGCAGGTGGGCAACGGCGATGACGCCGGTGCGCGCGTCATCGAGCAGTGGCAGGCGGTCTCGGACCGCACCGGCGAGATCGTCCCCGAGTACGGCTTCGTGCAGGTCGAGCGGGAAGTCGCCAGCGCCACGGCGAAGCGGCGGTGAGATGACCACGCGCGACGCGTGGATCGTCTCCACGGCACGCACGCCCATCGGCCGCGCCTATCGCGGCGCCTTCAATGACACGCCGGCGCCCACGCTCGCGGCGCACGCGCTGACCGCGGCGGTCGGGCGCGCGGGCGTCGCACCCGCTGAAGTCGAGGATTGTCTGTTGGGGTGCTCGCTGCCCCAGGGCACGCAACACACCCTAGGACGCATGGCGGCGCTGCGCGCGGGCTTTCCAGTGGAAGTGCCGGGCATGACCCTCGAGCGCCAGTGTTCCTCGGGGTTGATGACCATCGCTACCGCCGCCAAGCAGGTCATCGTCGATCGCATGGACATCGTGGTCGCGGGCGGCGTGGAGTCCATTTCGCTGGCGCAGACGCCGGCGTTGCGCATCGACCCGGATCCCGGGTTGTCAGCCCTGCAGCCCGACGCCACCATGCCCATGATCGGCACCGCCGAGGTGGTGGCCGCGCGCTACGGTATCTCGCGCGAACGATGCGATGCATACGCGCTGGCTTCGCAGCAGCGCACGGCGGCTGCGCAGCAGGCGGGGCGCTTCGATGCCGAGATCGTGCCTTGCAAGGCGACCATGAAGGTGGTCGACAAGGCCAGCGGAGAAGTCAGCTACCGCGAGCTCGCGATATCGCGCGACGAGGGCATGCGCCCCGACACGACGCTCGCCGGCCTCGCGGCGCTCAAGCCGGTGCACGCCGGCGGCACGGTGACGGCCGGCAACGCCAGCCAGTTGTCCGATGGCGCGTCGGCCTGCGTGGTGATGGAAGCGCACCTCGCCGAGAAGCGCGGCCTGCCGCCACTGGGCCGTTACGTCGGCATGGCCGTCGCCGGCACGCGGCCCGACGAAATGGGCATCGGCCCGGTAGTCGCGGTGCCGAGATTGCTGGAACGCTTCGGCCTGCGCGTCGATGACATCGGGCTGTGGGAGCTCAACGAGGCGTTCGCCGTGCAGGTGATCTACTGCCGCGACAAGCTCGGCATTCCCGACGAGCGCCTGAACGTCGACGGCGGTGCCATCTCGATCGGCCATCCGTACGGCATGTCCGGCGCGCGGCTGGTGGGACATGCGCTCATCGAAGGAAAACGCCGTGGCGCGCGCCACGTCGTGGTCACCATGTGCGTGGGCGGCGGCATGGGCGCCGCGGGGTTGTTCGAAGTCCTGTAAGGTGGCGCGCAGCGCATGCGCCTCTGGTCACTCCATCCCCGCTATCTCGACTCCGTCGGGCTCGTCGCCCTGTGGCGCGAGGCGCTACTGGCGCGCGCCGTGCTGCGCGGCCGGACGCGCGGCTACCGGCATCATCCGCAGCTCGAACGCTTCCGCGCGCATGGCTCGCCGAAGCTCGCGATCAGCGCCTATCTCGCGGCGATCCACGCCGAGGCCACCGCCCGGGGTTATGTCTTCGACCGTTCGAAGGTCGGCCCGGTGCGCAAGACGGCCGTGATGCACGTCACGCGCGGGCAGATCGAATGCGAATGGGCCCATCTACTGCGCAAGCTGTCCTTGCGTTCGCCGGCCCGATTTGAAAAGTTGGCGGGTGTGCGACGTCCTGCCTGCCATCCGTCGTTTCGCACGCGGCCCGGCCCGGTCGCGTCCTGGGAGCGGGCCACCGGCCGAGGGAGCAAGAACAGATGAGCGTGGATTTTCGCGAAGCCATGAGCAGCTCGATCTCCTACTGGGAACCGCGCCGGCTGGTCTACAACGCCGTGCTCGCGCTGATCGTCGTGGCCTGGTTCGTCGCCGGCTGGCCGGGCTCGAAGGAATCGCTGGGCACGGATCTCGCGCTGGGGCTGTTCATCCTCGCGGTGCTCGCCAACGTGGCGTACTGCGCGGTCTACCTGCCCGACCTCGCGCTGCAGTTCTCGACGTTCCGCGATGCGTGGCTACGTTGGCGCTGGGCGCTGCTCACCATCGGCACGCTGTTCGCCGCCGCGTTGACCTACTTCTTCGCCCAGGGAATGTTCGCGGTCCACGCCGTGCCTGTGCCGGCCTGACGCGCACCGGCGCAGCGCGGCGCGTCAATGCGACGCGCGGCTCGCGGGCGCCTCGGTGTGCGCCACGCATTTCCACTCGCCATCCGTCTTCACCCATGTCGAGGTGTCGTTGACGTCCTCGGTGGTGCCGCCGTGCGATTTGCCGCGTTCCACCATGGTCTGGCGCGCGTGATAGGCGAGCACCGCGGTGGTGTCGGTGGGAAACATCACTTCCATGTCGCTCAGCTCGAAGGACTTGAGCGTCATCGGTCCCTGCAACGCCATGCGCCGGTAGTCCTCGTGACCGAACTGCATCGCGCCCTTCGCGCTCACCATCAGCGCAGGCTCGGTGAGCATGCCGATGGCCACGTCCGGTTGTTGATCGACGATCGATTGCCAGAACTTCTTCTCCAGGTCGATGAGCGTTTCTTTCGCGCTGGCCATGAGAATCTCCTTACGCTGCGTGAAACGCCCATCTTCCGCGCGACGTGGGCGGGGACGATCGGGCGAAGCGGGCGATTCCGGTCAGACTGCACTGACTACCGCGGAACTCCCGCGACGCGGCGCGCGGAGATCGCGAGCACCAGGCCGGTGATGGCGAGTGCCGCGGCGACGTAGAGGGTGAGCGGGCGCGAGCTTCCGAATTCGCGATAGAGCGCGGCCAGGACGAGCGGCGCGATGCCGCCGGCGAATATCCCGCCGAGCGTGTAAGCGAGCGACGCACCGGCGTAGCGTACCTGTGCGGGAAACTGCTCCGCGATGAACGCCGCCTGCGGGCCGTACATGAAAGCGTGCACGACCGATGCGGCGCACAGCGCGAGCAGCATGGCCGGCACCTCGCGCGAGTCGAGCAGCGGAAAGAACGCCGCCATGCACAACAGCGCGGCGAGCACGCCCGCGCCATACACGGCGCGCCGACCATACCGGTCCGAGAGCTGGCCGGCGAGCGGCATGCAGGCCGCGTTCAGCACCGCGCCGATGGCCAGCAGGCCCACGGGCAGCGAGCGCGGCAGGCCCAGGGTCTGCGTGACATAGCTGATCGAGAAAACCGCGTAGCAGGAGTACATGACGTCCGGTCCGAGGCGCGCACCCGCGGACACCAGCAACCCGCGCCCATGTTCGCGCAACACCAGGCCGAGGGGTGCGCGCGCCAGCGCGGAGCGCCGTTCCAATTCGAGGAATTGCGGTGTCTCGGTGACGCCGGCGCGCAACCAGATGCCGAACGCCACGAGCACGATGCTCGCCAGCAGCGGCACGCGCCAACCCCACGAAATCTGCTGTTCGTCCGTCAGCCAGCCCTGTGTCAGCGCCACGACCGCGAAGGCCATGACCGTGCCCACGGACGGACCCATCTGCGCGAACGACGCGTTGCGGCCGCGCTGCCCTTCGGCGCCATGCTCCAGCGACAGCAGCACGGCTCCGGCCCACTCGCCGCCCAGGGCCACGCCCTGGATGAAACGCAGCGAAACCAGCAGCGCCGGCGCCCACGCGCCGATCTGCGCATACGTCGGCAACAGGCCGATGAGCACGGTGGACACGCCCATGAGCAGGAGCGTGACCATGAGCACGAAGCGACGACCGCGACGGTCACCGAGGTGGCCAAACAACACCCCGCCCACCGGCCGCGAGAGATAGCCCACCCAGAACGTCGCGAAGGACAGCAAGGTGCCCGCGGTGGCGTCGAAGGTGGGAAAGAACAGCTTGTTGAACACCAGCGCCGCGAGCGTGTTGTAGGCCGCGAAGTCGTAGTATTCGAGCGCGGTGCCGGCGACGCTCGCGAACCCCAGGCGGCGCATCGGTGGCGCGGTGGCGGCGACCTCCTGTGTCACGGCGAGCCGAATCCGCCGCCGCCGGGCGTTTCGATGACCACGACCTCGCCACGCTCCACCTCGCGGGTGAAGGTCGCGCCGAGCTCCTCGTGCCGGCCGTCGTTGCGCTCTATCCAGTTGAGCCCGGGCTGCGCGGGGCCGCCGCCGTCGAGTCCGCCCGGCATGGTGCGGCGGCGATTGGCGAGCAGGATGGCGGTCATGGGCTTGAGGAAACGGATGCGGCGCTCGACACCGTCGCCACCGCGGAACCGGCCCTTGCCACCCGAGCCGCGCCGGATGCGGAACGACTCGAGCCGCACCGGGAAGCGCCACTCGAGGACTTCGGGGTCGGTGAGCCGCGAATTCGTCATGTGTGTCTGCACGGCATCCGTGCCGTCGAAGCCCGGCCCCGCGCCCGAGCCGCCGGCGATGGTCTCGTAGTACTGGTACTGCGCATCGCCGAAGGTGAAGTTGTTCATGGTTCCCTGCGATGCGGCGAGCACGCCGAGCGCGCGGTACAGGCAGTCGGTGACCACTTGCGAGGTCTCGACGTTGCCCGCGACCACGGCCGCGGGATAGCGCGGGTTGAGCATGCAGCCTTCGGGCACGATGAGCCGCAGCGGTTTCAGGCAGCCCGCATTCATCGGGATCTCGTCGTCGACCAGCGTGCGGAACACGTACAGCACCGCGGCGCGCGTGACCGGCAGCGGGGCGTTGAAATTGTCGGGTAGTTGGGCGCTGCTGCCGGTGAAGTCGATGGTCGCCGCGCGCTGCGCGGCGTCGATGCTGATCTTCACCTGGATGACCGCGCCGTTGTCCATCTCGCAGCGCGCCTCGCCGTCACGCAGCGCGCCGATCACCTGGCGCACGGCCGCCTCGGCATTGTCCTGCACGTGCCGCATGTAGGCGCGCACCACGTCCAGGCCGTAGTGGCTCGCCATGGCGGTGAGCTCGGCGATGCCTTTCTGGCAGGCGGCCACCTGCGCGCGCAGGTCGGCCAGGTTCTGCGCGACGTTGCGCACCGGGTGCGCGCCGCCCGTGAGCACCTGGCGCAGCGCGCGCTCGAGGAACTCGCCGCGCGCGACGATCTGCACGTTGTCGAGCAGCACGCCTTCCTCGTCGATGTGCTTCGAGTCCGAGGGCATGGAGCCGGGCGTGATGCCGCCGATGTCGGCGTGGTGCCCGCGCGCGGCGACGTAGAACTCGGGTTGCCTGGCGTCGCCGGCGAGGAATACCGGCATGACCACGGTGACGTCGGGCAGGTGCGTGCCGCCGGCGTAGGGCGCGTTCAACACGAACGCGTCGCCGGGATTCATGCGGCCGGCGCGGCGCCGCAGGATTTCCTGCACCGATTCGCCCATCGAGCCCAGGTGCACCGGCATGTGAGGCGCGTTGGCGATCAGCTGGCCCTGCTGGTCGAACAGCGCGCAGGAGAAATCCAGCCGCTCCTTGATGTTCACCGAGCTCGCCGTGTTCGCGAGTGTCACGCCCATCTGCTCGGCGATGGCCATGAAGAGGTTGTTGAAGATCTCGAGCAGCACCGGGTCGGCGCGCGTCGAGGCCTTCTCCGGCGCGCGCTCCGCGGTTTTCTCGAGCAACAGGTGATCGGCGGCGCCGAGCGTGGCGCACCAGCCGCGCTCGATGACGATGGTGTTGTGCGGCTCGAAGATCACCGCGGGGCCGTCGATGCGATCGGCGGGACGCAATGCGTCGCGCCGGTAGAACGGCGCGTCGATCCAGGCGCCGTCGAAATACACGCGGCGGATGGCCTGCGGCGCGAGAGCGCGGGCGCGCGGTTCGAACCGGCGCGGTATCTCCTCGTGGCGCGTGCGGCCGCTGGCCGCGAGCGAAATGGCGTCGATGACCACGGCGCGGCCCGGCACGTGGAAGCCATAGCGCGTGCGGTATTGCGCGAGGAACTCGGCGCCGAGCGTCGCGGCGGTGGAGCTCGCGGTGAGCGGCACCGTCAGCGTGGAATCAGTGTCGGCGTACTTGAGGAGCACCGAGCGCTCGATGGATACCGAATCCTTGACGAAGCCCTGGTGGGCGAGCTCGGCGCGCGCCTCGAGCTCGAGGTCCTCGAACAGCGGTCCGAGGCGCGCGAGCGCGCCGTCGTCCAGCGTCTCCTCGATGGTGCGCTGGCGCAGGGCCATCGCGTCGGCCAGCCCGATGCCGTAGGCCGACAGCACGCCGGCCAGCGGATGGATGAACACGCGGCGCATGCCGAGCGCGTCGGCCACCAGGCAGGCGTGCTGGCCGGCGGCGCCGCCGAAGCAGGTGAGCGTGTAGCCGGTGACATCGTGGCCGCGCTGCACGGAGATCTTCTTGATGGCGTTCGCCATGTTCTCGACCGCGATGCGGATGCAGCCCGCGGCGAGCGTCGCGGTGCCGGTGGGCGTGGCGTCGCCATTCATGGATTGCGCCAGTGTCTCGAAGCCGCGCGACACCACGGCCGCGTCCAGCATCAGGTCGCCGGTGGCGCCGAACACGGCCGGGAAGAAGTCGGGCTGGATGCGGCCCAACAATACGTTGCAGTCGGTAACCGTGAGCGGGCCGCCGCGCCGGTAGGACGCCGGCCCCGGGTTGGCGCCCGCGGATTCCGGTCCGACGCGCAGGCGCACGCCATCGAAGTGGACGATGGAGCCGCCGCCGGCCGCCACCGTGTGGATGCGCAGGATGGGCGTGCGCAGCCGCACGCCGCCGACCTCGACGTCGAGCGCGCGCTCGTAGTCGCCGGCGAAATGCCCGACGTCGGTGGACGTGCCGCCCATGTCGAAGGCGATGATCCTGCGGAGCCCCGCGCCCTGGGCGGCGCGCGCCGCGCCCACGATGCCGCCAGCGGGACCGGAGAGGATCGCGTCCTTGCCGTGGAACGACGCCGCGTCGCTCAGGCCGCCCGAGGACTGCATGAACTGCAGGCGCACGCCGGGCAGCGCCGCCGCGACGCTCTCCACGTAGCGGCGCAGCACCGGCGACAGATAGGCATCCGCCACCGTGGTGTCGCCGCGCGACACCAACCGCATCAGCGGACTCACGGTGTGCGACACCGAGATCTGCGTGAAGCCGACGCGCCGCGCGATGGCCTCGAGCGCGCGCTCGTGCGCGGGGTAGCGGTAGCCGTGCATCAGCACGATGGCGCAGGCGTGGATGCCGCGCGCGAAGGCCGCGCGCAGCGCCTGCTCGGCGCTGGACTCGTGCAGCGCACGCACCGCTTCGCCGTGCGCCCCCATGCGCTCGTCGACCTCGATGACTTCCTCGTACAGCATCGAGGGCAGCTCGATGTGCCGCACGAACAGCTTCGGGCGATGTTGATAGGCGATGCGCAGGCTGTCGGCGAAGCCGCGCGTGGTCACGAACACGGTGCGGTCGCCCTTGCGCTCCAGCAGCGCGTTGGTGGCCACGGTGGTGCCCATGCGCACCGCCTCGATGTCGGCGGCGGGCAGCGGCGCCCCCGGCGCGAGGCCGAGCAGCTCGCGGATGCCGTGGATGGCGGCATCGTCATAGCGCTCCGGGTTCTCGGAGAGCAGCTTGTGCGCCACGCGCGTGCCGTCGGGGCGGCGCGCCACGATGTCGGTGAAGGTGCCGCCGCGATCGATCCAGAACTGCCAGGTCATCGGCGGGAGGTGCCCGGGCGGGCCGGGCGCGGACGCGGTGACGACAACTCCGCGCGCCAGCGCTGCGCGCGCGTGGTGTCCGACAGCAGTGTGTTCAGCCGCGCGGTTTCAGCCGCGATCTGCGCATCGTCGAGCTCCTCGTCGCGCATGGCCCCGAAGCCGAAGCGCGCCGCTTCCCGCAACGCGGGCTGCGACCACCAGCTCGGCTCGGGATCACTTGGCGAACCGATGCGGAATTCGAAGGGTGCTTCGAGGCAGGCCGGCGGATTTCCCGCGCGGAACATCTGGAGTCGCACGGTCGCGCCGGGTTCGATGGCGGAGCAACGGAGGCCGCCCACACGGCAGCGCTCGATCTCGGTGACGGTGCGCGAAACGCGTTCGACCAGCACGCAGAGCCGCGCGCGGTGCAGATTGGTGACTTCGACGAAACTGCCGTTCTCGACCAGGGAGAGCATGGGCGGAACGACGCCCATGGCGCCGAATGCATGGGCTGCCTCGACATCCTTGAGCCACCGCGCGTTCACCTGCGAGCGCAGGTATTGCAGCCGCTCGAGCGCCTGGGTGCGTGCCTTGAGTTCCTGCTCGGCCTTTGCCCGGGCCTCCCGGGCCGCGGCAGCCTCGGCCCGGGCACTGTCGGCGGCGGCGCGCTGCGCGGCACGCTGGCTCGCGACATGGAAAACCAACAACGCGACCAGCGCCAGAATGATACCCCCGACCGCAACGACAGCCCGCCTCGAAGCCATGGCCGCGCATCATACGGAATCGGGCAACGGCCGGCCCGTGCAGGCGTGCAGGGTGGGCCGCTAGTGCGTCTCGCGTTGTGAGAAGACTTCGCGCGCGACGTTCAACGCGTTGATGGCGGCGGGGAATCCCGCGTAGACCGCCATCTGCAGGATGACCTCGATGATCTCCTGCTCGCGGCAGCCGACGTTCAGCGCACCCTCGATGTGCACGCGCAGCTGCGGCTGCGCATTGCCGAGCGCGGTCAGCGCGGCGATGGTGGCGATCTGCCGGGAACGCTTGTCGAGCCCGGGGCGCGCCATGACGTCGCCGTAGGAGAACTGCACGATCCAGTCGGCGAAGTCGGGGGCGATGTCGCGCAGGCGTTCGACCACCTCGGCGCCGGCGTCGCCGGTGAACTCGGCCAGCGCGCGCTTGCCGCGCGCGGAGCGTTCGTCGCTGTAGCTAACTACCTCGGCGCGGTGCGCGGGCGTGTCCTGCGGGTCGCGCGGGAAGGCGGGCGGGGCGGGCAGGTCGGGCAGGCGATCACGGGGCGAGGATTTCATGCGCGGCAGGTTAGACAATGGCTGACGGCATGGCTGTCAGAAAACGCCATACGCCAGCGTGCAATACGTACCAAGACCTATTCGCGAGGCGGCGCGAAACGGATACTAGAGGCCAGCATGAGCGGCACTCCCACCGACGCCACTGCCAGCACGAAGCGCGAGGAAATCCGCGCCTTCGCGTTCCTGGCCTTCGTGCTGATCCCGGTGCTTTCGGTCATTTTCGTGGCCGGCTACGGATTCATGGTGTGGATCTGGCAGATATTCGCCGGCCCGCCGGGCCCGCCGCCGCCGTGAACGCCGATACCCACATCGCCAGCCTCGTGGTACGCGCGCGCCCCGAGCGGGCCGCGCAGGTCGCCGCGTCGATTTCCGCCCGCGAAGGCCACGAGGTACGGGCCATGTCGGACGGCAAGATCGTGGTCGTGCTGGAAGCCCCCTCGGAGCGCGCCCTGGCGGATCGCATGGATGACTTGCGTGGCGAACCGGATGTCCTGTTCGTGAACCTCGTCTTTCATCAACTGGATAGTGGCGGAGGCGCGGAATGAGCCGTTCACGGCGCGAATTCATCAAGCAGACGGCGGCAGCGGCGGCGGCAGCGGCGGCGGGAATCCCGCTGCCCGCCGGCGCGCAGAACCTGGTGACGGACCGCGCCGCGACGGAGCTCAAGTGGTCCAAGGCTCCTTGCCGCTTCTGCGGCACGGGGTGTGGCGTGAACGTCGGCGTGAAGGCCGGGCGGGTCGTCGCCACGCATGGCGACGTGCACGCCCCGGTGAATCGCGGCCTCAATTGCGTGAAGGGCTATTTCCTCTCCAAGGTGATGTACGGCGCCGACCGGCTCACCAAGCCATTGCTGCGCAAGCGCAACGGCAAGTTCCACAAGGATGGCGATTTCGAGCCGGTGAGCTGGGACGAGGCCTTCGACGTGATGGCGGAGCACTGGAAGCGGGTGCTCAAGCACAAGGGTCCGTCGGCCGTGGGCATGTTCGGCTCCGGCCAGTGGACCATCTGGGAAGGCTACGCGGCCAACAAGCTCATGAAGGCGGGCTTCCGTTCCAACAACATCGATCCCAATGCGCGCCATTGCATGGCGTCCGCGGCCTTCGGTTTCATGCGCACCTTCGGCATGGACGAGCCCATGGGCTGCTACGACGACATCGAGGCGGCCGATGCCTTCGTGCTCTGGGGTTCCAACATGGCGGAGATGCATCCCATCCTGTGGACGCGGCTCACGGACCGTCGGCTGTCCGCGCCCGCGACGAAGGTGGCGGTGTTGTCGGTGTTCGAGCATCGCTGCTTCGACCTCGCCGACATCCCGATCGTCTTCAAGCCGCAGACCGACCTGGTCATCCTCAACTACATCGCCAACCACATCATCCAGACGGGCCGCGTGAATCGCGACTTCGTCGACAAGCACACCAGTTTCAAGCGCGGCAACACCGACATCGGCTACGGGCTGCGGCCCGAGCATCCCTTGCAGAAGGCCGCGAAGAACGCGGGCGATGCCGGCGGGGGCGCGCCGATGACCTTCGCGGAATACGCCGCCTTCGTGAAGCCGTACACACTCGAGCATGCGGCGAAGATCTCGGGCGTGGATCGCGGCTGGCTGCAGAAGCTCGCCGAGCTGTATGCGGATCCGAAGGTCCGCGTCATGTCGTTCTGGACCATGGGCTTCAACCAGCACACGCGCGGTGTCTGGGCCAACAACATGGTCTACAACATCCACCTGCTGACCGGAAAGATCTCCACGCCGGGCAACAGTCCGTTCTCGCTCACCGGCCAGCCGTCGGCTTGCGGCACGGCGCGTGAAGTCGGCACGTTCAGCCACCGCCTGCCGGCCGACATGCTGGTGGCCAACCCGGAACATCGCGCGCACACCGAGGAATTGTGGAAGGTGCCGCACGGCATCATCCAGGAGAAGCCGGGTTACCACGCCGTCGAGCACAACCGCATGCTGCGCGATGGCAAGCTCAACGCGTACTGGGTGCAGGTCAACAACAACCTGCAGGCCGCGGCCAACCTCAACCAGGAGGGCCTGCCCGGCTATCGCAACAAGGACAATTTCGTCGTCGTCAGCGATGCCTATCCGACGGTGACCGCACAGGCGGCCGACCTCATCCTGCCGGCCGCGATGTGGGTGGAGAAGGAGGGCGCGTATGGCAACGCCGAGCGCCGCACGCAGTTCTGGCATCAGCTCGTCGACGCGCCCGGCGAAGCGCGCTCCGACCTGTGGCAGCTCATGGAATTTTCGAAACGCTTCACGACCGACGAGGTGTGGCCCAGCGAGATTCTCGCGGCGAATCCAGCCTACCGGGGCAGGACGCTGTTCGAGGTGTTGTTCGCCAACGGCGTCGTCAACCGCTTTCCGCTCAAGGAAATCGCGCCCGACTACGCCAACCAGGAATCGAAGGCTTTCGGCTTCTACGTGCAGAAGGGACTGTTCGAGGAATACGCCGCCTTCGGTCGCGGCCATGGCCACGACCTCGCGCCGTTCGACCGCTACCACCTGGAGCGCGGGTTGCGCTGGCCGGTCGTCGACGGAGCCGAGACGCGCTGGCGCTTCCGGGAGGGTGAGGATCCCTACGTGAAAGCCGGCAGCGGCTTCCAGTTCTACGGCAACAAGGACGGCCGCGCCGTCATCTGGGCGCTGCCGTACGAGCCGCCGCCGGAAGTGCCCGACCAGGAATTCGACCTGTGGCTATCTACCGGCCGCGTGCTCGAACACTGGCATTCCGGTTCGATGACCTTGCGCATTCCCGAGCTGTACAAGTCGTTTCCGAGCGCCGTGTTGTTCATGCATCCCGACGACGCGGCGGCGCGCGGCCTGCGCCGCGGCCAGGAGGCGCGCGTCGTCTCGCGGCGAGGCGAGGTGCGCGTCCGTGTCGAAACACGAGGCCGCGACCGGCCGCCGCGCGGCCTGGTGTTCGTGCCGTGGTTCGACCCTTCCATCCTGATCAACAAGGTGACGCTCGACGCGACGGATCCGATCTCCAAGCAGACCGACTTCAAGAAGTGCGCGGTCAAGGTCGTGAAGGTGTGAACGCCATGCGGACCCGTGTACTCGTCGCCCTGCTGTTCGTACCCCTGCTGCTGCAGGCGCAGGATCCCCCGGCCAACGACCCGGCCCCGGCTCCAGACGAGCCGCAGTCCATCGACGCCCTGCGCCGCGGCATTCCGCTCGACGAGGAGCGCACGCCGCTGCCGATGGCGCGAACCGAGAACACCGACCTGAAGCGCAAGCGCGCCTACCCGGACCAGCCGCCGACCATTCCTCATTCCATCGATGGCTACCAGGTCGACAAGAACTCGAACCGCTGCCTGTTGTGCCACTCGCGCGCCAACGCCGCCAACTTCCAGGCGCCGATGGTGAGTGTCACGCATTTCGTGGATCGTGACGGGCAGGTGCTGGCGGCGGTGTCGCCGCGCCGCTATTTCTGCACGCAGTGCCACGTGGTGCAGACCGAAGCCAAGCCGCTCGTGCCGAACGATTTCCGCGACGTGGACGAGCTGATGACGGTCGAGTCCGAATCGCGGGGTCATTGAGCATGCGACTGCCGGACTTCGTGGTGCGCTATTGGCGCACGCTGAGCAGGCCGAGCCGGCACCTGAGCCTCGGTGTGCTGACGCTGGGAGGATTCGTGGGCGGCGTGCTGTTCTGGGGCGGCTTCAATACCGCGCTCGAGGCCACCAACACCGAAACCTTCTGCGTCAGCTGCCACGAGATGCAGGACAACGTGTTCGCCGAGCTCAAATCGACCATCCACTACACCAATCGCTCCGGGGTGCGCGCCACCTGCCCGGACTGCCACGTGCCGCACGAGTGGACCCACAAGATCGCGCGCAAGATGCAGGCCTCGAAGGAGGTGTGGGGCAAGATGTTCGGCACCATCGACACCCGCGAGGAATTTCTCGACAAGCGCCGCGACCTCGCCGAGCACGAGTGGGCGCGGCTCAAGGCGAATGACTCACTCGAGTGCCGCAACTGCCATCAACGTGATTCCATGGACCTGACGAGGCAGAGCACGCGGGCAGCGGCGATCCACGAAAGCTGGCTGCTCACGGGCGAGAAAACCTGCATCGACTGCCACAAGGGCATCGCCCACAAATTGCCCGACATGGCCGGCGTCCCGCAGGGCTAGAACCAGAGCCGCAATCCGGCCACGGCGGTGAACCCGGATTCTTCTTCTCCCGCGGCTTCCGCCAGGTCCGCGGTCTCGCCGAACCGCCAGGTCCAGTCGAGGCCCACGTAGGGTGCGATCTCGCGGCGGATTTCATAGCGCAGCCGCAATCCGAAGGACAGTTCGGACAGTCCCGCGCCTATGAGCTTCTCCGCATCGTCCTTGCCGTAGACATCGAGCTCGAGCTGGGGTTGCAGCACCAGCCTCTGCGTGAACAGGCAGTCGCGCTCCAGTTTCAGGCGCAGGGCGCTGCGGCCGTCCTCGCCGAGGTAGACAGCCGCCTCGGTCTCGACGAAGCCGGGCGCGAGACCCGCCACGCCCGCGCCTAACCACTCGCGCGAAGGCCCGACCCCGGCATCGTGGCGCAGCCCCGCGCGCACGCTCCACCAGGCGGATACGATGCGCTCCCAGCCGAGCTCGATCCGCGATTCGTGCGTGGTGTCGCCGTCGCGCGCACCTTCGGCCTGCAGCCAGGCCTTGTGATAGTCGCCGCCATACCACGCGTTGGCATCCCAGGCGAATCCCGGGCCGTCGGAGGCATCGCGCCATTCGAGCCGGTCGAGCATGATCTTGCCGAAGGTCTTGCGGTCGTCCATGCCCATCATCTCCACCATTTGCGCGTACGACATGTCGTGCACGTGGGTCTGCGGCGGATCGGGTGGCACGTGTTCGAGCGCGCTCTGGCCCTGCGCGCGCACATCGCGCGCCGCGGCCAGGACCAGCACGATGAGCGCCGCGCGTGCCGCGATCATGCCACCACCACCTCGCGGAACATGCCCGCTTCCATGTGGTAGAGCAGGTGGCAGTGATAGGCCCAGCTGCCGAGCGCGTCGGCGGTGACGAGATAGGAGAGCCGCTGCGCCGGCTGGATGGACACCGTGTGCTTGCGTACCGCGAACGCGCCGCGCGCGTCGACGATCTCGCTCCACATGCCGTGCAGGTGGATCGGATGGGTCATCATCGAGTCGTTGACCAGCGTGATGCGCAGCCGCTCGCCATGCGTGAACTCGAGCGGCGTGGCGTCCGAGAATTTCTGGCCGTTGAAGGACCAGATGTAGCGCTCCATGTGGCCGGTGAGATGCAGCTCGATCTCGCGCGCCGCGTCGCGTGAATCGATCGCGCCGCCGAGCGTGGCGAGATCCGCGTAGGTGAGCACGCGCCGTCCGTTGTCGCGCAACCCGACGCCGGGATCGTCGAGCCGCGGCGCGACCATGCCGGCCTTCATGTCGACGATCGGCCCGTCTTCGGCGGGCGCGTGGTTCAACGGCGCGCGGCTCATCTGCGAGTGGTCCATGCCTTCGTGGTGCATGCCCATGTCGGCCATGGTCAAGAGCGCCGGCGCGTCGAGTTCCGGCACCTCGGCCACCATGCCGGCGCGCGGCGCCAGCGTGCCGCGTGCGAAGCCCGAACGATCCATGGCCTGGGCGAAGATCGTGTACGCGGCGTCGCGCGGCTCGACGATGACGTCGTAAACCTCCGCCGTGCCGATGCGCAGCTCGTCGACCGTGACCGGCTCGACGTCCTGGCCGTCGGCAGCAACCACCGTGAGCTTCAGCCCCGGGATGCGCAGGTCGAAGAAGCTCATCGACGATCCGTTGATGATGCGCAGGCGCACGCGCTCGCCCGGGCGGAAGATGCCGGTCCAGTTGCCGGCGGGCGTCGTGCCGTTCAATAGATAGGTGTAGGCGTAGCCGCCGACGTCGGCGAGGTCGGTGGGGTCCATGCGCATCCTGCCCCACATGCGCCGGTCGGCCTGCGCCGCATCCCATCCCTGCTTGCGCACGTCGTCGAGGAAATCGCCGACCGTGCGCTTGTTGAAGTTGTAGTAGTCGCTCTGGCGCTTGAGCGTCGCGTAGACGTGCTCCGGGTCAAGGTCGGTCCAGTCGGAAAGCAGCAGCACGTGTTCGCGGTCGGCCGCGTGGCGCTCGCCGGCGCGGCGCTCGACGATCAGCGGGCCATAGAGCCCGACCTGTTCCTGGAAGCGCGAGTGCGAGTGATACCAGTAGGTGCCCGACTGGTTGACCTTGAAGCGATAGGTGAATGTGCTGCCCGGCGCGATGCCGTCGAAGGAGAGCCCGGGCACGCCGTCCATGTCCGCCGGCACGATGAGCCCGTGCCAGTGGATAGAGGTCCGTTCGCGCAGGCGGTTTCGGATGCGCATCGTCACCGTGTCACCCTGGCGCATGCGCAGCAGCGGTCCCGGCACGCTGCCATTGACCGCCACCGCGCGGCGCGCGGTGCCGGAGAAGTTCACGGGCAGCGTGTCGATGGTGAGGTCGAAGTCGGGGCCGACGAGCACGCCCGGCTCACTGGCCCCCGCGCGGCTCCATCCGCCGGCACCCAGCAACAGCCCGGCACCGCCCACGCCCTGCACGAATCGTCTTCTGCTCAACATGTACTCATTGTCCTCGCAGGCGCAGCGCGTTGGATATCACCGATACCGAGGAGAGGCTCATGGCCAATGCCGCGACCAGCGGCGAGAGCAGCAGTCCCGTCGACGGGTACAGGATCCCCGCGGCCAGCGGAATACCGAGCGCGTTGTATCCGAACGCGAACCCCAGGTTTTGCCGGATATTGCGAACCGTGGCACGGCTCAAGCGGCGTGCGCGCACGATGCCGTTGAGATCGCCCTTGACCAGCGTCACCTGCGCGCTCTCCATCGCGATGTCGGTGCCCGTTCCCATGGCGATACCGACGTGCGCGCGGGCCAGCGCCGGCGCGTCGTTGATGCCGTCTCCGGCCATGGCGACACGGCGGCCCTCGGCTTCGAGGCGCTCGATGACGCGCGCCTTGTCCGCGGGCTGCACTTCGGCGATCACCTCCTCGATCCCGAGCGTACGAGCCACGGCCTGCGCCGTGCCGCGCGCATCGCCGCTCAACATGACGATGCGCAGTCCGTCCGCGCGCAGCGCATCCAGCGCGGCCGGCGTGGTTTCCTTGATCGGGTCGCCCACCGCGATCGCGCCGGCCAGTGCGCCCTCGATGGCGAGGAACATCACCGTGCGGCCCTCGGCCCGCAATGCCTCGGCCTGCGCGCTCAAACTGTCGATCGAGGCGCCGACTTCGCCCATGAGCGCCGGGTTTCCCAGCGCGACGCGGCGTCCGGCCACCTTGCCGGTGACGCCACGGCCGGTGACCGAGCGGAAGTCCTCGGCCGATCGCGGCGGGATTCCGCGTGCCGCGGCGCCATCGACGATCGCCCGGGCGAGCGGGTGCTCGCTCGACTTCTCGAGTGCGGCCGCCAGCGCGAGGACTTCATCGTCGTGCGTTTCCGCCACCGTCAAGACCTGGTGCAGGGCCGGCCTGCCGACGGTCAGTGTTCCGGTCTTGTCGACCACCAGCGTATCGATCTCGCGCAGCCGCTCGATGGCCTGCGCATCGCGGAACAGCACGCCGGACTGCGCGCCACGCCCACTCGCGACCATGATGGAAATCGGCGTGGCGAGGCCGAGGGCGCAGGGACAGGCGATGATCAGCACCGCGACCGCGGTCACCAGCGCGTGGGCGAGTCGCGGCTCCGGCCCCGCGAACCACCAGGCGAGGAATGTCACGACGGCGATCGTCAGTACTGCGGGGACGAACCAGGCCGCGACCCGGTCGGCCAGTTTCTGCAGTGGCGCGCGGCTGCGCTGCGCTCGCGAGACCAGGTGGACGATCTGAGACAGCAGGCTGTCGGCACCGACTTTTTCCGCCACGATGATGACGGACCCGGCCTGGTTGAGCGTCGCGCCGATCACCCGATCCCCGGGCCCCTTGTCCACGGGCAGTGCCTCGCCAGTCAGCATGGACTCGTCGAAGGTCGAGCGGCCCTCGGTGATCCTTCCGTCCACCGGCACCTTTTCACCGGGCCGGACGCGCACGCGATCTCCGGGGGCCAGGACGTCGATGGGGACGTCCTCGTCGGTTCCGTCCGCCCGCACCCTGCGGGCCGTCCTCGGCGCCAGGCCTAACAACTGCCGGATGGCGAGACTGGTGCGTCCGCGCGCGCGAAGCTCCAGCCATTCGCCCAGCAGCACCAGTGCGACGATCGACGCGGCCACTTCGAAATACACGCCGACCATGCCGTGCTCGTCGCGCATGCCCGCCGGAAACGAGCCCGGCATGAAAGTCGCGAACAGGCTGAAGACATAGGCGACCAGCACGCCGAGGCCGATGAGCGTGTACATGTTCGGCGATCGATGCGTGATTCCCTGCCAGCCACGGCGGTAGTAATCGAGGGCGGCCCATCCAACTACCGGCAACGTCAGCACGAGCTCGGCATACCGCGAGAGACGCGCCGTCCCGGGCGAGAAATGCAGATCCATCACGTGCGGCAGCATCGCGAGCAGTACCACGGGCGCGCTGAGCGACGCGGCGATCCAGAATTTTCGTTTGACGGCGCGCAGCCCGGTGTCGTCGTCGGTCGCGGCCGGGGTCAACGGCTCGAGCGCCATGCCGCAGATCGGGCAATTGCCCGGGCCGTCCTGGCGAATCTGCGGGTGCATCGGGCAGGTGTAGACGGTGCCCGCGGCCCGCACCGGCGGCTGATGCGCGTGATGCACGTGATGCACGTGATGCGCGTGATGCGCGTGCTCGTGTCCGTGCAGAGGGTCGTGGCCGTGGCCAGGCTCATGCCCGGGCGCGTGTCCTGGTCCATGCCCCTTTCCGCCCTGCGCGCCACAGCACGAGCCCTGCGACTTCTCGCTCACTGCAGGGACTCCTCGCCCAGCGCCTTGAGGATGGGACAGTCCGCGGCTCGTCCGTGGCCGGGGCAAGTGGCCACGAGCGTGGCAAGGCCGTCGCGAACCCGCGTCAATGCGGCCAGCCGCTCCTCGACTTCCGCGAGCTTCCTTTCAGCCGCGCGCTTGACGCGCGCGACGTCGCGCAGTTTCGAGAGTCCCAGCAATTCTCGAATGTCCTTCAAGGAGAACCCCAGTTCCTGGGCGCGACGAATGAAGCGCAACCGCGACACCTGGATCTCGCTGTAGCGCCGGTAACCCGAGGCCAGCCGCGCCTGTGGCGCCAGCAGTCCGCTGCGCTCGTAGTAGCGCACCGTGTCGATGCTGACACCGGCGCGCTCCGCCAGTTTGCCGATCCCGATGGAGTCCATGTGCTTCAACCTCGCGAATTGGCCGGCATCCTAAAGTATGGACCTTACTCCAGAGTCAAGGAGTCCTGTGGCAGACTCTGTTCGATGCGTGCGCCTGCTGTCCATTGCCCCGCCGGCGGAGAGTCCCCGTGACCAACCGCGCCACGCTGCTGCGCTCGCGCGATTCGCATGCGCGCGTGACCTTCGTCGAGCTGTTCTTCGACCTGGTGTTCGTGTTCGCGGTGACGCAGTTGTCGCACACGCTGCTCGAGCACCTGACGCTCGCCGGCGCGCTGCAAACCGCCTTCCTGCTGCTCGCGGTGTGGTGGGTGTGGATGTACACCTGCTGGTTCACCAACTTCATCGATCCGGACAAGGCGCCGGCGCGAGTGCTGCTGTTCGCGCTCATGCTCGCCGGCCTGCTGATGTCCGCGTCCATCCCGCACGCGTTCGACCACGAGGCGCTGCTGTTCGGCTGCGCGTATGCGTTCTCCCAGGTGGTGCGCTCGCTGTTCATGGTGCGCGCGCTGCGCGGCCACGAGCCGGCCAATTACCGGAATTTCCTGCGCATCACCAGCTGGCTCGCGGTGTCGGCGGTGTTCTGGGTCGGGGGCGGATGGCTCGGCGGCGCGCAGCAGGCGTGGCTGTGGATGATCGCGCTGGCGATCGAGTTCCTGGGCCCGATCGCGCTCTTCTACGTGCCCGGTCTCGGCGCCTCCGCGACCAGCGACTGGAAGATCGACGGCGCGCACATGGCCGAACGCTGCGCGCTGTTCGTGATCATCGCGCTCGGCGAATCCATCCTCGTGACCGGCGCGACCGCCGCGTCGCAGCCCGCCAACGCGTCGAACGTCGGCGCGTTCGTGGTCGCCTTCCTCGGCAGCGTCGCGATGTGGTGGATCTACTTCAACATCGGCGCCGAGCGCGGCAGCCGGCAGCTCGCGAGCTCGGCGGACCCGGGCCGGGTAGGGCGCGCGGTGTACACCTATTTCCACATCCCCATCGTCGCCGGCATCGTGGTGTGCGCCGTCGCGGACGAAATCACCATCACGCATTCGGGCGGACACCTGGGCATCGCCGAGGCCAGCGTGTTGTTAGGCGGCCCGGCGCTGTACATCGGCGGCAACGTCTTCTTCAAACGAGCCAGTGCGAGGTATTACCCGCTCTCGCACCTGGTCGGCCTCGGCCTGCTGGTGTTGCTCGCGCCCGTGGCGCTGTACGTCACGCCGCTGATGCTCGGCGCCGCGACCACCGGAGTCCTGCTCACCGTCGCCACCTGGGAAACCCGGTCCTTCAAGACCGTACCGGGCCGGCAAACCGGCATTTCATCCGGGGAGAGCTCGCATCATTGAGCTGTCGCGCACGCGCGTAAGCTGTTGATGCGCAAAAGTTTATCTTTCTTCGCGGCCGGGAAATGCGTTGTGGTAGGATGCGCGCCCTCAAAATCCGAGCCACGCGCCCGTAGCTCAGCTGGATAGAGTACCTGGCTACGAACCAGGTGGTCGGGAGTTCGAATCTCTCCGGGCGCGCCATCTTCTTCTACCGCGACAACGGCTTGGCGCGGTTTTCCTTTCCCACTCTTCTCCGCAGCCAGGTGGTTGCGGGGGATTTGCGCGCACCTGGTGTTTTGCCAGGTAGTTGCGCCAGTTCCGACGCCTTTCAGCGCAATAACCTAGAAACGGCGTGACGCAATAACCTGGAAACCGTGCAAGGCCAACCCCGGATCTGGCGAAGGCCATGGCGACGCCGACCGACAACTGGCCGCGTCCCGGTCGGCGATCGCCGGCATGCGAAATGTGGAATTGCTCACTCCAGCGAAGTGTCCGCCTTGCCCAGGTTATCGAGTTCCGATAACCTCAAAACGTGATCGAATCCTTTGGAAACCGCTTGGCCGAAGGCCTGTTTTACAACCGCCGATCAAAAGAGACGCGGGCATTTCCCGCCGAGCTGCTTCGCGCGGCGCGCCGCAAAGTCCTGTACTTGCACGATGCCGCGCAGCTGAGCGACTTGCGGGTGCCTCCGGGAAACCGACTCGAGGCACTCAAGGGGCGGTGGAAGGGTTTCTACTCGATTCGAATTAATGATCAATGGCGTGTCGTTTTCCGGTTCGAAAGCGGTAATGCCTCGGATGTTCGAGTCGTCGACTATCACTAGGAAAAGGGCTAGGAGGAGACATGGCCAAAAAAGCATCCCATCAGCCGGTGAATCCGTTTCATCCTGGCGAAGTTCTGCTCGAGGAATTTCTGCTACCCGGAAGCGTCACGCAGACGGAGTTTGCTGAGCGCCTCGGATGGACGCGCGCGCGTCTAAATGAGCTGATCAAGGGGAAGCGTGGAATTACCGCAGAGGCGGCACTCGATTTGGCCGAGGCGCTTGGTACGTCGCCGCGATTGTGGATGAACCTGCAGGCAACTTTTGATCTCGCGGCTGCGGAAAAAAGACGCGCAGCTTGAAGCATTCAAAGAAGCACAGGACGGGCCCGTACATGGCCTCGTGCCGTTCGATGCACAGAACGGGCACGCGGGATAACCCAACAGTTGATGGTGGATAATCCAACACCTGCAGCGAAGCCATGAAGAGTGTCACTCGTAAGTCCCGTCAAGAGCGCGATCGCCGTCTGTATGACACTAGAGCGATCACCGGCAGCGGCAACGTTTTCTTCGATCTGGGTTTCGATGTAGCCGAGGCACGCGTGATGGCATTGCGCGTGCAGCTGATGATGCGGCTACGTGACCATCTTCAGGAGAAGGGCTACACGCAAGTCGAAGCCGCGAAACGTCTAGGCATGATCCAGCCGCGAGTGTCGGCACTGCTCAAGGGCACCTGTAAGGACTTCAGCATGGATATGTTGCTGACGCTCGCGACCCGTGCGGGCCTCAAGCCGGAGTTGCATCTCACGGCTGCGGAAAAGAGGGGCGCGGCCTGATCACGCTGTGTTGTTCGCTCAAAGTCCGCAAGCGCCTCGGGCTCCCCGACAAGCTGCCTCCGCCCAAACCCGCCACGACTGTTCTCGGTAACTGGTACGTGAGCCTGCAGCACTTTGGCAAGCTGCAGATGATCCTGGCGACAAGCGAGGCGTCGCTGCTATCCGTTGTTTTCCCGGCCCGCGATCTTCGCCTGACGCTGGAAAGGAATCTGCAGGCGGGTCTAGGCGGAGTCCTTCTCGCGCTCGGCGTAGATCCGGAGCTTGTCACCCGCGAACAGCAAGACATGGAAGAAGTCGCTTATGCGACGACCACCAACCGCAGTGTCATCGGCTCGATGAATCAACTCGGAATGTTCCTCAGCTACGAGCTCGAACGCACCGCTGACCTGCTGTCGCTGGCGCTGCGCCTCTCGCACATTCCGATGTCCGCGCTAAAAGAGAAGGGCGCCAATACACACCCGTTTCCGGACATCGTGACGCGTGAGCTATTCGGACTCTCAGGTCGTATTCACTTGAACAGCTAGCCGCCGGTCCCGACTACCCGGCAAATGACCAGGTGGTTAAGCGCGAAAATAGCCAGGTACTTGCGGGAGTTTTGCGGGACCTGGTCCTGCTTCGTCGTGCTCAGTCATGACAAATGCAACGGATGCCATGCGAGCTCGCGATTCTTGACTCAACAAAATCAACTATCTACCCTTCTCGGCCTTCCCGAGATTTCCACCCCCTCCAACTACGAACCAGGTGGTCGGGAGTTCGAATCTCTCCGGGCGCGCCATATTGAAATGAAAAGGCCCCGCACCATCCAGCGCGAGGCCCTTCCCATCTACATGCCGCTCCCCACCTACGGCTTCAACCGCGCATAGATGTTCCTGAGAATGATCATCACCGCCACCCCCGTCACCACCAGGCTGATGTTGGTGAGAATGGCCGAGATATACGACCCCACCGAGGGCACCACATCGAAGCTGTGCGCCAGTCCCGCGAGCACCAGCGCCGACACCAGCACGCGCACGTGCTGATCCCCGATCACGAAAATGCCGACGATCAACCCCGCCACCAGCAGCACCACCGCCATCTGCGGAATCGCGACAAATGCGCCAACGATAGCCACCGCAATGCCAATGATCCCGACGATCTTCTCGATATTCATCTTCAATCCTCCCAGTCATTGATGTTGTTATTCACGGGAGGCGTCCGTGCCAGACAATCGAACGGGCGCATGTTAGGGGATCGCCGGCGCCGATGCGAATTTTCTCCCAAACTGCGCTGCGCATGATCTCCCGACCGCCGCTTTTGCGCCTATTCCTCCAGGAGTCCTCGTTTGGGACTCCGCGGAGGAACCCATGCGAACCTTCCACTCCTTCCTCAGCCTCGCGATCCTGTCGCTGTGCTCGCTCGCGGCCATAGCGGCCGACAAGCTGACTGTGGGTGTCGCCCTGCCTCGGGCGCAGCTCGGCCAGCCGAATGGCGCCAGCGCCGATGTGGCCGAACCCGTCCGCAAGGTCTTCATGAGCTATCTCAGGGGCCCGCTCATCGAGGTCGTGCCGCTCGAGGCACGCATCCCGGCACAGATCGCGGCCGAGGCACGGGAGAAGGGCTGCGCTTACGTGCTCTACACCGACGTGGCGCAGGTCCCGAAGGGCGGCGGCCTCGGCATGCTCAAGAAACTCGCGCCGGTGGCGGGCATGTTGCCGATGATCGGCGGCGGCAGCATGGGCACGCAGATGGCGGCGTCGGCGGTGGCGCAGGGCGTGATGCAGGCCCAGGCCGCGGACGCGCAGCAGGACGCCATCGAAAACGCGATGGCCGCGATCAACGGCGCGCAGCAGTCGCACGTCAAGGCCGGCGACTCGGTCTCGCTGCAATACAAGCTGGTGCGCGTGGGCGAGGAGCAGCCGGTCAAGGCGGACAAGGTGGTGGGCAAGGCCAAGGCGAACGGCGAAGACCTGCTGAGCCCGATGATCGAGGCGGTCGCGGTGGCGGTGGTCGACGCCGTGTCGAACAACTAACTACTGGCGGCGAGGCCGCGCGGTCGCGCCTGCCACAGGGCGTTGGCGACGTACACGGCGAGCCCGATCCAGATCAGCATGAAGCCGGTGGCGCGCGCGGGCTCGAGCTTTTCGCCGAACACCACGAGCCCGCACAGCAGCTGCAGCGTCGGCGCGATGAACTGCAGCACGCCGATGGTCGAATAGGGCACCTGGCGCGCGCCGAAGGCGAACAGCACCAGCGGCACCGAGGTGATCACGCCGCCGAACAGCAGCAGCACGTCCACCCACGGGCCCGTGTGGCCGAACACGCCGATGCCCGTCGCCTGGCACCACAGCAGGTACGCGGCCGCGAACGGTGTCAGCAGGATGGTCTCGATGGCGAGGCCCGCCAGCGCGCCGATGCTCACCGTCTTGCGGATCAACCCGTAGAACGCGAAGGACGACCCGACCATGAGCGCGATCCACGGCGCGTGGCCGGCGATGAAGGTGAGATGCGCGACGCCGGCCGCCGCGAACGCCACGGCGATCCACTGGAAGCGGTTCAGGCGCTCCGACAGCACGAAAATGCCCAGCAGGACGTTCAGCAACGGCCCGATGAAATACGCGAGGCTCACCTCGAGCACGTGGCCATGGTTCACCGCCCAGGCGAAGCCCAGCCAGTTCACGGTGATGAAGAAAGCGCTGGCCACCAGGCGCACGAACACTCCCGGCCGCGCCAGCGCCGCGCGCAGCCCGCCCAGCTCGCCCGCGGCCGCGAGCCAACCCAGGCAGAACACGCAGGACCAGACGATGCGATGCGCGGTGATCTGCTCCGCGGATACGTGGCGCAGGCCGATGAGGTAAAGCGGAAACAGGCCCCAGATGCCGAAGGCGGCGAGCGCCGCCGCGTAGCCGCGCCCGACCGCGGGTTTCGCCTGTTCTGACATGGCCGCATTCTGCGGAAAGCCCGGCCGGCCGTGCGTCTATCGAACGAGGGATTTGCAACCGGGAATACGCGGGATGGTCAGGCCGTAGGACGGCTCGCGCGCCTGTAGGCCTCGTCCCGCCGGCCTGCGGGCGGCGGCTGTAGTTAGAGATCGGCGGATTTGTACGCGTTGCAAGCTTCCGGGGGCCGCCGGCGGGCGTGGCCGCCATGGAACAATCGCGGCCGACGCGGGCTAACAACAGAAATGCCTGTTTTTGCCGGTAATTTTTCCCGGCGGCGCGGCGCACGCGAGTGCTGCGCCACGTCAAGCAAGTTCCGGGCCCGGGATTTGCAACGGCGATGTTGTCTCATCGCTACGCAGGCAGGATTTGCAATGAAAGATCTAGACAGTTTGAACAAGAAGAGCACCTTCAGGCGCTCACCGCGCAGTGACGTGCTCGTCATGTTGTTAGGCGCCGCCGCCGCACTGGTCGGTTGCGGAGGGGGAGGCGGAGGAGGTGGTTCGGCCCCGCCGCCGACCGGCAACAATCCACCGCCGCCCCCGCCACCGCCACCGCCCGTCAGCACGGTGCCGCCGCAATCGCCGACCGCGATCGACCTGGATGACAACCACCAGGTGGGAAACGACCACTGGCCGGACGGCCCGACCGCAACGGGTGGCAATGGCGCGAACACGGCAGGACTCGACTGCCTCGCGGCGCCCGTCGAGACGTACCACGTGCACACGCACCTCTCCATTTTCCTGAATGGCGAGGCGCTCGCGGTCCCGTCCCACATCGGCATCGTCGCGCCCAATGGACAGCAATGCATCTACGCGATCCATACGCACGACAAGTCCGGCAAGATCCACGTGGAAGCAGCCGCGAGCGGAACCTTCACGCTCGGGATGTTCTTCCAGCTGTGGGGCCAGTCGCTCACCGACACGAACGTGGCGGAGCTCACGGGCAACCCGATCGCCGTCTACTCGACGGACGACGGCACCGTGACGCAGGTCGAAGGCAACTGGGCCGACATCGAGCTCGCGTCGCATCGTGAAATCACCATCGTGGTGGGTACCCCGATCACGGAGATACCCAACTTCACCTGGTCCGCGCATTGATGGCGCGATGAGATCGCGCAGCGTGTTCCGTGTTCCGCTCGGGGCACGGGCACGCTGCGCGGTTTCCCCTTTCTCGTACTCCGCTCCATGAGCGCGTCGCCACGCGCCTACACGCACGGCGCCGCATGCCGCCTGCCGTGAATTACCACGCGTAGGGAAAACCTTTCCGTTCGCCGGGAAAAATCCGGCGCGCTGCACTTTCTTCCCAGGCGATCCCGCAAGCGATCGCGCGGATTCTTCGATTTGCGACAGTGCCGCGCGCCCGCAGATTTGCAGATCCGCGCCGTCCTGCGTCGCGTGCATCCCAACACTGGCGGCTCCGTCCGTATTGGAACATCCACATGCTACGCAACGCACTCAAGGTGCTGCCGCTGCTCGCGCTCTGCGCCGCCGCGCACGCACAAACCGCAGGCACCGTCACATTGACCGCCAACAAGACTTCGGCTTCGGGCAGCCTCGTGCCGGTGCTCACCTGGTCGACCTCGCCGGTCGCGACCAGCTGTACCGCCAGCGGCGGCTGGAGCGGCACCAAGTTCGCCTCGGGCAGCGAAACGCTGCCGAAGATCACCGCCAGCAAGTCGTACACGCTGACCTGCAGCTGGGGCAACGGCACCGCCAACGTGAGCTGGACCATCCCGACCACCAACACCGACGGCAGCAAGCTCACCGATCTCAAGGGCTTCAACGTGCATTTCGGCACCAGCAAGAGCGCGCTCACGCAGAGCCTGGCGGTCAACAGCGCGACGGCCACCAGCGCGACGGTCCCGGCGCTCGCCTCCGGCACCTGGTATTTCTCGGTGCGTGCCGTGAACAGCAAGGGCATCGAATCGCTGGACAGCAACATCGCGTCCAAGACGATCAGCGCGGCGACCGCGGCCAAGACGGTGTCGATCACCATCACGCCCACCACGACCAAGAAACTCGTGACCACGGGCACGACGGTCTACGACGTGCTGTACACCAAGGGCACGCGCCAGCTCGGCCGCACGGTCGGCACCGTGGCGCTCGGCGTGGCCTGCAACCCGGACTACCCGACCAACACTAACTACTTCCCCGTGCTGCGCAGCCTGGTGAAGTTCACGCGCGAATCCCGCAGCAATACCGTGGTGGCGCGCTGCGCCTGGAAGTAGCCGCCCCCCGCTGCGCGACCCCCCGATGACGGCCGGCCTCCATGGCCGGCCGTCTTTTTTGCCGACAGTCGGCGCCGCGCCCGCCTGCCACACTGCGGGCATGGCGGCGGTCATCGTTCCCACCGAAAACTTCCTGCCGGCGCGGCGCACGCTGCCCGCGTTGCGCACCGCGGCCCGAGGCTGCCGTGGCTGCCCGCTGTACATCAACGCCACGCAGACGGTGTTCGGCGAAGGGGCGGCGCACGCGGCCGTCATGCTGATCGGCGAGCAGCCCGGCGACCGCGAGGACCTGTCGGGCCACCCGTTCGTCGGGCCCGCGGGACAGCTGCTCGACCAGGCGCTGGAGGCCGCGGGGCTCGAGCGCGCGCGGGTGTACGTGACGAATGCCGTCAAGCATTTCAATTTCGAGCCGCGCGGGAAATTCCGGCTGCACAAGCGTCCGCCGGCGAGCGCGGTGAAGGCCTGCATGCCCTGGCTGACCGCCGAGCTCGAGACGGTGGAGCCGAAGGTCGTGGTGGTGCTGGGCGCGACCGCCGCGCAGGCGCTGTTCGGCGCGAAATTCCGCATCACCCGCGAGCGCGGCAAGCTGCTGCGGCACGAGCTCGCGGGCGCGACCATCGCCACGCTGCACCCGTCGGCGATCCTGCGCGCGCCCGACGAAGCGGCACGCGCCGCGGGCCGCGCCACGCTCATCGCCGACCTGAAGCTCGCCGCGAAGACTGCCGCGGGTTAGTCGCGCGTCCTGCCACGGATCGGCACTGTCACCGCGCGACGACAGTCCTACATGACGGCGAAATTGCCCACTCCGCCTGTGCGCCGACAAGGCGTCCAGCTAACGTGGATCCAGTGCCGGCATGACGGCGGTCGTGGCAAGGAGCGCCGCGGTCGTCGTCCCGCCGGCGCTCCCGCGTCCTCACTCGACGGTGAACCACTGCACCTCGACGCGCCGGTTCTGGGCCGGATCCGTCGAATTGGTGGGCTCCTGCCAGCCACGTCCTACGGCTTCCACGCGCGACTTGTCGATCTCGGGGAATCTCGCGAGCAATGCCTCGCTCACCGCCTTGGCGCGCTGCTGCGAGAGCTCCATGGCCTTGAGCGCCATGCTCTGCACCAGCGGCTCGCCGCCCGAGCGCCGGAATTCCTCGATGCGCGCATTGTCGACGTGGCCGCGCAGCACCACGGTCGAGCCCGGGCTCACCTGCAGGAAGCGCTTGATGGTCGCGAGGTACTCCTGGTTCTGCTGCGCGTCGCGATCGAGCCGCGCCGAGTTGGGCTCGAAGAAGAAGCGGATGTCCTTCGACAGCAGCGGATCGCCCTCGAGCGACGCCTGGCTGGAATTGCGGATCGGTGCGATGGCGATCTTCTGGTCCGCGAACAGGCCCTTCTTCGCCAACGCGTCGAGCGCCGTGGTGTCCACGAAGCGCGCCGGGTCGGTGGGATTCCGGATGACGCTGCCGTACGCCAGCACCGACGACTGGAAGATGCCGCCGAAGGATCCGGCCGAGTCGATGGTGCCGGCGAAGAACGCGCGGTTCTCCGGCAGGTTCGCCAGGTGCACGTGCGACAGCTCGTCGCGCGCGTCCTGTTCGCTCCACTTGAAGGCCTTGGCGACCACGGCGAGATTCTCCGCCGGGTTGTCGCGCAGGCGGCGATTGCCCTCGAGGATGCCGTGCACCAGGCCCAGGACCATCTCGGGGTGCGCCTTGGCAAAGCCCTTGTTCACCGCGAGCACGTCGGCGACCACCAGCAGGTTGCGGTTGGACACCAGCATCTTCGCCGCGCCTTTCGACGCTTCGATCACCTCGTCGGTCTTGGGCGTCCAGCCCACGCAGCCATTGAGACGATGGTTGCCGCCGAGCTCGTGCTGGTAGGCATCGCAGGCGACGAACGCATCCTCGTAGAACACCAGGCCGAGCGAATCGGCCGGCGGTCGCGAATCGAGGTCGCGCAGCACCACCACCGGCACGCCGGCCTCCTGCGCGAGATAGCGGATGAAGAACTCGCTCTCGTTGAACTGGGAGGCGGCGAGCGTCTTGCCCTTGAGCGCGTTGATCGAGGCGATGCCGTGGTCGACGACCACCATGTCGGCGCCACGCGAATAGCCGATCTGCACCGGCACGATGGCGTCGAACTGCCGGCCGAGCACGGCGAGCGCATCGGCGGTGGTCGCGGTGGCGGCGAGCCGGCCGTTGTTGAGCGGGCTCCAGGTCTCGCTCTCGCTCATCGAGATCTGCACCTTGAAACCGTACTGCTTGAAGAAGAAGGAATCGGCGCTCGCGTCGAGCCCGCCGTTCGCGACGATCAGGCCGCCGTAGCCGGCGTACTCGCTGATGTCGATGCGCAGCACGTTGTCCTTCGGCACGAAGGTGTTGGCCGCTTCGAGCGTCGGCGTGCCGGTCACCGGCTCGATCGGCTGCGGGGCATCGCCGTCGTCGGCGGGCTGCGCGGCCTGCTGGCTCGAGCCCTGGGCCGTCGTACCCGAGGAGGGCGCTTCGCCCTTGCGGCCCAGCCACAGCCACAGGCCCAGTCCCACGATACCCAGCAACAGCAGCAGGGTGATGATGTTGCCCGCGGCGGAGCCGCGCTGACGACACACGCTCATGTGAACCTCTCCTCGAGTCATTGACGTCACTCCGAAACCTTCGACGCGCGTTTCACGGCGCGCTTCGAAGCCAGCAGGTCGGCCGGGGGCGGCTCGTCGGTGAGCGGGTCCAGCCCGGCGAACAGTTCGCGCTGGTCGCGCAGCCAGCGGTTCGCCTCGTTCAGCGACGCCGACAGCGCATCCAGCGACTGCGCGATGTGATCCGAATCGGTGGACAGCAGCGCCTGCTCGCGCACCAGCGACACCTGCTGGCGCAGCCGCGCGAGCTCGGCGTCGACCAGCTCGAAGCGGCGCTTCGCATCCTTGTGGGCCGCATGCCGCGAGGCGATGACCTGCAGCTGCTGCTCGAGGCTGCGGCGCAGGTCGTCGTCGGTGTCGCTCGCCGCGAGCCGCTCGCGGCAGCGCCGCTCCTGCTGCTCGAGGTTGCGCTGTTCGCGGCCCGCGGCCTCGATGACCTCGGCGAACGAGGCGCGCGCGCCGAGTAGTTTGAGGTGCAGCCAGGCCATCTGGCGCACGTCGTCGATCTGCGAGCTGGTGGCCTCGGAGCGTTGCAGCAGGTTGACGATCTCGGCGGCCTCGCGCTCGATCTCGTACTGGTGGCCCTGCGCGGCCGAGTCGAGCTGCTTCAGCATGTCCTCGTAGCGCGAGGTGCTGCTGGACACGCCGGCCTCGGCGTCGACCACGGCGCGGAAGCGCGCGTTGCGCGACAGGGTCCACAGGTACAGGCCCTCGAGCCCGAGTCCCACCAGCCACAGTCCCGGGTTCACCAGCCAGCCGAGCAGGCCGAAGGCCGCGAGCCCGAACCAGTTCGGCGGCACCGGCATGCCGAGCGGCCGCGCGTTGAAGGCCCTGGCGAGATACGAGGGCTTGTCGCTCATGACCTGGCCAGCGCGCGAAACGCCTGCGGCACGAAGTTGAGGTCCGTGGCCTCGCGCACCGCGATGCGCATCTGGAAATCGAGCACGTCCGCCGGCACCGGGTTCTGGTAGCCCACGAGGCTGGCCTCGAGCGCCACGCCGCCGGCGACGTTCTGCGTGCGCGCATGGCGATACGCCTTGACCACCAGCGCCTCGGCGGCGCCCGGCGTGAGCAGCGTGGGCATGCGCGGCTCGAGTCGCGCGAGATCGGGCGCGCCGAGCTCGAGCCCGTAGCGCTTCGCGAGCAGCGCGATCAGCTGTGCGCTCTCCTGCGGCGTGCTGGTCGGCAACAGCGGCACCTTGACGTCGATGCGCCCGGGACGCTTGAGATCCACCTCGATGAGATCCGGGCGCGAGGAGGCGAGCAGCCACAGCACGCGGCCGCGGTTGGCGGAGTCCGACATCTCCTGCGCGATCATCGAGTAGATGCGGCCGGAGAGGCCGCTGTCGTTCGAGCCCGAGTCGCGCTTGCCGAGGGTCTGGTCGGCCTCGTCGATGAACACCATGCAGCGGCCGAGCGCGCGCACCAGGCGGAAGATCTTCTCGAGGTTGCCTTCGCTCGAGCCCACCCACTTGTCGCGGAAGTTCTTGAGCTTGACCACCGGCACGCCGGCTTCGCCCGCCAGGCACTCGACCAGGAAGGTCTTGCCGGTGCCCACCGGGCCACACAGCAGGTAGCCCATGGGCAGCGCCTTGAGGTCGCCGCTGCGCCACAGCGCGACGTCCTGCCGCAGCCAGGTCTTTAGCGCTTCCTGGCCGTGGTAGTCGTCGAGCGTGCGGCGCGCGTCGATGAATTCCACCAGGTCCGCGGAGTCGCGCTCCACCAGTTGCTTCTTGAGCTGCGCCAGGTCGGCCTCGCCCAGCGGCCTGGTTTCGTGGTGTCGCACCTTCACCAGGCTCTCGAGGCTCGAGATCGACACGCCGGCGAGCGCGGCGGCGAGTTCGGCGAGCTTCGCGCCCGGCGGGAAGGCGCGCGGGAATTGCTGCGCGAGGATGGCGAGCGCGGCCTCGAGCGCGCGCGCACTGGGCAGCGCCACGCGCACGCGCGTGGCCTGTGGCGCAGAGGCGATCAGCGGCTCGACGTCGTTGAGGTTGTCGGCGATCAGCAGGCTGGTGAAGGCGAGATCGCTGAACGGCGATTCGCTCGCCCAGGCGCGCAGCTGGCTGGTGATGCTGCCGTGCTCGAAGCCGGCGCCATCGGCGGGCACCAGCTGGTCGGCGCCGCGCAGGATCACCGCGACGTTGGGGATCTTTTCCTTGGTCAGCGCGCTCAGGTTGCCGAGATAGCGCAGGTACCGGCCGATCCACTGGATGGCGGGCAGCGGCTCGCGCGCGAGGTTCTTCAACTGCGCGCCCTGCCATTTCTCCACCAGCTCGCCGCCGCGCTCGATGTTGAGCCCGTTGCCAAGGTCGTAGGAAATGACGACGGCGAAGCCGGCCAGCAGCGTGCCCTCCAGGTAGTCGGCCAGGTTGACGAGCGTCGCGCCGGGGGCGCGAACGTCGGAGGAGCCGCCGACCGCGAGGCGGTCGTGCACGTTGCCGAACAGGATGAACTGGCTGGCGGCGCCGCTCTCGTACTGCAGCGCGAGCTCGGCGGCCCAGGCTGGCGCGTTCGCGGGTGCGGGCACCTAACTACTCATTGTCCCTGGGGCTTCTCGGCGGAGCCCATCGAGCGCTCGGCCGGCTGCGGCGCGGCCGCGCCCTTGATCGAGATGCCTTCGCGCGCGGCGAAGTCGGCCAGCGCCTGGTCGGCGAGCGCGTTCATCTCGGCTTCCTTGACCTCGACGCCAGTCATGTCCACGGCGTCGCGCGCCACGCGCGCGCGGCCCGCGGCCTTGTCGCGCTCCTCGGTGACCATGGTCTCGAGGCGGTTGAGCGTGTCGCCGGCGCCGCCGATGCTGGTGATCATGCCGGCCGACATCTCGTGCAGCTCGGCCATGGCCTGGTTCATGCGCATGTCGTTGATCGCGCCCTTGAGGCTCTCGATCTTGGCGCGCGCGGTCTGCACGGCCACGTCGCGCGCCTTGACCAGGTTCTTGTACGTCGCCTCGGCCTGCTCGAGCTGCGTGCGGTTTTCGGCGAGTTGCGACTCGATGGTCTGCAGCCGCAGCGCGTACTGGCCGGCGGCGGAGTTGTTGCCGGCGCGGATGTGCGCGGTGGTCTTGGCGCGCAGCTCCTTCTGCTCCGACTCGAGTTTGCGCACCTGGCTCATGAGCCTCTCGGCGAGGCCGGCGTGCGAGGCCAGGCCCTGGTTGAACTGGCCGATCTGCTTGCGCAGGTTCTCCTGCTCGAGCTCCAGCAGGGCCTCGGGGTTGCGGCGTTCCACGCCGGAGATGAACAACGACATGAACCCTTTGAACAGGTTGGCTATGCGGCCGAACATTGGTGCCCTCCCGGCGTACCACACGCGCACCCCGCGCGAATGGCGAAGAATAATGGGGGCCGCCCCTGCGAGTAAAAGGGAATCGACGCCTCGCGTAAGATGCGGCATCCGAATTCCGGGGATCACGATGAAACTCAAGACACTGGTTGTCCTAGCCACCACCTTCCTGGCCACCGCCGCACTGGCCGCGTCCGCGCCCGAACGAACCGCCCAGGAGCTCAAGGCGCGCGAGATCTACGCCAGGGTGGTGTCCATCCCGACGCAGCTGGGCAACGGACTCGTGCCGCAGATGGCGGACTACCTGGCGGGCGAATTCCGCGCCGCCGGCTTCCCGGCGGAGGACATCAGGATCGTGCCGTTCAAGGGCGAGGGCGACGCCACCGCCTCGCTGGTGGTGCGCTACCGCGGCAATGGCAAGAGCGGCAAGAAGCCGATCCTGCTGATGGCGCACATGGACGTGGTGACGGCGAAGCGCGCGGACTGGGAGCGCGACCCGTACCAGTTCATCGAGGACAACGGCTACTTCTATGGCCGCGGCACCTACGACGACAAGCAGGGCGTGGTCGCCATCACCAGCACGTTCCTGCGCATGAAGGCGGAGAAGTTCGTGCCCAACCGCGATCTCATCGCGTTTTTTTCCGGCGACGAGGAGACCGCGCAGGCCACCTCCGTCGACATCGTGAAGAACCACCGCGCGCTGATCGACGCGGAATTCGCGCTGAACGGCGACGCGGGCGGCGGCGTGCTCGACGATGCCACCGGCAAGCCGCTGTACTTCTCGCTGCAGACCGCGGAGAAGACCTATGTCGATTTCTCGGTCACCGCGCACAACCCGGGCGGTCACAGCTCGCAGCCGCGCGATGACAACGCCATCTACGAACTGGCCGCGGCGCTCACCCGGTTGCACGACTTCAAGTTCCCCGTGATGTGGAACGACACCACGCTGGCGCAGCTCAAGAAGGCCGGCGAGCTTGCCTCGGGCGAGCTCGGCGCGGCGTTGGGCAAGTTCGCGGCCGATCCGCACGACGCGGCCGCCGCCGAGATCATTTCCCACAACCCGACCTACGTCGGCACCACGCGCACCACCTGCGTCGCCACCATGCTGAGCGGCGGCCACGCGCAGAACGCACTGCCGCAGTCGGCATCGGCCAACGTCAACTGCCGCATATTCCCGGGCGTGAAGATCGAGGACGTCCGGCAGACCCTGCAGCAGGTCGCCGGCGGGGCCGTCGAGGTCAGGATCACGGGCGCGCCGATGTCGAGCGATGCCTCGCCACTGCGTCCCGACGTGGTCAAGGCCGTGACGCGCGCGGTCGAGGCCATCCGGCCCGGCGTGCCGGTGGTGCCGGCGCAGATCTCCGGCGCGACCGACGGGCTGGTGTTCCGCGCCGGCGGCATTCCCACCTACGGCGTCGACGGCAACTTCATGAAGGGCAACGAGGACTTCTCGCACGGCCTCAACGAGCGGCTCTCGGTGCGGTCGTTCTACGACAGCCTGACCTTCTGGTACGTCATGGTCACCGGCCTCGCCGGCAAGCCGGCGAAGTAGTTAGCCGTGGGCGGGACGGCGGAGCCGCTCGGCACGCTGCAGGTCGCGCTGGCGCATGCCGCGCGGCTGCTGCGGCGCGAGCCCGCGCTGGCCGCCGAGCAGGCCGCCGAGATCCTCAAGGTGCATCCCGACCAGCCCGAGGCGCTGACGCTCTCGGGCCTGGCGCTCGGGCTGCTGGGGCAGGGCGAGGAGTCGATCGCGACTCTCCGCCGCGCGGTGCAGCTCAAGCCCGAGCAACCCGACGCCTGGCGCGCGCTCGGCGACCACTACAGCGCGCTCGAGATGCGCGAGGCGGCCGACGAAGCCTTCGCGCAGCACCTGCGCTACTCCGTCCACGACCCGAAGCTCATGAACGCCGCGCTCGCGCTGGCGCAGAACCGCATCCCGGAAGCCGAGGCCCTGCTGCGCGAACACATCCGGCGCTGGCCCACCGACGTGGTCGCGATCCGCATGCTGGCGGAAGTGGCGGCACGCATCGGCCGTCACCACGACGCCGAGACGCTGCTGGCGCGGTGCGTGGAACTCGCGCCCGGGTTCCGCATGGCGCGCCAGAACTACGCCATGGTGCTGCACCGGCAGAACAAGTGGACCGAGGCGCTCGCGGAGGTGAACTTCCTGCTGGAGGACGAGCCGTCCAACCCGGGCCTGCGCAATCTCAAGGCCACGGTGCACGGCCGCATCGGCGACTACGAGGAGTCGATCCGGCTGTATCGCGCGGTGCTGCGCGATTACCCGCGCCAGCCGAAGGTGTGGATGAGCCTGGGCCATGCGCTCAAGACCGCCAACCACAACGCCGAGGCGATCGAGGCGTACCGGCGCTGCATCGGGCTCGCGCCCGAGCTCGGCGAGGTGTGGTGGAGCCTCGCGAACCTCAAGACGTTCCGCTTCACGGCCGACGACGTGGCTGTCATGCGGGCGCAGCTGGCGCGCACCGATCTGGGCAACGACGATCGCCTGCATTTCGATTTCGCGCTCGGCAAGGCGCTGGAGGACGCGGGCGACTACGCGGCCTCGTTCGAGCACTACTCGCGTGGCAACGCGCTGCGCCGCAAGCTGGTGCGCTACGACGCCGGCGAGAACGCGGCGCTGGTGGCGCGCTCGAAGCGGCTGTTCACGCGCGAGTTCTTCGCCGCGCGCCACGGCTGGGGCTGCGAGGCGCGCGATCCGATTTTCATCGTCGGGCTGCCGCGCTCGGGGTCCACGCTGGTCGAGCAGATCCTGGCGTCGCACTCCAGCGTCGAGGGCACCCAGGAGCTGCCCGACATCACCATGCTCGCGCGCAGGGTGGGTGGGCGCACCTCGCGCGCCGAGGGCAACGCGTATCCGCGCGCACTGGAGAAGTACTCGGCCGGGGAACTGCGCGAGCTCGGGCAGCTTTACCTCGACCGGACGCGCATCCAGCGCAAGACCTCGCGGCCGCTGTTCATCGACAAGATGCCCAACAACTTCGCGCACACCGGGCTCATCCACCTGATCCTGCCGAACGCGAAGATCATCGACACGCGCCGCCAGCCGCTCGGCTGCTGCTTCTCCTGCTTCAAGCAGCACTTCGCGCGCGGCCAGACTTTCACCTACGACCTCGACGAGATCGGGCGTTACTACGCCGACTACGTCGAGCTCATGGCGCATTTCGATGCGGTGTTGCCGGGCCGGGTGCATCGCGTGTTCTACGAGAAGATGGTCGACGACACCGAGGTGGAAGTGCGCCGGCTGCTCGATTACTGCGGCCTGCCCTTCGAGGACGGGGTGCTGCGCTTCCACGAGAACCGGCGCGCGGTGCGTACCGCAAGCTCCGAACAGGTGCGTCAGCCGATCTTTCGCGACGGTTTGGAGCAATGGCGCCACTACGAACCCTGGCTCGACCCGCTCAAGAAGGCGCTCGGCCCGGTACTCGACCGCTACCCCGACGCGCCGCAGTTTTGATTCTGTGTTGGCTGGCATACACTCGCCGCCACAAGCGGTGCCGAACAACGGCACCCACAACAAGACCGGGGTCTCAAATGACACGCAGTATCCACAGCGTCCCTCAGCGTGATCTCTCCACCCTCGCGGCAGCCATCAAGCGCGCCCTGCCATACGCCGGTGCGATGCTCGCGGGCAGCAGCGTAGCCCAGGCACAACAATCGGAAGAGGCGGGACTCGAGACCGTCGTGGTCAGCGCGCAGAAGCGCTCCGAGAGCCTGCAGGACGTGCCGCTGTCGATCACCGCGATCGGCAACGAGCAGTTGGCCGAGCTCAAGGTCGATGACTTCGGCGACTACGTGAAATTCCTGCCGAACGTCTCCTACCAAACCTTCGGCCCCGGCCTGTCGCGCCCCTACATGCGCGGCGTCGCCAGCGGCGAGAACGCCAACCACTCGGGCCCGCTGCCCTCGGTGGGCGTGTACCTCGACGAGCAGCCCATCACCACCATCCAGGGCCCGCTCGACGTCCAGATCTACGACATCGCGCGCGTCGAAGTGCTGGCCGGCCCGCAGGGCACGCTGTACGGCGCGAGCTCGCAGGCGGGCACGATCCGCATCATCACCAACAAGCCCGATCCGAAGGAATTCCACTCCGGCTTCGAAGCCGGAGTGAGCACGCTCGATGGAGCGATGGGCTACCAGGGGCAGGGCTTCATCAACTTCCCGGTCAACGACAAGGCGGCCATCCGGCTCGTGGGTTGGTACAACCACATGCCGGGCTACATCGACAACGTGCAGTCGACGCGCGTCTTCCCGACCTCCGGCATCGCGGTCGACAACAAGCGCGTCGAAGCCAACTACAACGACTGGACCAAGCTCGGCGTGCGCGCCGCGCTCGGCATCGACATCAACGACTCCTGGACGATCACGCCCGGCATCATGGCGCAGCGGACCCACACCAATGGCACCTTCGGCTACGACCCGGGCATCGGTGACCTCAAGGTCTCGCACGCGCTGCCCGATACGTTCGAAGACGAGTGGACGCAGGCCTCGCTCACCCTGCAGGGCAAGGTCGGCAACTGGGACATGACGTATGCCTATGCCTGGCTGCAGCGCAACGTCGACAGCGGCTCCGACTACTCCGATTACTCGTTCTTCTACGACGGGCCGTGCTGCCAGTACGGCGCGTACATGTACGACAACGATTACAACCTGATCGATCCGTCGCAGTTCATCGTCGGCAGCGACCAGTACACCAAGCAGAGCCACGAGCTGCGCTTCAGCTCGCCGTCGGAGAACCGCTGGCGCGTGACCGCGGGCGCGTTCTACCAGGACCAGGGCCATTCGATCCGCCAGGATTACCAGGTCAAGAACCTGGTCGATTTCTTCGAGGTGCCGGGCAACACCGACACGCTGTGGCTCACCGACCAGCAGCGCACCGACATCGACAAGGCGCTGTTCGGCGAGCTGACCTTCGACATCACCGACAAGTTGTCGGTGACCGGCGGCGTGCGCTTCTTCGACTCGGAGAATTCGCTCAAGGGCTTCTTCGGCTACAGCGCGGTGTTCAGCGGCATGACCGGCGAGTCGCAATGCTTCGACCCGACGCCGTTCCGCCACGCGCCCTGCATCAACCTCGACAAGACGGTGAGCGAAGACGGCAACACCAAGCGCCTGAACTTCACCTACCACGCCACCGACGACGTGATGTTGTACGCCACCTGGTCGGAAGGCTTCAGGCCCGGCGGCATCAATCGTCGCGGCACGATCCCGCCCTACAAGGCGGACTTCCTCACCAACGTCGAACTCGGCTTCAAGACCACCTGGGCCAACAACCGCCTGCGCATCAACGGCGCGCTGTTCCAGGAAGACTGGGATGACTTCCAGTATTCGTTCCTCGGCCAGAACGGCCTCACCGAGATCCGCAATGCCGGCCAGGCGCGCATCAAGGGCTTCGAGACCGACATCGTGTGGGTGCCGATCGACGGCCTGACGATTTCCGCCGCGGCTTCCTGGCTCGAAGCCAAGACCACGGCCGACTACTGCGGCGTGACGTTCACGGCCGACGACGTCGGCCCGGACGATCCGCGCGTCGGCGAGCCGGTCACGGATTGCGACGACCCGGATGCGCCGGCCAATACCATCGTGCAGGCGCCGAAGGGCCAGGAACTGCCGGTGCAGCCGCGCTTCAAGGGCAATGCCGTGGTGCGCTACGAATTCCCGATGGGCTCGATGCGCGCGCACATCCAGGGCGCGATGGTCACGCAGACCAGTGCCTGGTCGGACCTGCGCACCGCCGAGCGTGAACTGCTGGGCAAGCAGCCCGGCTACACCATCGGCGACTTCGCCTTCGGCCTGTCCAACGACAGCTGGGGCATCGAGCTGTGGATCAAGAACGCGTCCGACCAGCGCGCGCTGATCTCGCGCTTCGCGCAGTGCTCGACCTACAAGCCGCCGGTTGACGAGAACGACCCGTACAACACGACGCCGCTGTGCGGCCTGCAGCCGTACAACGTGACCAACACGCCCCGCCTGATGGGCCTCACGTTCTCGAAGAACTTCTGATGCTCGGCACATGAACACGGCTGCCGGGCAGGGACGCCCGCCATTTCCGCCCTTCACGCGCGAAACGGCCGCGGTGAAGGCGCGCGCCGCCGAAGACGCCTGGAACTCGCGCGATCCCGAGCGCGTGTCGCTGGCCTACACGGTCGACAGCGCGTGGCGCAATCGCGCCGAGTTCTTTTCCGGCCGTCCCGCCATCGTGGAGTTCCTGAAGCGCAAATGGGCGAAGGAACTCGACTACCGGCTCATCAAGGAAGTCTGGGCCTGCGAGGGCAATCGCATCGCGGTGCGCTTCGCCTACGAGTGGCACGACGACTCCGGCCACTGGTTCCGTTCCTACGGCAACGAGAACTGGGAGTTCGACGAGCTCGGGCTCATGCGCCGGCGTCACGCCAGCATCAACGACGTGATCATCAGCGAAGCCGAGCGCAAGTTCCGCTGGCCGCTGGGGCGGCGGCCGGACGATCACCCGGGGCTGAGCGACCTCGGCCTCTGAGCGGAGGACGGGAGCACAATGAAGCGCCTGCTCGCGATCGTGCTGTTGGCCTGCTGTGCCGCAGCCGCGATGGCCGCGTCCATGTCGCGCGAGGAGTTCACGCGCCAGTTCGCCGCAGCGCTGCTCGAGGCGATGCCGGGCAGCAAGATCGAAGTCGTCAAGCCCCTGCAGTTGCGCAGCATCGATGCGCAGGGCGTGCGCTCGACGTTCAATCTCGACAATGCCTACAACGACACGCTGCGCGATCCGGCCCAGGCCGACGCCATCATCGCAACCTATGTCGCCGGCCTGACCGAGGAGATCGGTGACGGGCCACTCAACCGCGACAACATCGTGCCCGTGATCAAGGACCGTTCGTTCCTGGACGAGATCAGGCGCGCCCACCGGGACCAGCCGGGCAGCGCGCCGATGGAAAATGTCTTCGACGTACTGAACGAAGACCTGGTCATCGTCTATGCCGAGGACACACCGCGGAACATCCGCTACTTCCAGGCCGCCGACCTCGAGAAGGCCGGCATCAAGCGCGAGGACTTGCGCGAGCTCGCGATCTACAACCTGCAGCACATCCTGCCCGGGATCGAGCTGCACCAGGGCGAGCACGTATCGATGCTCGTGGCGGGCGCCGACTACGTGCCGAGCCTGTTGCTGGTCGAGTCGTTGTGGACCGGCGACCAGTTGAAGGTGGACGGTGAATTCGTGGTCGCGGTGCCCACGCGCGAAGTGCTGCTGTTCACCGGCTCGAAGGATGCCGCGGGCGTCGCCGAAATCGCGCGCCTCGCCCGCGAGCAGCTGGCCGGAAGCTCGCACAGTCTCACGAGCCAGCTGTTCGTGTACCGCGACGGCAGGTTCCAGCGGTTCAAGCCGTAGCGGCCAATACCTCGTTGATCGAAGTCGCGTTCGCCGCCCCACGCTGGCGCACGATGTCGCGCGCCGCCACGTGGTACGCCTCGGCCATGGTCGGGAAATTGAACACGTTGTCGACGTAGGCATCGACCTCGAGCTCGGCCGCGAGGCCGAGCTGGCAGATGTGCACCAGCTCGGTGGCGCCTTCGCCCGCGATCTGCACGCCGACCACGCGGCGGCCGGCCGGATCCGCGATGAGTTTCAGCAGCCCACGATGGTTGCCGTCGATGCGCCCGCGCGTGATGTCGGCGAAGCTCGCGCGGCCCACCAGCGCGCCGCCGAAGTGGCGCCGCGCACCGTGCTCGTCGAGCCCGACGGTGGCGATCTCGGGAATGGTGTAGACGCCCGAGGGCAGGCGCGACACGGGGTCCGAGGCCACCAGCAGCCCGAGCGCGTGGCTGGCCGCGCGCGAGCCTTGTTCCATGGAGACCGAGGCCAGCGACGGTGGGCCGATGACGTCGCCCGCGGCGTAGACGCCGCGCACCGTGGTCATGAGGTCCTCGTCGACGCGCACGTAACCTTGCTCGGTCAATGCGATGCCCACGGGCGCGAGGTTCAGGCCGTCGACGTTGGCGCGGCGGCCGGTGGCCACCAGCACTTTGTCGCTGGTGAGGCTGCGGCCATCGGCGAAATCCGTGTGCACCTGCGAGACGCCATCGAAGCGCGTGCCGGTGGCGCGTACGTTCGGCAGGTACTCGCCGCCGTTGCGCTGCAGCTCGTCGAGGTAGAACGCGGTCAGCTCGGGATCGAGGAACGACAGTGGCTGGTCGAGCTGGTCGGCCTGCGTGACCTGGCAGCCGAGCGCCGCGAACATGGCGGCGTACTCGCTGGCGATGATGCCGCCGCCGAGCACCACCAGGCTGCGCGGCAGGTAGGCCAGCGACAGGATGGAGTCGCTGTCGAGCACGTGTTCGTGGTCGACGCGCAGGTGTCCCGGCTGCCAGGGACGCGAGCCGCTGGCGATGATGATGCGCGGCGCGAGCACCGCGAGGCGCGTGCCGTCGGTGTGCAGGATGCTGAGCTCGTGCGGCGCGTCCACGACCGCAGCGCAGGCCGCGAAGCTCGCGCGGCCGCGCAGCAGCTGGATGCCGTTGCGCTCGAGCTGCGCCGCCATGTAGGCGTCGTGCGCGGCGATGGTTTCGCCGGCGCCGTCGAGCAGGTAGCGGATGGGCGCGCCGGACAGGTCGACGCGGCTCACGCGCTGCCGCAGCGCGTGCTGGCGCAGCAGCTTGCTCGGGATGGTGCCGGTGTGCACGCAGGCGCCGCCCAGGTGGCGCTCGCGCTCGATCACGGCGACGCGCTTGCCGGCCTTGGTGGCATGGATCGCGGCCTGCTGTCCCGCGGGGCCCGAGCCGATGACCACGACGTCGAAGCTCAGCGGGCTCACGAGTAGCTCTCCGCGGTCGCGGCGATGGCCGCGCGCTGCGCCATGATGGAGAAGAGCTCGTCGGGGTAGATCGACAGCTCGTCCATCCAGCGCGATACCGGCCCGAGCATGGAGTCGGGAAGTTCACCGCCCGCGCCGGGCGTGCGCATCTCGTCGGAGATCTGCCGCGCGAGCGCGACTTCCATGACCTCGGTGCGCGACAACTCCGCGTCGGGCGGATTGCGCCAATGCGCGATGGAGGCGGCCACCGCCGGCGGCAGGCTCCACGCGATGCCCACATGCGTGCCGACGCGCGCTTCGTGGCGCGCGGCGAGCGACAGGATCTGGCCGGGCTCGGGATTCAGCCCATGCTTGATGGCGGCGGCGCCGGCGCGATTCAGGATCACCGCCATGCCGACCCGGTGCAGCAGGCCGCACAGGTAGGCGGACTCGACGTTGCGGCGCTTCAGGCGCGCGACTTCCTGCGCGAACAGCGCGACGGTCACCGACTCGCGCCACAGGTCGGCCATCTGGTGGCGGAAGAAAGTCGTGTTGAACACCTGGCCATGGATGGCCACGGCGAAGGCGATGTTGCGGATTTCGCGGATGCCGAGCCAGGCGATGGCCTGCGGCAGCGTGACCACGGGAGTACGGCGCGCGTACAGCGCCGAGTTCGCCACGCGCATGACCTGGCCGGCGAGCGACAGGTCGCGCTGGATGAGTTGCGCGAGCTGGGCGGCGCTGGCGTCCGCGGCCACGTCGCCGGCGACCTCGCCGCGCGTGAGTTTCATGATCTCGGCGGCGACCTGCGGCGGCGGCGGCAGCTCGAGGGAGTCCGTGGTGACGGACTCGTTCAACAGACGTTCGACCTGGTCGTTGGCGGATGACAGCGTTGCGTTCATGCGGGGTAAGCCCGGATTGACCCGCCCCGTTAACGGCCGGAACCGGCTTCACTTGAACGCGCCCCGGCGACCCCCGGATGCTCGAAGTCCTCTCGAGGAATCAACGGCTTGCAAAGCACCTCAGGCGTGCGGCGGAGGCCCACTCATATAAACGAGCTCCCAGGTGTGCCCGTCGGGGTCCTCGTAGCCATGCGCGTACATGAAACCGTGGTCCTGGGCCTGGCGCGGCACCTTGGCGCCGGCGGCGCACGCCTTCGCGACCAGTTCGTCCACCTGCGCCTTGCCGTCGCAGGAGACGCAGGTCAACACCTCGGTGGCCTTGCTGGTGTCGACGATGTCCTTGTTGGTGAAGCTCTTGAAGAACTTCTCCACCAGGAGCATCACGAACAGGTTCTCGCCGACGATCATGCAGGTGGCGTTCTCGTCGGTGAATTGTGGATTGAAGGTGTAACCGAGCTGCGTGTAGAAGGCGACCGAACGCTTCAGGTCCTTCACCGGCAGGTTCACGTAGATCTGGGAATGCATGGTGGTCTCGCGCCGTGGGTCTGAGATCAGGGCGCCGCGCCGGCCGCGGCCACGCGCACCTGGTCGTCCACTACCAGCTCGCGCGTCGGGCGGATCTCGATGCTGCCGTACTTGGCCGGGGGGATCTTCGCGGCGATCTGGATGGCTTCGTTCAGGTCGCGCGCGTCGATCAGGTAGAAGCCGGCCAGCGCTTCCTTGGTCTCGGCGAACGGCCCGTCGGTGATCGAAGCCGCGCCATTGCGCACGCGCACGGTCGTCGCGGTGTGCACCGGGTGCAGCGGCGTGCCGTCGATCAGGTGGCCGCTGTCCTTGAGGGCGCCGGCGTAGGCGGCGCAGGCCGAATCCGGGCAGGCGCTCCACTTTTCGGCGGAGAGGTAAACCAGGCAGAGGTATTTCACGATTCGCTCCTTGTGCGGGCCACACGGCGCCGGCTCATGAAGTGGTCGAACGGCAGACCGCAATTTCGACACCGGGTAGCAACGTTCCAGGCAACTGATCTGACGGACACCGCCGCGTCGGCGGTGTTGTCCTTCGTGGCGCGTAAGCGCCTGGGAATGGCCGGAGCATGCAATCCGGCAAACTCGGGCTCAAGCGGGCAGGGCCGCCAGTCGCCGCTCCAGGAAACGCCGTGCGGGGCCCTGGGCGGTCAATTCGATGGCGCGCGCATACGCCTGGCGCGCCTCGGCATGCCGGCCCAGGCGCCGGCAGAAGTCGGCGCGCGCCGCATGGGCGAGCTGGTAGTTGTCGAGTTCGCCATCCGCGAGCAAGGCCTCGAGGGCAGCCAGGCCCCGCTCGGGTCCGTCGCGCATGGCCACGGCCACGGCGCGGTTGAGCGCGACCACGGGCGAGGGGTGCTGGGCGAGCAGCAGGTCGTAGAGGCTGACGATCTCGCGCCAGTCCGTGTCCTCGGGCCTGGTTGCTTCGGCATGGACGGCCGCAATGGCCGCCTGCAGCGCATACGGTCCCGGCGGGCGCGCGGCGCTCAGCAGCGCGGTGCGTACCAGCGCGCCGCCTTCCTCGATGAGCTCGCGTTTCCAGAGGCTGCGGTCCTGCTCGTCGAGGAGGATGAGTTCACCCGCCGCGTCGGCGCGGGCGTCGCGCCGCGATTCGTGCAGCAGCATGAGCGCGAGGAGGCCGCGCACCTCCGGTTCGGGCAACAGCTCGAGCACCAGGCGCCCGAGGCGGATGGCTTCGGCCGACAGATCGGCGCGCGTCGCGGATTCGCCGCGGCTGGCGAGATAGCCCTCGTTGAATACCAGGTAGATGACGCGCAGCACGCTATCGAGCCGCGCGGGCAGGTCCTCGCGCGACGGAACCTCGTAGGGGATGTTCGCGTCGCGGATCTTGTTCTTGGCGCGCACGATGCGTTGCGCGAGCGTCGGCGCCGGCGTGAGGTAAGCCGCGGCGATCTCCTCGGTGGTGAGTCCACACACCTCGCGCAGCGTGAGTGCCACCTGCGCATCCGAGGCGATGGCCGGGTGGCAGCAGGTGAAAACCAGGCGCAGCCGGTCGTCTTCGAGCAGCTCGGGTTCGTCCGGTGGGGTAGTTTGGTCGGCGAGCGACTCGCTGACGTCCGGCCGGTCCTCGAGGTGCTCGAAGCGCGCCTCGCGCCGCTGCTTGTCGATGGACTTGAAGCGCCCGGCGGACACCAGCCAGGCCGTGGGATTCTGCGGGATGCCTTCCGACGGCCACTTCTCCACGGCCGCGCGGAACGCATCGCTGAGCGCCTCCTCGGCGCGCTCGAAGTCACCCAGCAGGCGGATCAGCGTGGCGAGCACGCGCCGCGAATCCTTGCGGTACAGGGCATCGATTTGCGCGCGTACCTGTGCGATCTCGGCGACTGGCATCGCGCGATGATAAATGTAAATGGGGACATTCCTCGTTTTCTA